>JBGQKM010000055.1:0-23672 GCA_041499515.1 Planctomycetia bacterium | reverse complement strand
GTGAGCCGTCGGGCAGGCCGCGCGTTTCACGGCCCGCAGCGCCGGCCCTCGCGCGGCGACCGCTCGTAGGCCGGCGAACTCGCCGAACGTGGCGCCCCGCCACGACGCTGGCTTGTCGTAGCTTAACGCGCGCCGCGACGCCGGAGTGCATTCGCTGGGCGAGATCTGGCGGCGGCACCGGCTAAGTTGTCCTTCGCGCGAGCAGTTGGGCAGCTACCTGTTGCGCGTGCTGGGCGACGACGTGGCCGGTCACGTGAAGTTTCATCTGGAAGTTTCCGGCTGCCGCATCTGTCTGGCCAATTTCGAAGACCTGAAGAATCGCCAGACCGACGAGCCCGCCGCGGTCGACAGCCGGCGGAAGAAATACTTCCAGTCCAGCGCCGGCCATTTGCGTCGCAAATAGCGACCTCCTGCGCGCCACGGCGCCCCGGCCGGCGGACGCCGCAGGCCCCTTCCGCCGCCCCGTCGCGGCATCTCGTGGCTTGCTGGGCGCTCCGCGGCAGGTCAGAATAAACACCCGGCCGATCCTTCCGCGCGATACCGCGCCGCCCCACGACTCCATGATAAAGGCGAATCGATGACGCTGCGAATGCCAACCGCGTTGACCTGTCTGTTTCTCCTGACCGCGGCGATTCCGTGCTTGGCGGTCGATCTGAGCCGGGCGATCGTGGTGACGCCGGCCGATCTCTCGCTGCAAGAGCAGAAGGCCGTCGAACTGTTGCTAGACGAAGTCTTCAAGCGGACGAGCATCCGCTGGCAGGTCAGCCACGCCTGGCCCGCTGGCGGCGAGCCGGTGTTGGCGGTCGGCCCGGCCGCGTCTCTGGCAAATTTTGCCGGTAAGGTTGACGAGGTATTGAGCCGTGAGGCCGCCGGCAAGGCCGAAGGATTTCGGATCCGCGGCAAGGGCCCGCACGTCGCCGTGGTCGGCAACGACGCGCGCGGCGTGTTGTTTGGCGTCGGCTACTTGCTGCGCCACATGCACCTGAACCCCGGCAAAATCACGTTGGACGACGATCTGAACGTGACCAGCGCGCCGGCATATCCCCTGCGAGGGCATCAGCTCGGTTATCGGCCGAAAACCAATAGTTACGACGCGTGGGATCTGGCCCAATGGGAACAATATTACCGCGACCTGGCCGTGTTCGGCTGCAATGCGATCGAATTGGTTCCGCCGCGGACCGATGACGACGCCACCAGTCCGCATTTTCCGCTGCCGCCGTTGGAAATGATGGTTGGCATGTCGCGGTTGGCCGACGCCTATGGCCTGGATGTGTGGATCTGGTTTCCGGCCATGGACGGAAAGTATTCCGAACCAAAGGTGGTCGAGGCCTCGATTCGCGAATGGGCCGAAGTTTTCCAAAAACTGCCGCGGATCGACGCGATCTTCGTACCCGGCGGCGACCCGGGCCACACGCAACCGGTGCACTTGATGGCGCTGCTGGAGAAGCAGACCGAATCGCTCCACAAATACCATCCCCGGGCCCAGATGTGGGTTTCGCCACAGGGCTTCAATCAGTCGTGGCTGGACGAGTTTTACGGCATCGTGCGCTCGGAGCCGGCCTGGTTGAGCGGCGTGGTTTTTGGCCCGCAGGTGCGGGTGAGCCTCAAGCAGTTGCGCGCGGCGATTCCGGCCAAATATCCGATTCGCCACTATCCCGACATCACCCACAGCCGGCAGTGCCAATATCCGGTGCCCGACTGGGACGTGGCGCACGCCCTGACTTCGAATCGCGAGGCGATCAATCCGCGGCCGCTGGGCGAGGCCACGATTTTTCGCCTGCTGCAACCGCATACCATCGGCTTTCTCACGTACTCCGAGGGCTGCAACGACGACGTGAACAAAGCCGTCTGGAGCGGGCTGGGCTGGAACCCCGACGCGCCGGTGATCGACATCCTGCGCGAGTTCGGCCGCTACTACATCGGCGACCGCTACGCCGACGATTTCGCCCAGGGGCTCTTGGCACTGGAGCGCAATTGGCAAGGCGCGCTGGCGACCAACGAGGGCGTCTATGCGACGCTCGAGCAGTTTCAAGCGATGGAAAAATCGGCCCCGCCCGAAGTGTTGAAGAACTGGCGGTTCCAACAGGCGCTTTATCGCGCGTACTACGACGCCTATGTGCGGGCCCGTCTGATCCGCGAAACGCAACTGGAAGACCGGGCCATGGACCAACTGCGCACCGCCGGCCAGACCGGGGCTCTAGCGGCGATGGCCGAGGCGGAAACGATTTTGGATTCGGCCCTGGAGCGCGTGGCGACCGATTGGCGCGCGCGCATCTTCGAATTGGCCGACGATTTGTTTGCCAGCATCAAAATGCAAACCAGCGTGCCGAAATACCAGGCGATCGGCGTCGATCGCGGCGCGACGCTCGACACGCTCGACGTGCCGTTGAATAACCGCCTGTGGCTCAAGGAGCGCTTCGCGGCCTTGCGCAGCGTGAGTGTCGAGGCCGAACGCCTGCGGGGCATCGACGAAATCGTCAATTGGACCAACCCCGGGCCCGGCGGGTTTTACGACGACTTGGGCAAACTGCACGTCCAGCCCCATTTGGTCGTCGGCCCCGGCTTTGAAAAAGACCCGGCGTTTCTCGAGTCATCGCACACGGGCTTCGCCGGCTTCGGACCCATGCGCATGAGCTGGAAAGATCATGCCTAATCCCTGCTCGACGCGCCGCTGCGGATGCACTACGACCAGTTGGACCCCCAGGCCCAATACAAAATTCGCGTCGTCTACGGTGGCGACGGCCCGCGCAAGAAAATTCGCTGCCAGGCCAACGACACGATCGAAATCCATCCGTTGATCGCCAAGAAAGTGCCCCCCGGCCCGGTGGAGTTCGACATTCCGGCCGCGGCCACCCGCTCGGGTGAGCTGAATTTGAGTTGGTACCGCGAGCCCAACCTGGGCGACAACGGCCGCGGCTGCCAGGTCTCGGAAATCTGGTTGATGAAAAAATAACGTCGTGGTTAAAGTTCGCTGCCTTGCGGCGTCAGGAGCAAACATGATGCGAGTGCTGGCGTTGATTGCCGTCTTGTGGTCGAGCCTGTTGGCGGCCCCGTTACCTGCCGCCGACCTACGCGCCGGCGCGGCGGCCGTGAACCTCGAGGCTGACGATTCGATGGTCATCGCCGGCGGCATCGGGCCAGGCAAGGCGACCGGCCAGGAGGGGCTGCTGCGCGTGGTGGCGGTGGTGCTGGAAAAGCCGGGCGCGGCCAAGGTGGCCATCGTGGCCGCCGACGTGTTGTTCGTCACTCGCGATTTTGTCGACGCGGCGCTTGCGCAAATCGAGAAATCGACCGGCATTCCGCCGGACCACGTGCTGGTCAACGCCACGCACACGCACCACGCCCCCTGCACGGCCACGGTCCACGGCTATGTGCGCGACGACGTGTTCGTCAGACGCGTGCAAGACGCGATCGTCAAATCGGTGGAAGAAGCCAACGCCCGGCTGGACGGCGGCGAGTCGGAATGTCTGTACAAGCTGGGCCATGAAGACACGGTCGGCGCTAACAGCCGCGTGCTCTTGTCCGACAACACGATCTGGTGGACCGGACCCGAGAACGATGCCTTGCGTCATACCGGACCGTTCGATCCGCAACTGCCCGTGCTGGCCTTTCGCGGAAGCGATCAAAAATTGCGGGCGCTGATCTACAACCATTCGACCCACACCATCGGCACGCGCAAGCCGGGCGTCCGCTCGCCGAGTTTCTACGGCCTGGCCGCCCAGGAACTGGAAACCGAACTGGGCGGCACCGTGTCGTTTCTCGAAGGGGCCTCGGGCTCGACGCACAACATTACCGGCGTTTCGACCGACGAAGCGGTGCGGCGCATGAAGAAGGCCGTGACCGAGGCCCTGAGCCAGGCCGAGCCCCAGGCGGTCACGAAGTTGATTTCCATCAAGCGTCCATTTTCATTCAAAGTTCGCACTTTCGACGAATCGGTCGAAGACGAAAAAGTTTCCAGCTATTGTCGCAAACGAATACCCGCGGGCGCCGACGGCGTCATCGAGGTGTTCCGCAATATGCGGCGCCAACTCAAACCCGAGCAGGGCAAAACCCGCGAAACGGTATTGCAGGCGATCCGGATCGGCGACGTGGCGATCGTGGGCGTGCCGGCCGAGTACTTCACGATCTTCGGCTTGGACATCAAGAAACGTTCGCCGTTTCCTCACACGATGGTCGCCGAGTTGGCCAACGACTGGATCGGCTATCTGCCGAACCTCGAAGCGCACGAGTTAGGCGGGTATCAGACCTGGATGGGGCTGCACAGCTATGCCGAGCCGGGCACGGGCGAACGCATTGCCGATAGCGTCGTCGGCATGCTCGAGGAGTTGGCCCGGCCATAAATCCCATGCGCGGACGTCTCACTCAGGCCTGTCGGCGCGTCGGGGCCCGGATTGTAATTTCGGGACTGCTGGCGATCGGTGCGGCTGGAGTCGATGCGGGCCGTGCCGACGCGGTGCGCGAGACGCCCCTTTCGCCGGAACAAGAGTTAGCCACGTTTCAATTGGCCGACCCGCGCTTGACGGTCGAACTGGTGGCGGCCGAGCCGCAGTTGGACAGCCCGGTGGCGATTTCCTGGGACGCCGACGGGCGGCTGTTCGTGGCCGAAATGATCGACTATCCGCTGGGGCCGATCGCCGGGCGGATCCGCATGTTGGAAGATCGCGATCACGACGGTCGCTACGAGCAGGCCACGGTATTTGCGGCCGGTTTGAATTTTCCCAATGGAGTGCTGACGGCGCGGGACGGGGTGTTTGTCACCGCGTCGCCCGACCTCCTGTTTCTCCAGGACACCGATGGCGATGGCAAGGCCGACGAGAAACATGTTTTGTTCACGGGCTTTGGCGAGGGCAACCAGCAATTGCGCGCCAACGGTCTGACCTGGGGACTCGATCATTGGATCTACGGCGCCAATGGGCGCAGCGACGGTAACGTCCGCCGGCCGAGCGAAGGGCCGCAAAAGGCGGTTTCGATTCGGGCACGCGATTTTCGCTTTCGCCCCGACGGCAGCCAGTTCGAAGCGACCAGTGGTCAAAGCCAATTTGGCCAGGCAGGCGACGATTGGGGCAATCGCTTTTTGTCGTGGAACACGATCCCCATTCGCCAGGCCCTGTTCGAGCAGGCCTTTTTGGACCGCAATCCGCGCTTGAGCGCCTGGGGCGTGCGCGATATCGCCGAATCGTCCGATACGGGCCAGGTGTTTCCGATCAGCCCCCGGCCGCAGACGTTCAATCGCGAACGGACCGATTACTTCAACGCCCTGTGTGGGCTGACGATTTATCGCGGCGACGCCCTGGGCGCCGACTATCTCGGCAACGCGTTTGTGGGCGAGTCGCTGACCAATCTCGTGCACCGCCGAATCCTGACGGGCGACTCTGGGACGTTTGTCTCGCGGCGCGGCGAGCACGGCCGCGAGTTCTTGGCGTACTCGGACTCCTGGTTCCATCCGGTCTACCTGACCACTGGGCCGGACGGCGCGTTGTATATTGTCGACTTCTATCGCCGCTGGGTCGAACACCCGGCGTTCGTGGCCGAGGCGTTGCGGAAAGGAATCGACTGGCGCAAGGGGGCGGGGCACGGCCGGATTTGGAAAGTCAGCCGCCGCGAAAACACCTGGCCGCCGCGGCCCGCTCCGCGGATGAGCGGCGAATCGACGCCCGAGTTGGTCAAACACCTGGCCAGCCCCAACGGCTGGTGGCGCGACACGGCCCAGCGGCTGGTCATCGAGCGCGGCGATCCGCAAGCCGTGCCGCTGTTGCGGGCCATGATCGCCACGGAACGTTTGCCGCAGGCCCGGCTGCACGCGCTGTATGCGCTTGAGGCCCAGGCGCATTTGGACGACGGCACGCTGTTGCGGGCGATGGAAGATGTCGAGGCGCACGTGCGTCAACACGCGGTGCGTCTGGCCGCGCGGCGACTGGCCGCGTCGCCGCAACTTCGCGAGGCGGTAATCCGCCAGGCCGATTTTCCGGATCCGCTGGTCCGGTTTCAAGTCGCCTTGGCGCTTGGCGAGCTCGAAGGTCCGGACAAAATCTCGGCCCTGGTTACCCTGGCTGAGTTGGAAGCCCGCGACCCGATTATTCCGATCGCCATTGTCGGCAGCCTGGGACGATCGGTCGGAGGTTTTTTGCCGCAACTGATTCGCAAGGATGCCGACTGGCGTCGCAAGCCGACGGTGGCGCAGATGCGGCTGCTTGGGCAGGTGGCATCGCTGGCGTGTGGCGCCGATGATGTGGCGCAGCTTGCGGCGTGCTTGGACTTGATTGCCGCCGAACGGCCGGCCGCCGTCGGTCCCGGCGACCTGGCAATCTTGACCGGCATGGTCCAGGGGCTGGCCGATCGCGGACAATCGCTGCGTGCCCTGTGCGAACAGCCGCCGGCGGCGCTTGTGAGGCGGTTAACACCGCTTGGCGTACTGATTGCGGCCGCCCGAGAAATGGCCGACGACCACGACGCGGCGCTGTCGTATCGGCTGGTGGCGATTGAAGTGCTGGGGCAGCTCGACGCACAGAGCGGCCAGCGGTTGGTCGCGCTGTTGGACGCCCGCGGCGCGCAAGAACTGCAATCGGCCGCGGCCGCGGCCCTGGCTCAGGCCGATCCGGCTACCGCCCAGGCGATGTTCGCGTCCTGGTCGACGATGACGACCGCCACGCGGCGGGCGTTGGTCTCCGCGGCGTTGCGATCGGGAATTGACACCGCGGCGCTGGTCGGCGCGATGGAACAAGAGAAAATCCTGGCACGCGAGTTGGACCCCAGCGCGCGCGATGCGCTCTTTGCGGTCCGCGATCCGGCGCTAAGGCCACGGATCCACGCCTTGCTCAAGCCCAACGCCAACGGCCCAAGCCGCCAGGAAGTCGTGGCAAAATTCGAAAACGTGCTCAATCGCCACGGTGATCGGGCGCGCGGCGCGGTGGTGTTCGAAAAACAATGTCTGGCCTGCCACGCGGTGCAGGGACGTGGACAACGCGTGGGGCCGGACCTGTCCGGCATCGGCACGCGGCCCAAGGAAACGCTCTTGATCGATCTGTTCGATCCGAGTCAGCAGGTCGCGGGCGACTACCTGGCTTACACGCTCGTGACGCGCCAAGGGCAAGTGCTCAGCGGCCTGGTCGCCTCCGAAACTGCCGGCAGCGTCACCCTGCGACGGGCCGAGGGCGCGCAAGACGTCGTGTTACGCGAACAAATCGAGGAGCTGCGCGGCACGGGCAAATCGCTGATGCCCGAGGGACTCGAACAGAGCCTGAGCGAGGACAACGTGGCCGATCTGTTGGAGTTCCTGGCTCAGCCCGACGCCCGGCTGTTTTCCGCGCCGAAATGAGGCCAGTCGGGCCGACGGTGGAGCGCGGCGCGCGATGGTAACGATTGTAACGGCCGGGGCGCATGTCAAGTTTGCGGAATGCGACTAAAACGACCCAGACGGGGGCTGGATAAATAAGCTATGTTTCGGTACACATCTTGATTGATCTGCATTCGCAGATAGCCAACTGGGAGTATGCAACCATGATAGGCCACACGGCTACGGTGCTCTTTGCGCTGGCCACGATGGCTGCCGCTACGGACAGGGAAGTCGCTTCGCTCGCTCACGGCCAATTGGCTGTTGGGCAGAAATTCGAAATTCAAACCGCTGACCACGTCGTTTATCGCGGCCAACTGGTGGACCGCTCGACCGGCGAGTGCCAACTTGCGACTTCGGCCGACGGTGCGAATTTCGATTCGCCGCGCACGGTCTATGTGCTCGGCGCCACGGCCGGCCGCCAGGCCCGCCAAATGCTCGTGCTCATGCACGAGGTGAAAGTCGGCCTGAAAATGGAGTTTGGCGTAGGCGACCTGGAACCGAGAAACCGCCAAATCACCGGCGAAGTCCAGGCGATCAAGCTGGTCGAATGACGCGGCGGATGCGAGCGGGCGCTAGCGGGCGGGTGTGTGACGTCTCGGTTTATTGGCCGCGATGTTGGCACAGACGCTTAAAATGCGCTCGACCGCCTCGGAGATTTCATCTTCGGTCGTCGTGACCCCCAGACTGAACCGCAGCGAACTCTCCAGCACGCGCGGGTCGCAGCCCATGGCCGAGAGCACCGGCGACGGTTCGCTCGAACCGCTGGCGCAGGCCGAACCGGTCGAACAGGCCACGCCGTAAAGGTCCAGGGCCATCAACAACGCTTGGCGCTCGAGGCCCACTAGTGCCAGGTTCGAAGTGTGCGGGAGCCGCTCGGCGGCCGCGCCGTTAACAACAACCGCGCCGTCATATCCGGCCGCCAGGCGAGTTTCGAGCCGATCGCGCAGCGCGCGAAGTCGCGCAGTGCGGGCCGCTGCTTCACGCTCCCAGGCCGCCAGCGCCGCGTGCATGCCGACGGCCAGCGCCACCGCTTCGGTGCCCGGCCGAAGACCGCCTTGCTGAAACCCGCCGAACCCTTGCGGCTGCAACGGCAAATCGTGCCGCGCGATCAAGGCGCCGATGCCCAGCGGTCCGTGGAATTTGTGCGGCGCCACGCTCAGCGCGCTAACGCCCAGGGCCCGAAAATCGACCGGCAACTTGCCGACCACTTGGGCCGCATCGGTGTGCAGCGGCACGCCGAGCGCCATGCAGCGGCGGGCGATTTCAGCCACTGGCTGGAGCACGCCTGTCTCATTGTTGGCCAGCATGACGCTGACGAAGCGCGTCCGCTCGCTGAGCCATCGATCGAGCGGCCGAAGATCGACCACGCCGTCGCCCGTGACGCCCAAGCGATGGACCGTCCACCCGCGACGCTCGAGAAATTCAACCGCGGCGGCGACGCTGGGGTGCTCGATCGCCGAAACGATTGCCTCGCCCGGCGCGGCCTGCACTTCGTGCAAGCCGGCCAGCCCGAGCAATGCCAGGTTGTTCGCCTCGGTGCCGCCACTGGTAAAGATCACGCGGTCCGGCTCGCGGTCGGCAAGCCGCGCGCCCAGGATGCGGCCGATCTCTTCGCGCGCGTGTTCGAGGGCCTGGCGGGCCCGGCGGCCGATTTGATGTTGGCTCGAGGGATTGCCGAATTTTCCGGTCTGCCACTCGGCCATGGCGGCCGCGACTTCGCCGAGCAACGGCGTGGTCGAGTTGTGATCGAGATAAATGACGTCCATAAAGGCGATTGTCGTGGGGCGGACTGTGGTAGTGGAACGAGGGACTGGCTTCCATTTTACCCGGCTTCGCCGGACATGTAACGGCCGAAGGCCCGTTGGCTTTTGCCGAAAAACCGGCCCTGTCGGGTGTTGCCGGTTGCCGCGCGTTATCATGATACGAGCGCCGGGCCGGCCGGAAACTTTCTGAAAATGGTGAGTGGACCACGATGGAACCCGATCGGGCTCAGCCGAAAAAGTCGCCGTCCTGCCCGCGCTGCGGCAATCGGCTGCGACTGCGGGCCGACCAGATCGGCACGGAGGTGAAGTGCCCCAAGTGCCAATCCACGTTCATGGTCGGGCGGCCCGGATCGCAAAGGGCGACGACCTCCTCGGGTTCGAGTCCGGAGGACGACGCCTACGAGCCCGAAATTCCGTTGGTCCCCTCGTCGATCGTTCCACCGGAGGAAATGATCGATGTCGGACCGACGGCCGTTACGCAGCCATCGTACGCGGCGGATTGGAGCACAGCCGACGAGCTCGAAGCCGAAGCGCCGCATCAGCGCCCGCCGGTGGAGCTCGACCATCTTGCGGTAGCCAAGGCGCAGGGCATCCTGCGGACTCGCACGGTCGTCGAGACGCCCAAGTGGACTTTTTTCTCGGGCGTGTTTGCATATCTCTGGCAAGGGGTGAACTTGACTCACTGGATCGCGATGTCGTTCGGCTTGAGCGTCAGCGGCATATTGTCCCTGACGACAGCGCAATACCTGGGCCTGGGCGGCGGCGGGCTGACCAACCTGGCCGCGATGGGAGTCCCCTTGATGATGCTTACGATTGGGCTGGCGCTGGCAACGCTTGCGTACTGCGTCGCGAGCTGCCTGGCGGTGATTCAGGAAACGGCCGACGGCCACAACGAGCCGCAAGCGTCGAGCATGGCCGAGTGGAATGAGTGGATTTTCTTGTTGCTGAGCGTAGTGAGCCTGTGGGCCGCTTCGTGCGCGTTGGGGTATCCGCTGAGCATGGTTGAAGCGATCGGCCCGGCGGCGTTTCTGGTTTGCGGGTTTTTTGTTTTTCCGGTGTTATTGCTATCGGCCCTGGAGAGCGAATCGTTTTTTATGCCGTTCTCGCCGCCGGTGTTGGCGACGCTGGTGCGTTATTGGCAGGTCTGGCTGATGTTTTACCTGCTCACGATCTCGACGTTCGCCGGCTGGTGTTTCGCCATGGATTGGGGCATCGCGCAAGCCCCGTATATGACGGTGCTGCTGAACGGGCCGGTGTTGGCCGCGATGATGCTCCTCGATGCGCGATGGTTGGGCCGCCTAGTGTGGCGCGCGTCGGGCGCGCCGGCGGTACCGCGCGAGGATCAGGCCGAAGGTCGCATGGCTGGCGTCAAGGCGTCCAAGAAGCGCAAGAAGCGGCGACGCATCCAGATCGAGTTTACGGACGATTTCGCATTGCCACCGGCGAACGACGACGCGCCGTCGTTGTTGGCGCCGCCGATCGAGTTTCCCCGCCGCCGTTAGCCGGGATGACCAGCGCGCCGCACGGCCTTGGCAGCCGACTTTTGGGCCTGCTCGTTGCCGGGGCCTGCGGTCGCCGCCGAGCGCAAATCGAGGGCCACGTCGAGCAACATTCCGAGCAGGAGCGCCAGGCAGGCCAACAGCCAACGTCGCATTTCCCCAAATTCCTCTTTGGCTAACTTTATGCGAATCCGGCGAAAGTTTAGCTCGCCGAGCATTGGACGGCCGGATCGCGGCAGGCCGGTGGCGACAATCGCGGGGGTTTTGCCGGTCGTCGGGGCGTGGCCTGCAAGGCGCGGCGGCCAGGGCGTCTCGGGCAACTGGCATTCCGTTGGCCATTTGTTGCTGTAAACTAGTTGACGGACGACGGCGCGATCGTCAATATTCCAGTGTTCGACGGTGTTCGGCTTTCGCGGCCGCCGCGCCCCCCTGGCGCACGGCGCGAGGAACTTCCCGGCGCGTCCGGGTTACGGTGTTTGAGCTTTTCAGGTAACGAAGTCTTTTCGAAAGGGCATTAGTATCGACCGCAATCAGAGGATCAACGAGCAGATCCGTATTTCACCCGTCAGAGTCATTTCCGCCGAAGGCGAATTATTGGGGATCTTGAACACGGACGAGGCTTTAACGCGAGCCCGGGAAGCAGATCTGGATCTCGTCGAGGTGGCTCCCAACGAGCGACCTCCTGTCTGCCGCATCATGGACTTTGGGAAATTCAAGTACCAGCAAAAGAAGCGGCAGGCCAAGGGGCACACCCACCAGAGCAAGATCAAAGAAATCCGGGTCCGTCCCAAGACCGGCGAGCACGACATTGCGTTCAAGCTGAACCAGGCTCGCACCTTTCTCCAGCACAAGGACAAAGTGATCGTCTCGGTCATCTTTCGCGGCCGCGAATTGGCGCACCTCGAAGAAGGTCGCAAAGTGATCGACCATATCATTAAAGACCTCGAGGAAGTCGGAAAAATCGAGGCGCCGCCGTCCCATCAAGGGAAGCGGATCGTGTGCATACTGGCCCCCAAGTAAACGGCGCGCCGCCGGCCGTGCGACGGCCCGCCAGAGGTTCGCGATGAAGGCCTGGCCCGCGATCGCCCGCTGCACGCTGCTGGCCGCACTGTTGGTGGCGCACCATCCGGCGCGCGGCGGCGACGTGCCGCCACGGCTGCGCATTGCCTGGGCCGACAATTTGCTCTCGATCGAAGCGCCCAGCGGCCAACCGCCCCTTCCAGGCGGCAAACTGACGATCCATTATCTCGAAGCCTACTGCCGCAGAGGATCGACCGATCGCGACTGGGGCCAAACGGTCATCAAGCACGCCACGCGACTGATCGCCGAAAGCCAGGACGCGCACGCGTTGAGCTTGGAGTGCCAGTTGGCCGACGGCGTCACGGTGCGCCACGACATCGTGGCCGCCACTGACAGCGTGGACTTTCAACTCGTGGCCCACAATCCGACGCCCGTGGCCTCGGAAGCCCATTGGGCCCAGCCCTGCATCCGTGTGTCGGGCTTCACCGGCCGGACCCAAGCGGATTACTTACCGCTGTGCTTCGTGCTCCTCGACGGCAAGCTGGCAAGGCTGCCGACCAAACCTTGGGCCACCAAGGCGCGGTACGTGCCGGGCCAAGTCTACTGCCCAGCCAACGTCGATCGCAACGACGTGAATCCGCGCCCCTTAAGCGCGCTGGTGCCCAGTCATGGCCTGATCGGCTGTTTCTCGGGCGACGGCCGCTGGATCATGGCCTCGGCCTGGGAGCCGTATCAAGAGTTGTTCCAGGGCGTCATTACGTGCGTGCACTCCGATTTTCGCATCGGCGGGCTCAAGCCAGACGAGACCAAGCGCATTCGCGGCAAGATCTATCTGACGCGCGACAACATCGATGCACTGGTGAAGCGTTACGAGCGTGGTTTCCCCGAGCATCTGCCGCCGGCCAAAACACCCTAGCCGCCGGCCGTGGACATCCGCGGCGCGCCGGGCCGTGGGATTGGGGCGGCTTTTTCGCTCAAAAGATCCCCTTCCGCCAGCAGCAGCCGGCCCTATAATGACGGGTTCAGATTCGTGACCGATCCCCTGGGCCTAAAACCCGTTATCGAAATCATGCCAAAACAGAAGACCCATAAAGGCGTCAAGAAGCGGTTCCGCGTCACGGCCAGCGGCAAAGTGAAACACCGCCAGGCCGGCACCAGCCATCTGGCGGCGCGGAAAACGCATAAGCAAAAGCGGATGTTGCGCGGCACGACGACCTTGGCCACGCAGTTTACACAACAGATCAAGACCGCATTGGCCGGCAATAGCTATTAGCGACCGCTTCGCCTCCGGGCGAAGCCGGGGCGCATCAGGCAATTCGGACAAGACACGCGCGCGGGCGGGACAACGCTTGCTCAGACATCCTGGGCGGGGGCCTTGACGTGCGGCAGACGGTAGAAGGTGGATCGCCATGAGGACCACGAAAGGCGCCGCGCGCAATAAAGCCAAGCGGCGGTTGTTCAAGAAAGTTGAAGGCTATCGCGGCGGACGCGGCGGACTGTTCCGCACCGCGAAAGAAACCCTGATTCGCGCCGGCGTGTATGCGTTTCGCGATCGCCGGGTCCGAAAACGTGAATTCCGCAAACTGTGGATCATCCGCATCAATGCCGCCTGCCGCGAACGGGGCCTGCGCTATAGCGAGTTCATTCACGGCCTCGACAAGGCCAACCTGGGCTTGGACCGCAAATCGCTGTCCGAAATGGCGATTCACGATCCGACCGGGTTCGACGCCGTCGTGGCGCGGGTGAAAGAGGCGCTGGTCGCCTAACGAGCGTTCAGCCCTTCTTCGACCGCTGAAGCCGACGGGGAGCGGCGCGGCTGGCGAGTTTTCGGCTCGCTCTTCCTGTTTTTTGACCGAGCCGGCTTTGCGCCCTCGGACGCCTGCGAGAGAATGCCGGAAGAACCGATTTGAAAACCGCGGGGACTGCCCCCCTGCTTGGAACCGCGGAACAGCGATGTCCGATATGGCCCTTGCCGAATTCCTGGCCGAACTCGACGCCTTTCAGACCGCCGCCCAACGGGCGTTCGACGCGGCGACCAACGCCGACGCGCTGGAGGCCGCCCGGATCGAATTTCTGGGCGCCAAGAGCGGACAGCTCAAAGCGGTCCAAAAACAACTCTCCAGCGTGCCGGGCTCCGACAAGCCAACGGCGGGCAAGCGGTTCAACGAAGCCAAGACCGCGGTCGAGGCCGCCTTTGCCGGCGCGCAGCAGCGGCTGGTCTCCGGTTCGTCCCAGGCCGCGAGGTCTGCCTTCGATCCAACGCTGCCGGGCGCGCGGCCGCGGATGGGGCACTTGCATCCGCTGACGCAAACCGTGGAGGAGCTCAAGGAGATCATGGGACGGCTGGGCTTCACCGTGGCGGCCGGCCCGGAAGTCGAAGACGAGTGGCACAACTTCGAGGCGCTCAACATCCCGGCCTCGCACCCGGCCCGCGATCCCTTGGAGAATTTCTACCTGGCCACGGCTGGGGTGGCCAGTGGCGCGCCTTTGTTGCTGCGCAGCCAGACCAGCACGGTGCAGATTCGGGTAATGGAAACCACGCCGCCGCCGGTTCGCGTCATTTCGCTGGGCCGCGTCTATCGCCCCGACACGGCCGACGCCACGCACTACCCGATGTTCCACCAGATCGAAGGTCTGCTGGTCGATCGCCACGTCACGATGGCCGACCTGAAGAGCGTGTTGCGACTGTTCGCCGGCAGTTTTCTGGGCGGCGACGTGCACATTCGTTTTCGGCCTTCGTTTTTTCCGTTTACCGAACCGAGCGTGGAAGTCGACATGAGTTGGCACGATACCCGGGACGGCGCGATCCGTTGGATCGAGATGGGCGGCGCCGGCATGGTCGACCCCAACGTGCTGCGCGCCGTCGGCTACGATCCCGAGCAGTTCACCGGCTTTGCGTTCGGCATTGGCGTGGAGCGCGTCTGCGCGCGCCGCCACGGCGTCAGTGATATTCGCGAGTTTTACCGCAACGACGTGCGGTTCTTGCACCAGTTTTGAGAGGATCTCGTTTTAACCGCGTTGCATTGCCAGAGAGTTCCGTTTCGACATCGTGTTTCCTGGCGCGGCACCAGGCATGTTCTCTTAACTTCAAAATCGCGATCGCCCATGCTCGTCTCCTGGGATTGGCTGAAACAATACGTGACGCTTGACATGACGCCGGCCGAGTTGGCCGAGCGGCTGATGATGGCCGGCCTCAACCACGAGGATACGCATCCGGTCGGCGACGATCTGGCCATCAATCTGGAGGTCACGAGCAATCGGCCCGACTGCCTGGGACATTTGGGGATCGCGCGGGAAATCGCCACGTTGTGGAATCGCGCGCTAGAGATTCCCGCGGCCGATCTCCGCGCGGCCGCGACGCCGGTGGCCAACCTGGCCCAAGTGCGAGTGGACAATCCGCAGCAGTGTCCGCTCTATACGGCCCGGGTGATTCGCGGGGTGAAAGTCGGCCCCAGTCCCTCCTGGCTCGTCCGTCGTCTGGCGACGCTGGGCATCGGGGCCATCAATAACGTGGTCGACATCACCAACTACGTGTTGTTGGAGTGCGGCCAGCCGTTGCACGCGTTCGATCTGGCGAAGCTCTCCGGCCGGCAGATCATCGTGCGGCAGGCGCGAGCCGGCGAAACCTTTTTGGCGATCAACCACAAATCCTACGCGCTCGATCCGTCGATGTGCGTGATCGCCGATGATCGGCGCCCGGTGGCGCTGGGAGGCGTGATGGGGGGCGCCGAGACTGAAGTCTCGCCGCAAACCCAGGAATTGCTCATCGAAAGCGCCGAGTTCGATCCGCTCTCGATTCGCAACACGGCCCGCAAACTCAATCTGCACAGCGACTCCTCCTACCGTTTCGAGCGAGGCTTGGATCCCGAGGGGGTCGATTGGGCCAGCCGCCGCTGCTGCGCGCTGATCTTGGAACTCTGCGGCGGCGAACTGGCCTCGGGCTCGATCGACGTGGGGCACCAGCCGCAGCCGCGCGAGCCGATCACGCTACGCTTCGCGCAACTGCGGCGCGTGTTGGGCATCGACGTCGCGCCGGCCATCGCCCGCCAAATCCTTGTGGCGCTGGGCAATCGAGAGCTGCGCGCCGACGACCAGCGCGTGGACGTCGTTCCGCCCTCGTGGCGGCGGGATCTGACGCGCGAAATCGACCTGGTCGAAGAGGTCGCCCGCGTTCACGGCTACGACAAAATCCCCGAGGACGTCAACGTGCCGATGGCCACCAGTCATCGCACGCGGACCGACCGCATGCTGGCCAAGGTGCGGCAGGTGCTCAATGCGGCCGGTTTCGACGAGGCGATGACGCTCAGCGTGGTCGAAGAGCCGTGGTCCGAGGCCTTCAGTCCCTGGACCGATGCCGCGCCGCTTCGCTCTTCGATGCCGGTCTTGCGCCGCGCCGACACTTTGCGGCGCAGCCTGACGCCGAGCTTGTTGGGCGCGCGGCAGACGAACGAATCGCTGGCCAACCCGATCATCGAGCTGTTCGAAATCGCGCATGTCTATTTGCCTCGCGGCGGCGGCCAACTGCCCGACGAAGAATTGATCGTCGGCCTGACCAGCGGCGGCGACTATTATGCCGTCAAAGGCGTGATCGAAGGCCTGCTGACGACGCTCAACCCCGTGGCCGAACTCGAAGTGCGTCCCACGCGGCAAGGCCTGCTCGACGCCCAACAGTCGGTCGAACTGCGGGTGCACGTCGGCTCTACGCGCGATCTGCTGCTGGGCTACTTGGGCGCGGTGAGCGAGCGGGGGCTGAAACAATTCGAGCTGCGCGCCCCGACCACCGTGGCCGAATTTAAATTGTCGACGCTGTCGCAGGTCGCCGATCTGGTTCCCCAGTATCGCCAGCCTCCGATGTTTCCGGCGGTGTCGCGCGACTTGAACCTGGTCGTCGACGAGGACGTTCGCTGGGCCGACCTGGCGCGAACCGCCAGCCGGGCCGCGGCCCCCGAGCTTGAAACGCTCGAATTTCAGGACGTCTATCGCGACCTCGAACGCCTGGGCGCCGGCAAAAAGAGCCTGCTGTTCAGGTTGACCTTGCGTCTGCAGCAGGGGACCCTCACGAACGACGAAGCCGATCGGGTCCGCGTGCGGGTCGTGGCAGCGTGCCAATTAGCTCACCATGCACAGTTGCGCGTTTGAACGATTCTTGCGGCGGCTATGTTTCAGCCGTCGCTGGGCGTAAAATCGAAGACCGGGGCCATCCACCGAGGGCCTGTGGCTGCGAGAAGCGGTTAGTCATGCCGAAGGAGCAACGAGCCATGTTGTCGTCGATCCTGCGTCGCGTCGAGGACCCTACGCCCAGCCACGTGACGAGCGCGATTCGCCGAGCCACTCAGAGGCGCGTTGCCCGCTGCGCGGCCGCCGGACGCAAATCCATCGAGCGGCGGACTTTCGAGTTGGACTACGAGTGGGACGTGGAGCGCGTCGTGCAAGCTGCCTGCGGAGGCGCCAGCCTGGCCGGCCTGTTACTTGGCGCGGTGACGCGCAAGCGCCGCTGGTTGGTGCTGCCGCCGCTGGCCGCCGCGGTTCTGTTGCAGCAGGCGATTCGAGGTTGGTCCCCGCCCGTGGCGCTGTTGCGCCGCCTGGGCATTCGCACTGCGGCGGAAATCGACTTCGAACGCTCCGCCCTGCGTGCCGCGATGAGGCCGGCCTCGAATGACTCGAAGGCCGATTGGGTGGAAACCGCCTCGGGCCACATCAAGCGCGCCTCGCAAGCCTGATTGGCAAGACGCGCGGAGCGGGTGCGACGTGACCGACGGGTCGCCAAGCCGACGAGACTCGTTTCCGAGCGAATCGCTTATTCGCCCCAGGCAAAACGCTTGACCTTGTCCAGAAAATTCGGCCGCGTCGTGGCGGGCGCACCAGTCTGGCGACTGCTGCGATCGACTCGCGCGATGATTTCGGGCGCCTGTTGCAGCCGAAACTGCTCGAAGGCCGCTCGGCGGATAATCTGAAATTCCCGCTGTTCGTGGGAGCGCCGCGGTTTCCAGGCCAGCAGTTTGTCGAGCCACGGTTCTTGCACCGCCGGCGGCAATCCGGCGCAGCCGCTGAGTCGCCGTTGCGTGTCGCGCAGTTGCCAGAGCGTGCGCAGGTCGTCCGGATAGAGGCTGTAGTCCTCGTCGCCGACGAAAACCACCTCGCCTTGCGTGTGATCCAGCCCGGTTCGAATCGCCTCGGCCAGACCCAACCGCGACGGATGGCGGATCACTCGGATCTGAGGATAGCGGGCGGCCAACTCGTGGGCCGTATCGGCCGTATCGTCGGTCGAGCCGTCGTCGAGAATGCACAGTTCGAAATGGTCGGTCAGTTCCGGCAGCACCTCAAGGATTTCGCCGACGCTTGCCTCCAGTTTGTGATGGGCGTTGTGAACGGGCAGTAACACACTAAGCGTGTTCAAGCATGCTCCTTCAACTGGATTGTTCGCCGTGAGATTGAGAGAACCAGTCGCGCCGGGCGTAACCCACCTTTGGCCGGTCCGACGAGGCAAGCAAGCTGAGTGCGTTTGGCCCGTCGACCGCCAACTATTGATCGGACTGCCATGGGGCCTAACTCTAGACATGTAAAGCGAAATACCGGCTGTGCATCCTTTAGCGGCCGGTCGCGAAAAGCCATCAGGGTAAGCCTCACACGGCGCTGGCCATCTCAAAAAAGTCGCGCGCCGCAGCAACGCTCGGCGGCCTCGTAAAAAGACGGCCCGAGTCGAAGACCAAAGTTGCTCTAGCGGGCTGTATGGCCGGCACAGTCGGCACAAGTAGACCTAGGGAGTCCTGGATGACCCATTGCCCAAGGGCGACCAGCGGGCGCGCCGATCCTGGCAGCGTCGCGGCAGACATGCCCAAGCCCATTATTCTGCTTGGTGTCAACGGACGCCCTACGCCAGTGGCTCGCTACGAACCGCATAGTCGCGACCTTCCCAACGATCGTCGTCGGTCCAGCGGAAGGTAAAGCGAATCGGCGCTTGCTGGCCACCAGAGGTTGGTATGTCGACGAAATAAATCCCCAATTCCGTGGCCGAGGCGCGTGTGTCCTTGAATTGCCGCCACTCGTCGGCGGTCCAGTGCAGCACGAAATCGGCCGCGGCCTGCACGCGCAAAGTCTGGCCCGGCGCGACGGAACAGGCGTGGCGGTTGGGTGCCCAGATTTCCAGGTCTGGGCATTCGCGACGCGACGCGTACCGAGCGGCGACGTCGGGCAGCCAGTCGAAAACCTTACCATCGGCGACCGATCGCAATAAACTCAGGTACTCGGCATGGGCCCAAACCAGTGGCATCGCCGAGCCGGTCGGCTCGCCGAACCACAGCCGCGACTCTGGCAGGTCCGGCGCGTCCCAGATTTGTTCTGGCAACAGGCCCCGGTCGGCGAGCCGCTCCAGGGCACGAATGTAGGGCGTTACGTCCCGACCGGCGGCCAACTCATAGTGGCCGCGTTCGCCGGTCAATAACGGCCAGGCACGACCGCGGCCCCAGCCCAAATACGGCCCGCCGTCGTCTCGTTGGCCATAGCCGTCGTGATTGTACCGTCGCCAGCATGGTCCGTGGGGCGTCTCGACGCGCAGCACCTGGTCGATCACCTTCAAGGAATCTTCGATCAACGGGTCGCCCGGTTTGCGAATCCCATAGCGGACCAGTTCCAGAAAACCGGCGTCGACGATCTCCTTCGCCGGAAACACGTACTGCGAGCCGGGCGGCTGGTTCTTTAGTTCGAGCAATGCCCGGTCGGGGTCCTCCATCGGTTCGGGGTTGTGAATGTCGACCGGCAGGATGCGGATGTAATGGCGTGGGATGTCGCCAACCAGGGTGCCATGCGTGGTCACGGTCCAGCGATCGACGTGGCACTCCAGGAAGTCGGCATACTCGAACAGGAATTGAGCCGTCGTGGTGTTGCCGCGATCTCTGGCGAACATTGCCGCGCAGCAGAGCGCCGCGATCACGGCCGCCAAGGTAGACGGGGAATAGCCGCTGCTCTCTTCCCAACGTTCTTGGGCCGTGGCCGGTCCTTCGCGCAGCAGAAAGCCCGCGGCCCGCATGACCATCGGATAGGGATCGAATTCGCGTAGCGCGCCGGCTTCGCGCAGGCGCCAAGCCAGCAGAATCACGAATGCAACCTGATCCAACTGCACGCCGGTCCAGTAGGGATCGCCGTTGATCCAGAAGCTTTGATGGAAACCGCCGTTGGGCGTCTGCAAGCAGGCTAAATAGATCAGCGATCGATACGGTGTATCGGTGTTGCCGGTGGCCAATAGCGCGGTGGCGGCATGCACCAGGTCGCGGGGCCAAACCAGATGATAGCCGCCCAGGTCGTTGTCCCCCTTGGCTTCGCCCCAGGGGATGCTGAGCGAGGCGATCATCGCGCCGGGAAAGCTCTTGTCCTCGTGGGCCAATAGCAAGCTGTGGCTGCGGCGATACAAGGCTCCGCCGTCGCCGGTCGCGTCGGCCACCGGCGCAACGTGGCCGCAGGTACGGTGCCACTGATCCAAAAACCGCTCGCGGTGCTGCGCAAACGAAACTCCCAGCGATTGCAGCAGCGTGGTTTGCGCATCGTGCATGCTGTTGCCCAACGCCATCGCCACCGTAAACTCGCGGGACTGGCTCAGATCCAATTTAGCCATAAGCGCGATATTGCCTGCCTCGGCGACGTCGAACTCCCAATCCATTTGGAAATTATCCGCCAGATCGGTCCAGCCGTCGCTGGCGCCGACATAGCCGCACGAACGGCGCAAAAGCGGAACACTCGCCCCGAGGGCCAACCAGACGCCCTCCTTGTGCGCCATCAACAAGCGATATCCGGCCACCTCGGCCAGAAACCCGGTATTGCCCGCGCCGCCAACCTGCAGATGCGGAGCCACAAGAACGTACAGGCGCAGCCGTGCCAGCAGACTTTCGTCCGCCTCCAGCCGGGTGCGCATCAACAGGCAAGGATGGTGAGGATCGGTGATGATTTCCTTGACGATCCGATACGGGTGCTCGCGACTGGTGTTGGTCAGGCGGTATCCGAGCGCGCCGCCGGAGAGCTGCTCGAGGTGGCTGGTCAGATGCCGCCGCTCGTCCTGGAAGAACGATTCGCCGTCGCTGATCAGATACTGCAAATCGCGGATCTGCGGCCGATCGATGGTCGGATAATACACCTCGCTGACGACACCTCCGGCCAACGTGAACCACATGCAGCTCGACGCGGCGTAGGCGGTGCCAACCGCGTCCTTGTCGCTGCGCGTCCAACGCGGCTCGATGCCCGGGGCTCCAAAGGCGTGACGTGGCGTGTGTGTTTCCATCGCGTAGCGTGTTTCCGGAATATCGGGAAGATCGCGAAGACGCGGCTCGCGTCGCCAGAGACGTGGCGCGAATGAGGAACCCGGCGGCTCGCGCGATCGTCGAAGCAAGTGTAGCTTAACGGCCGCGCATTGGCCAAGCAACGCGTCGCAGGAACGCCAAATTCCGTTAAAACCCGGGGCGAAAAGCGTGCTCTCAAACGTACCGCCCGAGCCTGGATTCCTATTCCCACAAAGCACACATACGGCATATAGTTCAAGGAGCGAGGATTTGCACGGACCTTTTCGCACCCGGACGCCATGCCCCCCGAATCCGAAATGTTGACGACCGGTCTGGAGCACCATCAGGCCGGCCGCTTGAACCGAGCGCTGGAAATCTACCAGCAAGTCTTGGCGGCCGATCCGCATAATGCCGAGGTGCATAACCTGTTGGGAGCCGTCTGCATCCACCTGCGCCAGTGGCCGCAAGCCGCCGGGTATTTGGCCGAGGCCGTGCGATTGAACCCCGAGTATTCGGCCGCGCACGACAATTTGGGCGTGCTGCTGGCCCAGCAGGGACAGATCGGCCAGGCGGTCGTCAGCTTCCGCCGTGCCGCCGCGCTGGATCCGCGCAATGCCCAAACGCAATTGAATCTGGCTCACGCCTTGTTGCGCCGCGGGCCGGCCGCCGAAGCGGTCGACGTGTTCCAGTGGGTCGTGCAGATAGCGCCGGATTCTCTGCGAGCACACAGCGAATTGGCCCAGGTGCTCTCGCAACTCAACCGGCTGGCCGAGTCGTTGGCGCATTTCCGCCAGGTGGTTCGCCTGAGTCCCGACGATCCGCGGGCCCATTTCGAATTGGCCGCCGCTTTGGATCGCTGCGGCCAAACGGACGAGGCGATCGCCGCCTATCAAGACGCGTTGCGGTTGAAGCCCGACTTGGCCGAAGCGTGCGTCAATTTGGCGAAGCTGCACATCGACAAGCAATCCTACGACGAGGCGGTGCAATGGGCACGGCGGGCCGTTGCCTTGCGACCGCGACTGGCCGAAGCCTATCTCAATCTCGGCAACGCGCTGACGCAGCAGAAAAACTTCAGCGACGCCAAGGCCGCGCTGCAAGAGGCCACGCGACTGAAACCCGACCTGGCCCAGGCGCACAACAACCTGGGCGTCGTGCTGATCGAAGAGGGAGAGTTCGCTGCCGCGATCGAGCATTGCCATCGGGCATTGGCGATCAACCCGCACAATCCCGACGCGTTTTACAACACCGGAATCGCCTTGCACAAACAGGGGCAGCCGCGTGCCGCGGTGGAGCAGTTTGATCGGGCCTTGCAGTTGCTGCCCGACTATGCCGAGGCGCATCACAACCGTTCGGCGACCTTGCTGCTGCTGGGTGAATTTTCCGAGGGGTTTGCCGAGTACGAATGGCGGTTGAAATCGCGCGATTTTCCCCCCTGCCATCTGCGCTGGAAACCGTGGGTCGGCGAAGCGCTGGCCGGACGCACGATCGTGCTGTGCGCCGAACAAGGCCTGGGCGATACCTTGCAATTCATCCGCTACGCGGCGGCGCTCAAACAGCGCGGCGCGCGCGTGCTGGTCGAGTGCAGCCCCCGGCTGCATCCCATGCTGGCCGGCGCGCCGGGGGTCGACGGTTGCACGTCGGCCACGACGGCGCCGCCGCCGGCCGACTGCTGCGCGCCGCTGTTGAGTTTGCCCCATCGGTTGCACACCACGCTGGAAACGGTTCCGGCCCCGATCCCCTACCTGTTCGCCGATCCTCAGCTCGTGGCGACCTGGCGACAAAAACTGGCCGACTCTCGGGGCTTCCGAGTCGGCATCGTGTGGCAAGGCAATCCCCGGTCTCCCGGCGATCAGCAGAGATCGATCCCCCTGGTCCATTACGGGGCACTTGCAAAAATTCCCGGCGTGCGGCTGGTGAATTTGCAAAAGGGGCCGGGCCTGGATCAGTTGCAGCCATTTGCAAAGCCCTGGTCGGCGGTGGATTTCGGCGAAACTCTGGACGCCTCCGGCGGCGCGTTTGTGGATACGGCCGCCATCATGCAGAATCTCGATCTTGTGGTCACGTCCGACACCGCCGTGGCACACCTGGCCGGCGCCCTGGGCGTGAACGTCTGGGTGGCCCTGCAATACGTGCCCGACTGGCGCTGGCTGCTGGATCGAGACGACAGCCCTTGGTATCCGACCATGCGGCTGTTCCGGCAAACCCCAGCGGGCGACTGGGCCGAAGTCTTCCAGCGGATCGCCGGCGAGCTTGCGCGGCGGGTAGAAGCTCGCTAGCACGCCACCGCGATCCAATGTGCCAGCCTGGCGTCCGAAGCCCCGCACTTGTGCGCCAACAACCCTATGCGCGCGCAAAAAATGATTTGTCGCTGCAAGTCGCGGGCGTGATTCACGATCGGGATTCGCGCTGATCGAGCACTTGTTTTGCGGATCGGGCATAAGGATGGCAGTTGTGGTGGATCGAATGTAGGTCATGCACCCGTGCATGACGATCGGGGTCTCGTAGGTGACCTTGGAGAATACATGGGGTGCATCACCAACGAGGCGACAGAACCGGCGGGGAATGTCATGCACGGGGTGCATGACCTACGGGAAAGAGGGGCCCGCGCGCAGCGTGGCCCAGGCACAAAAAAGTTTGTGCGGCGCCGCGGGCGCGGTCGAGACCGTTCTCGTCGGACCGGACAAAAAATGCCTCGACCGCGGTGGCCGCGGCGACGCACTGGGATGATTTTGGGGCTTGCCGAGGAAATTGGGGTTTTGCCCAAGGAACCGTCATCCCCGTCCCTGGCGCC
>JBGQKM010000054.1:0-23695 GCA_041499515.1 Planctomycetia bacterium | reverse complement strand
CGTCTTTTCGTTTCTCGTGCCCCATGCCACCATGATGCCCAGAAAAACTACAGCGCGCAAGTCCAACTATTCAGCCCAAATACGCTACATTCCAAGGCGCAAATCCTGTGCCGAACAGGATTGCTCCCGTCCCCTTTAATTCGTTCTTCTGAGCCGAGTCGATATATCCGATTCGCCAAAGATCTCGCGCTGCACCGCCAGCGGCAGCGATCGATCCACGGTGTCGTTATCATCATTCGCGCTGACGACGCGCGAAACAAAACAAGCCGATGGTTCCGAGGGCCATCAATGCGATACTGGACGGCTCAGGTGTCGTGAACGATTGAATGCCGTAGGTTCCCCCCGCTGAGCCTGTGATTTCGATGTGTACTTGCTTGGCATGCGTGAAATCCGCGAATGGGTCTATGCTGTTGGTGGAGAAAAGCGCAAACGGTTCGACTAACTCACCACCGGCGGGCATTGCCGGGAAAACTACCCCTCTTAACGCCACTCCCCCATTAGTATCAATGACTGAAATGTTCAGTTGCCCGGCGCTAGCCGCGGAAAATGTCACGATCACAGCACTACTGAGCCCACCGTCTGTCAGGTCGACATTCATCGGAGAGTCGACTCCATAGGAAAATAGCCAGTGCCCGGCTGTTCCCCCAGACGAGCTCAGTAGCGCCTCGCCGAGAACCGTGGAATTGAGATCGAGCTTGGCAGTTCCAGGTCCGCTCGTAACTTGCCAGAGAAGGTTTCGGTCGCCGCTGCCGATCACACCCGACAATCCACTTTGATCGACGCTTTGAAAGGGGGGAGCCGTGATCCCTGGAATTGTGCCATCAATGAACGTGTCGATAAGAGTGGCTGACGCGAGATCTGTCCAAGTCAACAGAACAAATCCCATTGCCAGCGGCGCGACAATCTTGCTCGTAACTGCTTTGCACAGGTTATACATGCGACATTACCTCATCGATTTCAAAAGGTGGCGTGGAGACCGTTCAAATCTGTAATCATTTGCATCCAAAAGGCAAGTTGTGAACGAGCGTTGAGTCCGAGTTTGGCGGCCCGTCGCACTGGCGTCAAGGACATTCCCTGAAATTCCCGACAATCCTCCAAATAGCGGAAAACCCGGCTCCCGGGTCGGCGTCTCGGTTCGCGTGGCAGGATTGGAACGGAGGAATTAAAGGGAGGAATTAAAGGGGACGGAGGAATTAAAGGGGACGGGAGTCGTTGATTTAGTACATTTGACTCTTCCCACGTTTTGTAGGCCGCCCTGGCCTCAGCCCCTTGTTTCAGCCTGTTCGAAATACGGTCTTGATTTCCAAAATCTCATCGACCAGTTTTCGCGGGGCGCCGATGTCGACGACGTGGACGGTGCCGGTGTAGCGCTCGGCGCCGTGGACCAGAAAGCCCGGCTTGCAGGCCACGAATGTGCAGGTGTGCGCGGCTACGATCGTATGCTGGGCCGCCTGGCCGGTGTCGCAATCGAACCCGCTGGGCAAGTCGACGGCCAGCACCGGAATCGCCTGCGCGTTGATCCGCCGGATCGCTTCGTCCAGGGGCGCGCGAGGCTCGCCACGCGCGCCGGTGCCCAATAGCGCGTCGACCACCCAGGCACAGCCGGCCAACGCCGTGTCAAGATCGACCGGATCGGTTTGCCGGATCGATATTTCGCTGCGCTCTAGCACGCGAAAATTGAGCGCCGCGTCTCCGTGCAAGTCCGCAGGGTCGGCGAAGATCAGCACGCGCACCAGGTGGCCGCGCAAATCGAGATGGCGGGCCACCACGAAGCCATCGCCGCCGTTGTTGCCTCGCCCGCAGCAAATGGCCACCGGCCCTGTGATGCCCAGCTCGCACAGCCGATCGGCCACGCCGCGGCCGGCGTTCTCCATCAGCATCACGCTGACCATGCCAAATTCGTCGACGGCGCGGCGGTCGAGTTGCCGGGCTTGCTCGCGCGAAATCGTCACAGGGGCCATCGCGTCACCTCCAGTCGGCACCACCGGCATTCCATTCTACGCCCGAGTTGGCAAATTCCATCGCGCAATTAGCCCCGACATAGCAGTCGATTCGGCGCCGCCACGGAAGTTTTCCGGACCGCTACAATCGGCGCCCGTGGTCGCTTCTTGCGCCCGCGATACGCGCGGGCACGCACATTCGGCAGGCGGATCATGTTTGGCACGTTCGTCACGCGATTTGGCGCCGCGACGGCCTCGGGCCCGGTTTTGGCACATTGCCCGTTCCCGAGCCGCCGATCTGTCTACTGTACGACGTCGTCCAGTGACGCGACCGGTCGATCGGAAGTCGAGTCGCGGCTGGCGGGTGATTTTTGGGTCCCCAAGGGAGGTTTGAGACCATGTTCGTTCGTTACGCGGTGTTCGCGATGGTGATGACTTTGCCGTGGATCGTGTCGTCGCTGGGTTATGCGAAAACGACGACGCTCTCGCGGCGTGAAATCCGGCAGATGCCGGTTTTGGAGCGGCCGTCCCGGCTGGGCCACTTCTATGGCAATACGGTTCGCCGCAATTATGTCCGCAAGTCGCAGACCCAGGGTCCGATCGTGGAAAACGGCGTCCCAACCCCGGTCGTGGAAAATGGAGTTCTGTCGGAGCCCTAGTTTCGAAACTGCTCCGAGAAGGGGACAGTCCCATTTTGCTGCGAGGACTTCGCAAAATTGGGACAGTCCCCGCAGTCTCGAAACTGCGTCTAGAAATAAAAAAACCGCCAGGCCATTTGCGGGCCTGGCGGTTGGTCGTTTCCAGGGAGTCTTGCGAGTCTAGCCCGGCGGAAAGAACCAGAAGCCGAATGCCGCGGCTCCGAAGGCTTCGAACACGGTGGCTCGCAAGCTGAACGGAATCGGGTCGAGCAGATACGGAGCACAATTGCCCGGCCGGTAGTAGCCCAAGGTGTAGATGCACTCGTTGGGCGGCGTGAGACCCATTTTATAGGGCAACAGCGGCACCGAGACGAAGAAGTGGGCCGCCGACATGAACGGCTGCAGGACCGGGTTCCATGAGTGGCCATAGCGCTCCAAGTGAACGTCTTCGAAATAGAGCGGTTTGTGGCAGGTGCCGGCCGCTTTCCAGGTGAAGCACGTCGCCGAGAAGTTGCGTCCCAGGAAGATCGGCGCGTCGACCTCTTTGCCAAGTTTGCAATCGCAAGGATAATCTTCGCCCTCGACGCCTTCGATCACGATCCCCACGACAATTTTGGTCATGTCCCGACTCTGCAAATCGGCAATCGCCCTCAGGCACTCGGATTTGTAGCCTTTGCAGCCGACGCCGCCAGGAGTGCCGATCGAATCGGACGATTCGTCCTGGGGCGATCTGTCGCCATAGGGGGGCGTGGGAATCGGTTCGTCCGGAAACGGGTCGGCGCTTCGCAAGGGCCCTGGCGCGCGATCGCCGGATTCGGCATCGGCGGGCATCGCCGGCGCGGTTGTCGCATCGTCGGTCGGTCGGAGCCTGTTTGCGTCCTCTTTCTTGGCGCTGTCTTCGTCGCCAAACGGATCGCTCAATGGATCGGACGTGCCGCTGACGCGCATGATCGAATTGCGCAGCCTGGCCCGCGACGATTTATCCGAGACTTGCAGCGCCGGCGGCCGTGCGGCCGTCTGTTTGGCGTGAAATCGCGGCGTGGCGGGGCTCTCGCTGGGTTCGGCCGCACGCGAGGCCGGGATTCCGCGAGCGTGCCACTTCAATTCGGTCGGCGCCGACGGTGTATCATCGTCAGCATGAATCTGCGGCGACAAGCCCAGCCCGGCGGCAAGGCACACCGCCAGCGCGGCTGGCACGGCGGAGAGCCGATGGATTCGGCCGGCGCGACGCGAGTCGGCAGGCTCAATAGTCGTCGCCGGAGGTGTCTTGCGTGCTGTAATTGGACGCTTCCTGCGTAATGGCAATGTCATGAGGATGACTCTCCCGTACTCCCGCCGCGGAGATCTGGATGAAGCGTGTCTTGGTGCGTAACTCTTCAATCGATTGAGTTCCGCAATACCCCATCCCTGCTCTGAGCCCGCCGACGAGTTGATAGACAAAGCTGCTCAAGGGTCCTTTGAAAGGAACCCGGCCTTCGACTCCTTCGGGCACGAGTTTGCCGGGTTTGCGTTCGGCGCCGCGTTGGCGGTAGCGTTCGCTGGAACCCTGCATCATCGCGCCTAGCGATCCCATTCCTCGATAGACTTTGAAACTCCGTCCTTGATACAAGATCTGTTCGCCGGGGCTTTCCGCCAGGCCGGCAAACAACCCGCCGATCATCACCACGTGCGCCCCGGCGGCCAGGGCCTTGGTTACATCGCCCGAATAGCGAATGCCGCCATCGGCGACCAGAGGCACGCCCGCGGCGGCAGCCGCCTGGGCGGCCTCGTAAATTGCGGTAATCTGCGGAACCCCGACTCCGGAAATGATTCTAGTGGTGCAAATCGAGCCGGGACCGATCCCGACTTTCACGGCATCGGCGCCGGCGGCGATCAAGTCGCGGCAGCCCTCGGCGGTAGCAATGTTTCCGGCAACCACGTCGATGTCCCAGCGTTTTTTCAGCTCCTTGACGGTCTCGATCACGTTGGCCGAATGGCCGTGCGCGCTATCCACCACCAGCACGTCGACGTCTTTTGCTAGCAGGCTGGCAGCCCGCTCGTAGTCGTACACGCCGATAGCAGCCCCGACCCTCAGCCTCCCCTTCCCATCTTTACAAGCGTTGGGGAAACGCTTCATCATGTCGATGTCTTTGATGGTAATCAGGCCGGTCAGTGTGTAATTTTCGTCAACCAGCAAAAGTTTCTCGACCTTTTTTGCCATCAAAATCTTCTCAGCTTCCTCAAGCGTTACGGTTCCCGTAGCCGTTACAAGGTTCTCGCGGGTCATCACCTGGGCGATTTTGAGCTGAGTATCTTCGAGAAATCGCAGATCGCGGCGGGTAATAATGCCCACCAATCGGCCGCCGGAAACCGTGATCGGCACGCCGGAAACATTATGTTGATCCATCACCTCGCGAGCCCGGCTGACGCTGGCATCGGGTGGTAGCGACACCGGGTCGGTAATGATTCCGTTGGCGCTGCGTTTGACCTTGTCGACCTCCTCGGTCTGGCGATCGATCGACATGTTCTTGTGGATCACGCCCAGGCCCCCTTCCTGGGCCAGGGCAATGGCCATCTCGTGCTCGGTGACCGTATCCATCGGCGAGCTGAGCAGGGGGATGTTCAGGCCGATCCGGCGCGTCAGTCGCGTGCTGACGTCGACTTCCGAAGGAACGACCTCGCTGAAGCGGGGTTCCAGCAGCACGTCGTCGAACGTAATGCCCAGGGAAGTTAGCTTGTTTTTCATGGGACGGCGTCTCCGGATGGAAGGAGAGAATCTTGGATTATGCAACCCTGAAGCCGAATTGGCAACGCGCCAGCCGCCGATACGCGGGGACATTCCGCTGGAAAACCTGCGCAGGCGATGCGCTAGGGCGTGTCGGCGCTTGGCTCCGATGGCCGCGCGGCTGGCAGCGGCGCCGGAGGGGAGGAGTAGGCTGGCGCCAAAACGGACGGGTCCGTTGCGGCATCCGGAGAGGCGAGCCCTTTGTCCAAGTACTCTTTCACGCGCGGGGCCATGAAGGCCTGCCAAAACCCGTAGAGCGACAGGAGGCTGACGATCACGACGGCGGCCACCAGCATGAACACCAGCGGACGCTGCCAGGAGTCGTCGGGACTGTAGGAGCGCCGCCTGCCGTGCAGCGGAAATGCGGGAACTGACGCGCCGGAAGAAGCGGGAGGGAAATCCTCCAACAATTCGTCGTCCGCGTCATCCTGACCATTAGACGCCGTGCTGACGACGGGTTTCACCGTGGGAGCCGCACGCGGAATCGTGCTGGCCACCGGCTGAGCCATCGGCAGCGGTTTGGCCATCGGAACCGGCGTCGCCCGCGGCGCGCCGGCCAGCTTCGTGCGCAATTGTTCATCGTACGCCGTTTTTCTCTGCGGACTCAACAAGCACAGCCGGGCCCCGGAAAGCTCGTTGAGGATCTGCTGCGAGAGCGTCGAGTTGCGCCCCGATTGAAAGGTGCGGACGTGCGCCATCTGCCGATCGGCGGCGTGATCGATTACATCCAGATCGGTCTCGAAAACGGTGATGCCCAACAAACGATAGTGGTTCGGCGGCTGCTCGTGCGGTGGAATTCCAAGCCAGACGTGATAGCCGTTGAACGTATCGGACATGAGCGCGAGACTCGCGGTCGAAGGGATTGGATCCCCCAATTCAGGGAATCTTATTATAAATCGGCGTGTCCGCGGTTCAAGCTCGCAAAGCGTGCGGTCTTGCCACGCCGAGCGCCGTTCTCCAGGCGGCTCTCTGGCCGACCCGCGACCGATGCTCAACGCCCGCGTTTGTGGCGACGCATACGGCGGCCGCCGACGTCGCGGGACGCGTCGTCTCCTTCGATGTTGTAGCCCACGAGCTCCAGCGTGCTGCGACGGACCAGTCGCCCCTGACCGTCGACCTTTTTCGAGGATTGATCGACGATTTCGCCAGGAATTTCGGGCACGTGCCACGACCAGGTCGTGGTCGTGCCGCGATCGGTCTTCTGCTCCTGCAGCACCAAATAGGCGGTTCGGGGTTCGAGTTCATCGAGCAGGGTCCGCGCCATGTCCAGGGCTTTGACCTCGCTGGTGGCCTCTTGCACCGTTTTGGCGCTGGCCACGTCGCTCAGCGTGCTTGTGCGTTTGAGGATCGGGGGCGTCAGTTGCGGAGAGTAACTGATCATGCTGACTTCTTTGCTCGCCCCGCCCAGGATTTCGATCTGCTGTGTCTCGCAAGGTATCTCTCGGCCGTCGACGATCACGACGGCCGGCTTGAGCGGCTTGATGGAGACCGTTTGGCCGACGTTTTCGCCGGCATAGCCTTGTTTGATGATTTGGGGCTGCGACGGAAACTTCTGGCCGGCGACCTCGACCGTCACTTCGACTTTCAGGGTCACCCGATCGGGCGTTACTTCTTCGACCGTGGTCTTGTTATCGGTGATGCTCGCGTTGGTCAAGTGCCCTAGTTCGTCGAAGCTTTCGGTGACGATGCGCACGTGCCGCCACGAGCCCTTGCCAAAGCGGCCCCAAGCATGGGACTGTTGCAGCACCCGGTTCGCCTCGGCGCCCGGCAGGCTGGACAGCGAGCCCGCCCAGCACAGGCCCGCCAACAAACACGTGAATATTCGGCCTCGCATGCGCAAGGTACCAACTCCCAAGCCAGGAATTCGAACGGGCCCCTGCTTGCCCCCGCTGGGCCAGGCACCGCCCGAACAGCGTGTTATCATAGCCGCCGCGGGTCAAAGTTTCACTCCCCCGCCGGTTGCACGCAAGCGAATTTCTCGCTCGCTAGAGTCCGCGGTAGCTGACGGAATCGGGGCGTTGAACAGAAGCCCCGGAAACCAGGGCGTTTTACGACCCTTGCCGCTGCTGTCTTCCACCCGTCATCCATCCAGATGCAATCGTGCGTCGGTTGTCCGCCGGCGACCGGCCAGCCGGGCCGGGCAACCGCGCGGTCAGGGGCTGCGTAGGCGGCGGGGCTCGGCTTCGCTATAGTCGGCGATCAGCCAGCGGCCGCCTTCCTTGCGCAGCGTGACTTTGAATTTGCGCACCATGTGTTCGTACGGAATCTGGCCGCGGCTGTCCTTGGCCTCTACGTGGCCGGTAAAATAGCAAATGGCCGATGGCGGCTGGGTCAGATGGTTGGGTCGAACCTCAAGGTCGCCGCCGATCGTGGCCACGCGCACCGTCACCCGCGACAGGATCGACCGCAATTCGGCCAGCCGCGGGCACTGGGGCGAGAAACACGCCAGCACTGCCGGCGAATCGTTGGCCACCAGGGCCGCGGCCACCCGGTCGAGCGAGTCTTCCACCTCTTCGGCTTCGGTCACGATCATGCGTTCCAGGATCACCATGCCGACGGTCATCGCGAAAACCACGACCATCGCGCCAATGATCGCGCCGCGGCCGGTGCGCACCAGCGCGATCGCCAGAATCACTTCCAAGACGACGCCCAGCATCAAACTGGGCCAGGGGCTCTCGACGAACCACGTCATGGCTCGCCTCCGTCGATCGGCCTGCTCAATGCCACGGTCCCGAGAAGTCTGTTCCGCCACAGCATCGTCGCCGAAATCGTGAACAGCGCGGCGAACAGCACCACCAGTGGCCACAGCGAAATGATCAAATCGCCGGCCACGGGGGGCGGCGCGGAACCTTCCTGGCCGGGCTCGCGCGCCGGCGCGGTTCCTTCGACTTGCCGTCGAGCAATCTCCTGCCGGGCGTGATACTGCATTTCGAGCCGGCGCTGACGTTTGGCATATTGGGGCCACGCGGCCAGCAGAAACATCGTGCCAGCGGCGCAAAAGATCATGACCCAAAACCAGGGCGAATCGGCCAACGGCGGTTTGCGATTTGGCGGTGGCGACGGCTGCGACATGGGTACACGAGGGCCGAAGAAGAGCATGTCCGCGAGGCAACGCGGCTGAGGGCATCATACCACGATGAGCGGATGGCTCGGAGAAGGGGACAGTCCCCACAGTTTTGGGGCCTAACCGCGCGCTTTGCGGAAGAACGCGGGGCCGCCGTATTGGGCCGTTACGCCGAGGGCTTCTTCGATTCGCAGCAGTTGATTGTATTTGGCCATGCGGTCGGTGCGCGAGGCCGAGCCGGTCTTGATCTGACCGGTCGATAGGGCCACAGCCAGGTCGGCGATCGTCGAGTCTTCGGTCTCGCCGCTGCGGTGGCTGACGATCGTGGCGTAGCCGCTGCGCTGTGCCAATTGAACGCATTCGATCGTTTCGGTCAGCGTGCCGATCTGGTTGACCTTGATCAGGATGCTATTGGCCACGCGGTCGTCGATGCCGCGTTGCAAGCGGTGGGTGTTGGTGACAAACACGTCGTCGCCGACCAACTGCACTTTGCTGCCCAGGCGTTTGGTGAGCAGGCTCCAGCCCTCCCAGTCGTCTTCGCTGCAGCCGTCCTCGACCGAGCAGATCGGATATTTTTCGACCCAACCGGCCAGGAAGTCGACCAGGCCGGCGGCATCGAGCTGTTTGCCGTCGATGCCGTACGTTTTTTTCTTGGCGTCGTAGAGCTCCGTGGCAGCCACGTCCACGGCGATCCAGGCTTGCTCTCCGGCCCGATAGCCGGCCTGGGCGATGGCTTCGAGAATCAAGTCCAGCGCGGCGGAGTTGCTCGGCAAATTGGGGGCAAATCCCCCTTCGTCACCGACCGACGTGTTGAGCTTTTTGGACTTGAGCACCTCCTTCAAGTGATGAAAGACCTCGACGCCACAGCGCAACGCGTCGCTAAAGGTGGCGAAGCCCAGCGGCACGACCATGAACTCTTGCACGTCGACCGAATTGTCGGCATGCTGGCCGCCGTTGATGATGTTCATCATGGGCGCCGGCAGCATCCGCGCCCCTGGCCCGCCCAGGTAGCGAAACAACGGCAGTCCGCAATGGTCGGCCGCCGCGTGGGCCACGGCCAGCGAAACGCCGAGGATCGCGTTGGCGCCCAGGTGCTTCTTGTTCTCAGTGCCATCCAACTCGATCATTCGCGAGTCGATTTCGACCTGGTTCAGGGCGTCCATGCCGGCCAGGGCGTCGGCCAGGCGGTCGTTGACGTTATCCACCGCCTGCATCACGCCCCGGCCCATGAACACCTTCGTCTGGTCCGTGTCGCGCAGTTCCCAGGCTTCGTGCACCCCGGTGCTTGCGCCGCTGGGGACGCTGGCGCGGCCGAACGAGCCATCGACCAAGGTGACGTCGACCTCGACGGTCGGATTGCCGCGGCTATCCAGAATCTGCCGGCCTTGGATATCAACAATGGAACTCATCATGTGTCTCGTCTTTGTCTGTAAAGGTGGTTGATTGTCGTTGAATCGCCACACCAGCCCTACACCGGACGAAATACCTCGACGCGGGTCCGCACGACCATGTGTTTGGTTTTGCCGCGGAAGTCTTGCATGTGCTCGGCCACGGCATGCGCCTGCAGATGTGGCAGCGTTTCCCACTTTTCGTGCATGATGACACAGTTGCTGCGCGGCGGAGTTTTGGGCGGATCCGATAGCGGCACGTCCATGGTCGGCACGTACTCGACGCAACCTTGTTCGGCCCGCACCAGCGGCAGCAAATGCCGCTGTTCGGCCAAAAAAGCGTCGCGCATTCCGTCGACCAACTCAATCGTCGCGACCACGTAAATCATGATGTCTTGGTCTCGATCGTGCGCCAAATCTAGCAAGTGACGGGCGAAAGCCCACGAAGTCTGGCATTGTGAAATACCCGGCCCATTAACGCAATGGGGGACGCGACGGCCGACGCCCGGGCGGCGCTAGCCGATCGTGACTTGCTCGACCGCGGCTGGGGCCAGAGCCTGGGGATCGAACGAGACGCCGGGGCCGGAGATATCGGGCAGCAAGAACACTTGTCTGCCGGCGGCGTTTTTTGTCAACCGCGGCCCTTCTCTCCCCACCGCTGCTGGCATCGTCTCGAAGAGCATGGTTTCCCCCGGCACGGAAAAGGCCGGAAGCGTGGCCAGGGCCAGCGCGACACACGCCGAGAGCGCCTGCTGCGGCACGTTGACCGAGCAGGCGATCGAAGCCTCGGCGCACGCCGCCGCGATGGCCAGCGCCGGAGTCAGCCCGCCGACCCGCGCCACGTCGATGCGAACGCGGCCGCAACTGCCCATATCGATGGCCTGCTCGACGCGATCCAGCGACGTGACGCTTTGATCGAGACAGATGGGCGTTCGCAGCGAGGAGGCCAGCATGGCATGACCGACCAGGTCGTCGGCCGAGAGCGGCTGCTCGATGTGCAGGAGATGAAAATCCTCCAGACGAAAGAACATCTCCTGTTGCCCGAGCGTGCACAGTCCGTCGCAATCGATGGCAATCGGCTCGGCGGCAAATACCTGGCGCACGGCGCGCACCATTTGCACGTCCCAACCCGGCCGGAACTTGAGCGTCACGGCGACCGCGCCGCCCTCGAAAGCCGCGCCGATCGCGGCCAGGAATGGTTCGACTGACTCCATGACGCCCAAACACGGGCTGATTTCGACCTCGCCCGATGCCCCGCCCAGCAGCCGATACAAGGGCACATTGCGCCCGGCCGCCGTCAGGTTCCACCACGCCATATCGAGGGCCGACTTGGCTCGGGCATTGCCTTGAAAGGGCGCGAGCGCCGATTGCAATTCGTCTCCCGAACCGATGGCGTGCCCCACCAGGGCCGGCGCCAGCCAATCGCGCAGGCAGGCCATCGCGCCGGCCGACCATTCGGCGTGTTCATACGGGCCCGCCTCCAGGCAAACTTCTCCCCAGCCGATCTGTCCCTGGCTCGACATGCCGACCCGCACCGCTTCGACCGTTACGCCTGGCACCGAACCTGACGCCCCCGACAGCGGCACGCGATACAGTTGGATCAAATCGATGTGCATGGAAGGTGGAAACCTGGGCGGAAGCCGGCCCGCGGAGGGCGTCGGCCGGTGCAGCTCGCTCGAAACGTTACGCCCGCGCTTGCTGGAGCCGTTGTTCGGTGATTTCGATGGCTTTGAGCAGTCCGCGGGCTTTGTTAAGGGTTTCTTGATATTCGCTCTCCGGCACGCTATCGGCGACGATGCCGGCGCCGACCTGGATGTAGGCCTGCTTGCCTTGCACCACGAGCGTCCGCAGCGCGATGCAGGTATCCATGTTGCCGTTGAAATCGACGTAGCCGACCGCTCCGGCATAAGGCCCGCGGCGGTGCGGCTCGACCTCGTCGATGATTTCCATGGCCCGCACCTTGGGGGCGCCCGAGACGGTTCCGGCCGGCACGCAAGCCCGCAGGGCGTCAAACGCGTCGCGGCCTTCGGCCAACTGTCCGCTGACGTTGGACGTGATGTGCATCACGTGGCTGTAGCGCTCGATGGTCATCACGTCGGTCAACTCGACCGAGCGGTAGCGGGCGACCCGGCCGACGTCGTTGCGGCCCAAGTCGACGAGCATCACGTGTTCGGCCCGTTCCTTGGGATCGGCCAGCAGCTCTTCGGCCAGCCGGCGGTCCTCCTCGTCGGTGGCGCCGCGGCGGCGCGTGCCGGCCAGCGGCCGCACGGTCACGCGGCCGTTGACCACGCGGACCATGATCTCCGGCGAGCTGCCCACTAGCGTGACGCTGGGCGTGCGCAAGTAGAACATGAACGGGCTGGGGTTGACGACCCTCAGGGTGCGGTAAATCTCGAACGGCTCGCAGTGAATTTCCAATTGCAGTCGTTGGCTGATCACGACCTGAAAGACGTCGCCGGCACGGATGTACTCGACGCACTTTTCCACGGCGCGCTGGAAATCGTCCTGGGCGAAATTCGAGCGGTAGGCGATGGTCGTCTCGCCGAGCGTGTGGATGTCCGCCGGTGGCAGGGTGGGATCGGGCCGTTCGAGCTGGGCCACGAGTTGATCGACGCGCCGCTGGGCGTCGGCGTAGGCGGCTTTGAGATCGTCGCCGAATTGGTCGAGCCGCGCCATGGCCACCACCACGTTCGTTTTGTTCACGTGGTCGAAGACCACCATGTGGTCGTAAAACGCGAAGGTCAAATCGGGCAGTTGACGATCATTTTGGGGCGCGTTGGGCAAGTGCTCGCTGTAACGAATCACGTCATAGCCGACATAGCCGACCGCGCCGCTGGTAAATGGCGGCAGCTCGGGCAGAGCAGCAGTGCGGATCGCGTCGACGCGGGTTTTCAGTTCGTCAAGCGGGTCCTGCGAGGTAAACGACTGGTTGCCCGCCGCGGAAGTGACGGTCACCTGATTTCCGCGAGCTTCGAGTTGCAGAAATGGACCGGCGGCCAGAAAGCTGTAGCGGCCCACTTTCTCGCCGCCGATGACGCTTTCGAACAGGCAGGCGGTCGGCCCGGCGTCGATTTTGTGGAAGGCCGAGACCGGCGTCAGCGTATCGCCCAAGAGTCGGCGATAGACCGGCACAAGCTGCGCGCCGGTGGCCAGTTTGCAGAAGGTGGCGAAGTCAGGGGAATACTTCATCGCGACCGCGGCGAATGATTCGCTGTAGGGAACACGTCGAGCGAGGCTGTGAGGAACAGACACTTCCTGGGGGCCACAAGGTTCGGTCCAGCTTAACAGAGCACTGCTGGCGCGACAACGCGTCGGCACGCGCAGCGCCGAGCGGCCTGCGCGCGAGGGAGTCGGCGATCAGCAGTTGTGCCGGCGCACCTCACGGAAGGTCCGCAAAACAGAGCCTCGGACGATGCAACCGGACATTATTTCTTGCGAGAAATCGAGAAACCTTGAGGCGAACTACGACGGCCGGTGATCCGCCTTGACACCCGGGGGGCTGCTGTTAGAATCCCACTGGCCTTGCACTCCCCCCTGATATAATTGATCTGACTGGCGGAATCCGCTGAGAGTTTGCCAGCGCCAGAGCGATTAGCCGCCTCAGGCAGTTCTTGGGGACTTCCATGAAGTGTCAACAATGTAACAAGACCGCGACGTTCCACATTACGGAACTCACCAAGGGCAAGCCGCAAGAACTTCACTTGTGTGAAGAACATGCCCGGCAGTACCTCACCCAGTCGGAAGAAGAGCCGGCCGTCACTCCCAGTCTGGCTGGCGTGCTGGCCCATCAATTGGCTGTCGGCCAAACGGCCGAAGAGCTCGCCAAGCTCGACCAGCGTTCGTGTCCGGTCTGCGGCATCACGTTTTATGAGTTCCGCAACCAGGGGCGGCTCGGCTGTCCCTACGACTACGTTTGTTTCCAGGCGGAGTTGGAACCGTTGATCGTGAACATCCACGGCGAGATCGAGCACGTGGGCAAGAAGCCGTCCAAGTATGCCGGGGGGACCGAGAACCGCACGCAATTGATTCGCTTGCGACGCGAAATGAAAGAAGCCATCGGCCAAGAGGATTACGAACGCGCGTCGCAATTGCGGGACGAGATTCATACGATCGAGCAAACGACGTCCAAATCGATGTAGCCGCGCTGGTTTTTGCCCGCGACCGCCCGCCAACGAGGGCACGCAGGCCATCCCCGGCGGGATTGGAACTTTAGCGGTGGACCTGAACCAGCTAGTACGCACCAGCGGTGAATGGCTTCGAGGCTCGGGCCCAGAATCCGACATCGTGATCAGCAGCCGAATCCGCCTGGCACGCAACCTGGCCGAGTTCCCCTTCATCAGCCGGGCCAGCCAGAGCGATCGGACCGAGATCGAGGGCATGCTGCGCGATCGTGTCTTGCACATCCAAGAATCGGGCGAGTTGGAGTACGTCAACGTCAACGAGCTCAAGGGCATCGACCGTCAGTTCCTGGTCGAACGCCAGTTGATCAGCCGCGAGCACGCCGAGAGCGAGGGGGCCCGCGGCGTGGCCATCGACCGCCGCGAGCAGGTCAGCCTGATGATCAACGAAGAAGACCATTTGCGCATCCAGGTGATGCACAGCGGGCTGGATCTGCAAAGCGCCTGGGATCAGATCGACCGGATCGACACGTTGATCGCCGACCAGGTGATGTTCGCCTATCACTCCAAATTGGGCTTCTTGACGGCCTGCCCCACCAACGTCGGAACCGGCCTGCGGGTGAGCGTGATGCTGCACTTGCCGGCCCTGGTCATCACCCGGCAGATCGACAAAGTTTTCCGCAGCCTGCAAAAGATCAGCCTGGCGGTGCGCGGCCTATACGGCGAGGGCTCGCAGGCCATGGGCGATTTTTACCAGATCAGCAACCAGATCACGCTCGGCAAGACCGAGATCGACCTGGTCAAGCAGGTCGGCGACATCGTGCCGGTGTTGATCGACTATGAACGCCGGGCTCGAGATTTCCTGGTTCGCGAGAGCCACGAAAACTTGCACGATAAAGTCAGTCGCGCTTACGGCATTCTGCGGACGGCCCAAACGATCAGCTCCGAGGAGACCATGCATCTGCTCTCCAGCGTGCGGATGGGCGTGAACCTGGGGCTGATCAGCGATTTGCAGATCCCCACGCTCAACGAACTGTTCATCCACACGCAGCCGGCCCATCTGCAGAAGCTGCGGGGCGTGGAACTCGACACGGCCGACCGCAATATCGAGCGCGCCCGGTACCTGCGCCGCCACTTGAATAAAGAGGACGGCGACAACTCGGGCAAGAACTGAGCCGGGAGCGTTGGCCGCCCGGCGATCCGCGGCGCGCGGTCTATACCAGGTCGAGTTTCCGCGTGGGGCGTTTTTGCACGCGGCAGTCGGCGCAAATGCCGCTGAAGATCAGGCGATGTCCGGTGACGCGGAACTGATATTGCTCGGCGAGCGCTTCGCCGATTTCGGCCACTTCGTCGCTGTGGAATTCGATCAGCTTGTTGCACTTTTGGCAGTGCATGTGATCGTGCTGCGGATAGCCGTAGTCGTGCTCGTACACGGTCCGGCCGCCGAGGGCCATGCTCCGCAACAGTCCGGAATCGACCAGTTCGCTCAGCGTCCGATAGACGGTCGGGCGGCTCACGCGGCGCGCGCCCGCGACGGTGTTGAGATGCGCGATCAGGTCTTCGGCGTCGAAGTGGGCGTGGCGCTTGAAGACCTCGTCGACGAGGATCCGCCGCTGCTGCGTGATGCGCTTGCCGCGGCTTTGCAGGAACTCTTCGAAACGCGCTCGCGGCGCTAGCGCGACTTCGACGGTTCCCAATGAAAAATCGTGCGTCATGGCGAGCCAGGCTGGCGCGGAAGTGTCCAGCGTGCGAAACAAAGGAATAACGTCCGCCGGCCGACTTTTTCCCCAAAAAAGCCAGCAGCACACTCGACAATCGTCATGATTGATTGTAGATGCTCGGCGAGCGAATGCAAGCTGCCGCCACGGCGCGGTGGCGCGCCGCCGAATGTCCCCCAGCCGGCTCGAAACCGGCATCGTACGAAACAACGCCTAAGCGATTTCGTCCAACAGACGATCGAGCGCCGTGTTGAGCTTGTCCTGGGTTTCGTACGTGCCTTGGAGAATCGCGTTGCGAATCTCTTTCACGCGATCGGCACGGATGTCCGGCACGTCGGCCAGACGGCCCGCGATCTGTCCGGCCGCGGAAATATCCAAGTGGTCGTTGGTCGTCGACGCGCCGGGGGTCGACGTCGGTTGGGCCGCGCGCGAGGTATGCGGGCCGTTGAGCGGTTGGGCGCCGTGGATTTGCGATGGGCCGTAGATTTGCATGGTTCTCTCCCCTGGCAAAATTCTAGTTCACTGCACGGCCAGCGGCCAAGCGCTGCGGTGCGAGTGTTACGAATTTGCCAATCAATTAGATACGTGGAATTTCGCCGGTTGACTGAACGTCCAGGATCGTACAGTTCTGATTCGCTTGTTCGCCGGACCTAAAGGCCTGAAAAGGCCGGGGAATGGTCAGGGGCGGTCCAACGAACCTCGTGGAATCAGCACACTGCTGTCACCGATCTGTCGCTCACTCATTTACATTTGCTTGCCGGCGCCGCATTCCATGTCAGGGGATCGACCTCGCGAGCGCGGAAGTTGAGCACCCTTAGTATCGACCAAATTGGCACCGGGCATTGAACGAAACTTCAAGCCCTCCACTCTCTTATCGCTCACTCGGGTTAGTACTTGTACGACCTGTAGCGGACCGTCCCAACGACTCCTGATCTGCCAGCAAAACCTGTTGAACTGCGGCCACGCCTGGCCCGGTTTTTGCCACGCCGGTTGCGTTTTCGCCACGCGACGCCGAATGCCTATCTGAGCCGATCGTTGCGATCTGCGCAGTCGGGAATTCGGACCTTGTCGGCCCCCACACCGCAAGGCGCTCGGCCTCGAGTGACCAGCGGCGAGGGCGGCGGATTATAGAAGGCCGTCGCGCGACCGACAAGATCGATCGCCGTCGCGGCGCCGCCTGGCAAAAGCGGCCCAAGCCTCCGCTAGCAGGCCGCAGATTCCCGCCAAAAACGGCCCCGCCACGGGCGCCCACTCGCCCGGACCGAGATATCCTTGCCAGGGGAATCTGGTTTTAAGCGGTTTTTGCGCGGAACTCGATCGACTGCCCGTGGTTAGATCTTCCAGTGCTAGTGGTGACGTGCCGCTTGGGGTCTCCATCTGATTGAAGGAGAACGGTTGTGCCTCAACGAGTTGTCTGTTTTGCCGCGATGGCAGCGATCTTGTGGATTGGCAACGTGCAAGCGGACGAAAAGCCGGCCGCGCAAGGCCCGGACCCAAGCGCCCTGTTCGGACAACTCGACGCCAACCAGGATGGCCAACTTAGCGCGGACGAAATTCCCGCGGATCGCAAAGGATTGTTCGAACGCCTGTTGCGCAATGCCGACGAGAACGGCGATGGCAAGCTCAGCGCCGAGGAGTTCGCCGCCGGACTCAAGAGCCGCGAGCGGCCGAAGCCGGCTGGCGGCTCGGGAGGCGAAGGCCCCCCGGTTCCGGAACGGATGTTCAAGCGGCTCGACGCGAATCACGACGGCAAGGTCACGCTCGATGAAGTGCCCGAACCGCGTCGCGAGATGTTCAAACGACTGCTGGCCCGTGGCGACAAAAACGGCGACCAAGCGCTGGACGAGCAGGAGTTCGTTCAGGCATTTGCCGGCTTTGCCGCGCCAGCGGGCCAACCCGTTGCCGCAGAGCGTCCCGACGGGCGTCGGGATCCCAGGCGGATCTTTCAGCGCTTCGACAAGAACGGCGACGGCAAGGTGACGCTCGATGAAGTGCCGGAAGAACGCAAGAAAATGGTCGGGCGCATGATCCAACGTGCGGGCAAAAACGCCGACCAAGGCCTCTCGCTGGAAGAATTCACCGCCGCTTTCGCCGCGATACGGCCCGACAAGGGCCAGCCGCTGGCAAGCTCAACCACCCAGACGCCATCTGCCGCCGCGCCCGGTATTCCTCGCGCGAGCTTGTTCGGCGCCTTGGATACCGATCACGACGGCAAGCTCAGCAGCGGCGAAATCGCCGCCGCCGCGGAAACCATCCGCAAACTGGACACCGACGGCGACGGCTTCGTGACCCTGCAAGAGATCCTGGCACAAAAGCCCGCAGAAGAGGCGGACAAGTAAGGCCCCTGCGAGATTCCCAGGCAGGTCCGCTGTCGACCCAGCCGCGGACCCGGTTCCGTGCGCCAAGATTTTCTCGACGCGCGCTGGTCGCGAGGCGCGGCTGTGCGGGTTGTTCCGAAAAGGCCGCTCGGAAACCTTCGTTCGCAAAGCCACCGGTCGCCTAACGCAAAGAACGGCCATTTCGCCGGCGCGCGTGCTAGACTTGCTCGACTTTACGGCGACCGGCGGGCCGGTCCGGCATGGAATGGCGATGGGAAGTCTTTAATAGCAGCGAGCAACCAGGAGACGGATATCGTGAGCACGGCTGAAATTACGGAACCATTCACGCGGTTACCGGCGGAACTCGAGAATCTGCTCGTCTGTCCACGCTGCAAGTGCCGCTTGGAAGTGCATCGCGCCGGCTGTCGTTGCACGCATCCCGGCTGCGGCGCCAAATACCCTCTACGCAATCGAATTCCAATACTATTCGACGATTCCAACAGTCTGTTTTCGACCTCGGGCGTGCTCGAGGACAAAGACCAGCCGCTGGCGACGCCCCCCGGCGCGTTGCGGCGGGCGCTCTCGCACTGGACTCCCACGCTGAGCCAAAACACATGTGGGCCGAGCAATTACCACGCCTTCGCCCGCGAACTATTGAAACTGTCGGCAGCGCCGCGAGTTCTGGTGATCGGTTCGCGCGTGCTGGGCATCGGCATGGAAGTGTTTAGCCATTATCCGGCCCTACAAGTGATCGAAAGCGACGTGGAGCCTGGCCCCCGCCCGGCCGTACTGTTCGACGCCCACGACATTCCGTTCGAGGACGGTTCGTTCGACGGCGTGATTGCGCAGGCGGTTTTGGAGCACGTGGCCGACCCGACTCGCTGCGTGAGCGAGCTGCGGCGGGTGCTTAAGCCCGCGGGAATCGTATACGCGGAGACGCCTTTCATGCAACAGGTCCACGAGGGAGCCTACGACTTTACCCGCTTCACGCACTTGGGCCATCGTCGGCTGTTTCGCGATTTTGAGGAAATCGACAGCGGCATCGCCTGCGGCCCCGGCATGGCTCTGGCCTGGTCCTGGCAATACTTCCTGATGAGTTTCGCTCGCTCGCGCCGCACCCGCACGCTGGCCAAGGCGGTGGCGCGGTGCACGGCGTTCTACCTGAAGTACTTCGATCGCCACCTGGCCGATCGAGCCGGCGCGTACGACGCCGCGTCGGGCTTCTATTTCCTGGGGCGCAGCAGCAATCAGCGGCTCTCGGACCGTCGATTGATCGAGCTCTACCGCGGCGCGGTGCGTTGAATTCCGCGGGATTCCGGGTGGGCAGCCAGCCCATTTGTCCCTACCGCCGTCTCGTCACAGGGCACAACGCCTGCCGGTTCGTCAAGCACAACCGGTTCATTCGACATGGCCGAGGATCCGCGACATGCGTTGTTTTCAGGGAAATACCGCCTGGCCGCGAGGCGACATTGTGAGAATCGTAGCAAATGCTTCTGCTTGCGCGCCGGCAGGTTGTGTCTGGTCGAGGGGGCGCGTGCAGGATGGAAGGGCCTTTCCCGGCGAAAAACGCGCCGCGCGAACCCGAACCGCTGTATCGCGTGTCACGTAGTTAAGGACGGCAGGTTTGTTCGATCAAAAATGTACGAAACGAACGTTTTAAGCGCCGGGTTCTCGAATTGCGTGTACACTATTAATAACAGCAATCCCGGCCTCGCAAGAGAGCGGGAGGCACCTATCATGTCGCACGATTTCTCGTCAATCCCCTCGTCTCGCAACGGTGACACCACCTTGGTGATCGCTGAAACGGAATCGTTCGTGGCCTTTGATCGTTGGATCGACGAGCAATTGTCCGACCTGGTGGCGCGCTGGATTCACATGGCCGCGCCCAACGCCAATCGCCCCGAGTTGCTGCGCGAGCGGTTCGCACATTGAAGCGAGTCGATGACGTCGCCTTCACGCCCGCTTCGAAAAACGCCGGGCGCGACATTTCACTTGCGGTCTACTGCCGCGTGAGCCACTGGATTGCCGCGGCCGTCTTTTGATCCGCCGGTCCCGTGAAGGGTTGCAATTTGCCGCTGGCTCCGGCGGTGGTGTAGGCGGCACTCACCAGCCCGGGCGGCAGCGGGCCTTCTCCGGCCAGCCACAATTCGCCCGGCGAGCCGAGCGCCAGCATACCGGGCAAATCGCCGTATTTGGCGCCCCCGGGCAGGAAATTCAGGTCGTTGATCGAGGGCAGTTTTTCGAATCGGAAACCGTCGGTGTCGATCGCCGCCCGCCCGATGGCCTCTCCGGCTTGCGCCCGTGCCGCGGCGGCCCAGGCCCCCGCGATGCCGAAGCCGATCATGTCGACTTGCGGCTTTTCGTTGGCATACGTTTGACACCACGAAACCAGCGAGAGCAGGTCGTGCACGCGTTGGGCAAACAGCGACGCGTTGTAGCCGAGCGTAAATCCCGCGAACGCCCGCGGGTTGTCGACGCGGCGCGGCGCGGCCAGAGGCGTCGAGTCGGCGAGAAACTCGCCCTGATACAGCAAATCGGCGCCCACCACCGCCGTGCCCGCTTTGAGCAGCTCGAGCACCGCCGGCGCCGGTTGGCCGTCGGCACCATACAGCCCGGCCTTGCCCGATTCGTGGGCCCAAATGACAACCCGCTTGTTCCATTGCTTGGGGTGCAAGGCGACGACGGGGATTTCTTCTCCCGCGGGTTTGTTGCGCAGCAGCGACAGCGTTTCGGCGTAGTCGGCCCGGGCATCCTGGCGGATCGTCGCCGATTCCAGGGCCGTCGCCGGACATAGTCCACGACCGATGAGCACGTCGACGGCGCCGCCGACCACTTCGCGGAACCGGGCCAGCGAAGCGGAATCGCTGGGCGTCAGCGCCGAGATCTGCCGCTCGGAATCGGCGGTCATGATCTTCAGCAGCGAGCGCTCGTAGTCGCCGCCGCCCGGCGGTTTTGGATGGCTCGCATCCCAGACCGTCATCTCCTCGACCGACAACGGCTTGTAATCCTCTTCCAGAATCACCCCCTGCAAGCCGAGCTGCAAGTGCTGGTTGAACCAATGGTACATCAGCTCGCGGCTGACATAGTTGTAGTTATGCCCGAACTGCAACATGGCCTTGCCCATGACCCGGTCGGGCACGCCCAGCATCGCGTAATGTTGCTTTAGCTCCGGCAGGCCCTTGGTTTCCAGTTCTTGGGTCCAATCCTTGGCGCCCGACATGCCCAAGGGTCGCGGGGCCATCATGGCCGCGAACTCGACGTTGCCGGTGCCAACGCGCAGATTGCAGCAATTCTCGCAAGTGCAGCCGCCTTGCATCGCGGTGCAAACCATCACCGCCGGAAAGGCCACGGCCGGCCGCGGGTCGATGGCGCAGAGAATAAACGTCTGCGTGCCGCCGCCGCTGGCCCCAGTCACGCCGATCCGCGCAGGATCCACCTCCGGCAGTTCGCTCAACCAGTCCAGCGCCCGAATCGAGTTGTACGTTTGCAAGCCCATCGGGCTCTGCTGCCGCAGCTCGGCCTGCGCGCCGAAAAAGCCCCAGTTTTCGGGCGTATCGAAATCCGGACGCGGCTTGGAAAACCCGTGGGCCACGGACGACGGAATCTGCACGCTATCGGCATAGCCCAGCATGTCGTAGTGAAACACGACGCAGCCCATCCGCGCCAACTGCACGCAGCGGGCCTGCAACGGCGAGCGCCCGCCGACTTCGAAGCGCTCGGCTCCTTCGGCAATCTGCTTTCTCGTGTTCTCCGCTCCCGCATCCGTGAACCGGCCGTTGGTCCAATGTCCGTGCGGGCACAACACGCCGGGCAGTTTTCCGCTCTTGCCCACCGGCCGATACAAGCTGCCGGTCACGAAGTGGCCCGGATAGCTTTCCAGGTAGACGCGCTCGACCGTGTAGTCGCCGCGATCGACTTTGCCGTGTACCACCGCGTTGGCCGGCGTCTTCTGCGGCATCGGCCACAAGCCGGTCGCGACCAGAATCCGCCGCCGGACTTGTTCGGCCCGCGCGGCCCAGGCCTCCTTGGTCGCGCTGGGCGTGAATGGAAAATAACCGTTGAGGTCGGTCAATTTTTCCAGCCGCTTATCCTTGGGCACTTGCCCCGGCGGCAAAACGCGCGGCGCATCGGCCCACAGCGACGAGACCCACAAAAGCGACAGCGCCATGCCGGTCAGGCCGGCCGTGCGGCGGTTTGACAACAAGCGGTTCATCATAGCAGTGACTCGCGGGTGATCATGTCCTGGAGAAAGGTTCGCCGATCCGAGTACAATGGCCGCATCTAGCGTATTTGTAAATTCGGTCGATTTCCAGGGGTTTTGCCGATTGTAGGCAAAATCGCAGCACAAGTCGCGTCCTGCTTTGGCGCAACCGTAACAAGCCCATGCCCACCACGCACCAAGTGATCTACATCGCGGCCACGCCGGAACAGGCGCATTTGCTCAAGAACGCGCTTGAGGAGCGGGGCATTTTTTCGTATCTCACCAACGAACAGCTCCAGTTTGCACTCGGCGATTTGCCGATCGGACTGCCGACGGCGGTTCGTGTGGTGGTGCAGGAGCACGACGCCCAAGAGGCCCGCCGCATCGCGCTGGATTTCGAGGAGGTCATGCGTCACAACCTGGCGGGAACAGAACCTGACGACTCGAATCAACAAGACCAGGTCGAACATCCGGCGGCCCCCTGGCCCACCTGCCCCGATTGCCGTCGCCCACGACACACGAGTTGTCCGGTTTGCGGCACGGCTGGCACGAAATTCAAACCAGGATTTTCGCCGCCGGAGACCGACCCTGCCGACGGCACTTTGGCCGCTGGGGATTTGCCTCGGCCGCTGGTGCTGTGCCCGACGTGCGATGAGCCATTTACGCCGGAATTCCTGGCGCGCTGCGAATGGTGCGGACATCCGTTCGCCGACGGCCGTCCGTCGCAGCCGCCGCCGACGGTGTCGGCCGACTCGGAATTCAATGCACGCGTAGGAATCGTGATCGCCGGGCTGGCAGCCGTGCTGGTCGCCGCGGTGGCCTATTTTTTGTACATCGCTTCGTGATCCCGACAGACCGTACGCGCCGGATTCGCGTCGCGTTAAGATCTTTGATCCTACGGCTCCAGCAATTCGTACAGCCCGTGCATCGAGGTCCGCAGCTTGCCTTTCTTGACCAGTTCGTCCCACACGGCGCGGGGATATTGGTCGGGCGGCTGGATGGCGAGCACCGACGATTTTCCGCTGCCGCTGGTCGGCGCGCGGCCGATTCTCGAATCCTGATCGAGCTGGGTTAGCTTGAGCCGCTTCTTGAAAGCTTTGAGGGCCCGCTTGAGAACTTCCGCGGTCGGCGTGCCGTCGGGGTTGGTGGCCGCATACAGATCATCGGCCGCCGCGGTCAGTGGGCGGCTGGGCGAATTGGATGGATTTGAATCGGTCATCAGACGTTTCCTCGGCCTCCTATTGCGGCGCCATCTTCCGCGGGTTGCTTCGGCAATCTCACGATTCTTCGGCGATCGATGTTAGCGGCTGCTCGAGCTCCATTTGCCGAATCTCCTCGCTGATTTTCATCGAGCAGAACTTCGGGCCGCACATGCTGCAAAAATGGGCGCTCTTGAACGTGTCTTGCGGCAGGGTCTCGTCGTGCATCCGCCGCGCGGTTTCCGGATCCAGCGCCAGGCGAAATTGCTCGTTCCAATCGAAGTCAAATCGGGCCTTGGAAAGCGCGTCGTCCCGATCGCGCGCGCCGGGCCGGTGGCGGGCCAGGT
>JBGQKM010000053.1:0-23760 GCA_041499515.1 Planctomycetia bacterium | reverse complement strand
GCTGGTCGAATTGAGAACCACTAGATGCGGCTCCTCCGTTTTCCGGACGAGTTCTTCCAACGCGTCGGCAAAGTTGTTGTACAGCAGCCCGCAACTCCAGTTGGAATCGATCCGGTTGCAATCGAGAACCAACAGGGTTTTGACCGACTTATTCTGGTGCAGCTCGTTGAAGAGGTCGGGCAGGCGCAACCACGTCTCGGAATTCAAAGGATTCGAACGGGCCAGCAGCAGGCATGGCTCGTTTTTGTCGTTCACGACGCCGTGGGCACTGATATAGACCAGGATCACGTTCTTGTCGGGTCCGCCTGGTTTGGCATCTCGCAGCAATTCCCGCAATTCCTCGAGCGCCGCCGTGGGCGATTTGCCGAGCCATTCTCTATTAACGACGGCGACGTTTCCTTGGCCGCGCTTCGGTCCGCCTCGGTCGTTAAGCTGGCTGACAAACGATTCACAATCTTCAGCGGTCCAGCTATTGGGCGGCAGCAGTTCCGTGGCGTAATCTGTCACGTGTAGCGCGATGAGCGGAACCTTGGTGGGAAACCGTAAGACGAAGATGACGTACAGGGCGATCAAACCGCCCAGCAGCACGGTCGAAACCGCCAGTTTGATTCGGAAACCGACGTTTTTGCCGGGTTCGCTCTGTCGCGCTTTCCACCAGCCGCGGGATGCGGTCCCCGGCTCGCGGCGCTGGGGCTGCGTCGAATGGCTCCGCCAACCGGCGCGCGCCGGCCTTGGCTTACCGGAACCGGGGGACTTGCCCGAGGGACCGTCTGGGTTCTGCGGAGACATGGACTGCCCTCGACCTGAGTTGCTCTCAGACGCTGTCTTGCCACCCTACATCTGCATTTCATCAGACCGGAAACTGAAATGCAAGCTCAGAGGAGACGCGGCGCGCGTCCGATTCCAGCCGCCGCTGGGGGCACTGAAGACGCGCGCGTGCTATCGATCGCGCCCGATGAGAGATCCGCCCAACAGGGCCAGCGGGCGTGGGCATTGTGCGCGCGGTTGCCACGGACCGAACCGGCGCGCGACAAAAGTGTTCGACAATCCGTGTTGATCCGGGCGATCGAGCCCTGGATTGGGCCTTGATGCTGTGAGCTAGCCTGCTAGGGGTTTGCCCGCGGCGCGGTCGTGGAGTCCAGCGTCGTCGATGCCTTGGTCGCGGCAAGATCGACGGTCAGATACGATGGGACGCCAGCCCAGCCCTTGTCCGAAATAAAGTTCCACGCTTAATTGTTGCTGGATTGCCAGAACCATCCACTGATCGAGTTGGCCGGCTGCTTCGTGTCGGCGGTCCGCGTGGCGTTGGCGGGCTTGCCAGGCTTTGCGGGTGGCGTGTTCTTGGACACGGTCGGTGACGCGCCGAGGCCACGGGCCGCAGCCGCACGGCGAGAACTTGGGCCTAGCGGGGTGGCGGTAGACGGCGACCACGGCTGGGCGGTCGACGCAGTCGTATCTTGGGAATTACTGGCGGGAGCCGTACTGCGCATCGCGGTCGGGATAGCCTTGGCCGGCGCGGTTCGGCGGGGAGGCGAAACCGGACTGGATAATCGTGGGGCCTGCGGCGCAAGGCTGCCGAAATCGACCGGCACGACCGTCACGTTCGCACGTTCATCGGCGACCATCGCGGCTTCCCTATTCGACGACCCCTCGGTGCGTGTTTCTTGCAGCTGAGGCACTCGAATAACGGTCGGCATGTTCCTCCGGTGGTGGCGCGCACTGGGCTCACCTTCGGGGACCGGCGGCGTTGGCGCGCCTTCGGGAACGTTGTCTGGCTCGGGTTGGGCTTGTGTCGGGGCCGGACCTTGTTCCGGCATGCAGGCACACAAGGCGGCTTTGGCCGCCTCGCGCACGCGTTCCGATGCCTCGAACCAGCAGCACTTGTCGTCGCGCTCGTACGCGATCTTCGACAACTTATCTCTCATCGCTTGGTCGCAGCAGCAATTCTTGCTGCAGGTTGCGCAATGTAAGTTGGCAGCATCCTCGATGGCCAACGCAGCCTGATAGCGGACTTCCTCGGTGCAGTCCTCCAGGGCGGCCATCAAGGCGTCCTTGACACCCGGGTAACAGCCGCAACCGATCGTGGCCAGGTATTTGATCGCTTTGATTTTTTGCGGCGCCATGTCCTCCTGCGTCTTGATGTCGGCGGCCGCTTTGATGGCCGGATTGGGCGACATCAGATTCGAGGGATCGGCCAGCGCTTTGAGCGGCGGCTTACGCTCCAAGCCCGGGTGTTTGCCGAACTTGTTGCTGGTGGCATCGCGGATCTTGTTGAATCCCTGCGGAATGCCGAGGAAATTCCAGAGTGTCAGCGGGGCCGCGGGGGGAGGCGGCAGTGCCATTGCCTGGTGATAAGAACCCGCGGCGATCGCCAGGGCAGTCGTGATTAACAGGGCATTTGTCAGCTTCATCGCACGATCCTTAGTCTTGTCTGCATGAGGGGGCCGCAGTCGCCGTTGGAAAGCCTACCCATGGCGGCCGGGGCGTCGCCGGTCGGGCAGGTGCTCGCGTCATCACCTGACGGCACAATCTTGGTATCGAGCAAAAACCGAAAGGCTGTGAGGACATTCTTGCAATGCGCCATCCTTTGAGCATTTACCCCAGACTCACTATTCCAACTTGATGGTGACAGCGGCCAGTTGTTTCGGCGGCTCGGGCACGGTCACCTTGGCGCTGCCTTTGCGGTAATTATTTTTCGCGATACCTTTGGCCTCCAGCGTGTAGTCGCCCGCCGGCAAATCGCTAAAGACGAACTGGCCGTCGTCGTCGGTCTTGACGGTCTTCTTGACCGCGCCATCGAGCGTGACGGTGATCTTGGCGATCGGGCTGCCGTACGTGACCCGGCCTTGGATGCGCTTGGTCGCCGCCGCCGGAGCAGGCTTGTCGGCTGCCCAGGCCTGCACACTCATGGCCAACACGATAAACAACGACGCCATGCGCCAAAGAGTACTTGCGGATCTCATGGAATTTTCCTCCGTCAATTCGAGAGGCGGTTTTTGCCAATCCTTGATTACCGTAAAAGGCAGTGAATCTTCCCCAATCTTCCATACGGTGGCGGAAAACAATCGGGTGCGCAGGCCAGTGCCTGGTTTGGGGAGAATCGGCAAATTCGTCAGACGTGGAGACTATCGCCGTGCTCTCACGGCATACTCCGCGGACTTTACCTAGTTTATCATTCCAGCTTGATGGTAACCGGACGCGCCTTTTTCGGCGGATCGGGCACCGTCACTGTCGCGGTTCCTTTGCGCTGCGAGTTTTTAGCGATCCCCTCGGCCTTGAGTGCGTAATCGCCGGGCGGGAGGTTTCTAAAGATTACCGTCCCATTGGCGTCGGTGACTTCGGTCCTCTTGGCCGGCCCTTCCAGCAGAACTTTGATGTTGGCCACCGGACCGCCATATTCAACATGTCCTTCGATCATCCCCTTGGGTCCCGGCGCAGCACGTGGCGCGCCGGCCGTATCGGCCTTCTTTTCAGGTTTCTTCGTGACCTCGACCTCAGCCAGTTTCAGTTCGCTCTCCCATCCGATCTTGTCCGTTGCCCACACGAGTAGCGTATGGTCTCCCAAATCGACGTTGTCGGTTTTCCATTCCAAGCTGAACGTTCCTGTCTTCTTATCGCTGACCTTGGTCTCCTGGACTTTTTTGCGTTCTTCGGCGTCGATCTTGCCATCGCGATCCGTATCGTCGGCCATGCTGACGGATTTGACGCCACTGAGCTTGTCATAGGCCGTGACGACCAGCAGCGCCGACGCGCCCTGATTCACGGTCCGCTCGTAGACAACGTCTTTGATTTCGGGTGGACTGTGATCGAAAATGATCGGGACCACCTCCGGTGGCGGCCGATGGCCGTCGCCAAGGACCAGTTGCGCGATCAGGTTGACTTGGGCGTTGAGCGAATTGAGTCGCTCATGTTGCAGGTCGAATTTAAAATCGCTCACGTCCGTGTGGATCGCCACCCGACCCTCGGCGGTGATCCGCTCGAGCCACAATGCGATTTGCCGGTCCGTGGAGTGTGTCCACAAGACGTGATCGGACACGCGGTCGTCGTCCACATCGATTCCGAGCTCGACGCGATGCCCCTCGCCCGGTCGAAACGTATCGTCGGGCGCCGACACGCGGAGCTCGACCGGCACGACCACGTCGGGAGATTTGCCCGGAGCCGCGCCAAATGCGTCGAGCGGCCTGGGCTGCGCGATCTCGACGTTCTCCAGCCCTTTTTCACGCTCGATGTCGGCCGGCAGGCCTGGGCGGACTTTGAACACAAAGGCCCGCGGGTAGCCGTCGACATCGAGACGGATATCCACGGTCTGCTTCAGGTCGCGGTCGATCTTGGCTTGGAGTCGATCTTGATACCGGTTGTCGTCGGCCAGCGCCGCCGCATGATTGAAAATGCCGCTCCGATCGACCTCTTTGGATAATTCCCAGTTGATGTTGATCGGCTTGTTATCGAGCGGGACCGCTTTGCCGGATAACAAAAGACCAATCGTCAATTCGCGGCCGTCGTATTTGGGATTCGCAGCGACGTAATCCTTCGGTGCCCAGGGCGAGATCTCGATCCAAGTGACCCATGGGCCCAAGTTCGGTTGATCGATATCCCTGACTTCGCAGACCAGCCCCGCCGGGATCGATGCCCGCTCGGGCGGTTTCGTCGCTGCTGGGCTGGGCGGCGGGGCATCCTTCGCGGGTGGAGGCGGTGGAGGCGGAAACGGGGCGAACGGAATCGGCACCGCACTGTCCGTCCCAGGCAGCGGCATTTTCTTGGCGGCGGCCAATTCTTCGGCTGGCTTTTTCAGCCACTCGACGAGTCCTTCCGGATCGCCCTCGGCGAGCACGCGAATTTCTTCTTGATCCGCTTTTTTCACGCGCAACAGTCGCACACTGACGTTCCTGGGACGCGCGGACCGGTGTCTGAGTGAGAAGACGAATGTGGTCGTGTGACCCGGAAACGTTGACAAGAGCACGCGGCGCGCTCGTTTGTCCGCTATGAGCGCGTCGTTTTGCGAACCATCCGCAGACGTTACAACCAATTCAATGTCGTCGGGCGGCGGCACCTTGTATTTTTTCGTCCACGGTCTTTCAACGCCGCTGTCGCTCTTGGCCACCAACGTGAAGTCGGCCTCGCCCTGCTGTCGTTTCATCGGCTGAATCTCGTAGCTCAGCCGCAGTGGCAATGATTTTTCGATCCGCACCCACTGGCGGGGCGCCACCGGCAATGCACCGTCCTCGGAAGTCACCTTCAGTTGCGCTCGGTCGTAGATCACTTCGAGCGACACCCTGCCGGAGAACCCCTCGGTGGCCTGCAGCTCGCCATCCAGCGTCCATTTGCCGGAAACCGAATCGGGCTTGTCGGACGACGGATCAAATCTGAAGACCAGCTCGCCGGCCGGTTGCGTGATCCACTTGAGCCGCGGAATCGGGTTTTGCTTTTCGGCGATGTGAGTCGCGCCGCCCGCGGTCACCAGGCGCAACTGGCGCTCCAAGAGTCGCGTCGCGTCGGCCGGGTACTGGGCGAATTGCGCGGGCAAGTCACGATAGAATTTGGCCAGACCCGCGCTGAATAGCCGAATCGCGACCGGTTCAGCAGCCGGCTGGCCGAGGTCCACGCCGGTTTTGGGATCGGCCCACTTAATTAGCTGAACTTCCAGACGGGCTTGCTCCCGCGCACGTTCCCAGGGCTCCTGCGCCGCGGCCGAAGGCTGCGTCGTGGCGTTGCCGCCGCCGGTCGAGTCGCCCAGCCCCTTGCCGGTGCTCTGCAATGCCGCCAGCAGTTTGATTCGCAGTTCCGAGCCAAGAAGAGGAGTGCTGAGCAGGTCCTCAATACGCCGCACCGCGCCCAGGTCTGTTGGCGCACTGGCCAGATCCTTGGCGGCCGATTCCAAGCGGCTCACCAGCCTCTTCCTGTCGTTGTCCAGGCTCCGCGATCTTTTCCCGGGCTCTTCAAAATCCCGCCGGCTGGCGTCGGCCAGCGGTTTCTCCGCCATTGCCGATAGTGTCTGATCCAGGGCCACAACATCTTTCACGAACTTTTCGATGTCGCCGTACAACCCAACGGGCTGCTTCGCTCCGCAACTCGCTTGCGCGTGCCAGGCCACTAAATCGACCGCCGCGTCCATGCAATCGTTGCGCGTTTGCAGTGCCTGGCGCATGTCGGCCGACTCGTCTTTCTCCAAAGACCGGCAGGCCTCGCATTTGAGGAATGCTTGCCGGGCGTCCTTCAGTTTGCCTTTGATCGTGTTCTTGAGATCTTGGAACTCGTCGACCAATTCCGGGGGTTGAGACGATGCATCGTCCCCATGCCGGGCGCGAAGCCGCAGCTCATAGTGGAGTATCAGATTCTCGTATTCGCGCCACAGGTGGGGCGCATAGTCCACGGGGCTCCAGCCGTGGGCCTCGGTCCTCAGCATTCCCGGGTCGCGGTCGCGCTCGTTCCATTCGCCTCGCAACTTCGACCACGGTCCAGCGTCGTGGCCGGGCGTCGTTGTGGCTGGCGCCGGTTCTTTCGTGGGCAAAGGCGGTTGAGCTTGCGGCGGCTTTTCATTCTTGGCGGCAGCCGCGGCATCGGCTGGCGCCGGCGGATCGGGGCTTTTGACATTCCGGCCCGCCGGCTCGGCTGGAGTTGCCGGCGGCTGGCCCGGGGTCGCCGGGGCCGGATCGGCTGCGGGCTTCTTGGCGTCGGCCGAGTCCGCGGTCGTCTGTTGCGCGATCGCGCGGCCCGCGAACGATAGCAAGACAGAGTCGCCTTGCCCCAACCGTCCTCGTCGCGACAGGGCACGACGACGCGGGGTGGCAAATGCCGCGCCGAAAGCGCCGGCGTCGGGCGCCGCGGCGGCCGTCGCCGGGCCGGGCCTGCTGTCCGGCCGGTCTTGGTCATTGCCGGAGTCTTTCGGGCGAGCGATCGTCAATGGCAAGCGAATCTGCCGCATTCGCTTTTCCAATGCCAGGGGTTCGAGATTGGCGTCGCCACAGAGAATTCGAGGAGTCTGGCTCTCGCCGTAGATTTTCTGAACCCATCCCGTGACACCCGTGCCGACGAAAGCCACCAGTTCGGCCAGATCGACAATGTGGTCGTTGGGAACCGCATCCGCATCTCCGGCCAGGCCGCGGACAACGAAATGATTGAAAGCCGATTGTCCTGCCGAGTGGGAAACGTGCGACGTTTCGTACAAACTGTTGGCTGTCAGGACCCACAGGTGCGAATCCTGGGTGTCCGCGACCGCTTGGGCCAGCAGCTTGGGAAACTCGTTGACAAGCAGGCCCAGGTGCGGCTCGGTCGCCAGGTGCCCCGCATCGAGAACGAGAATCTTTTCGCCGGCCGGACAGGCTTGAACCTGCTTGAGAAAGCTCGAAATCTCGAAGCGTCCGACGGCGTCCCGTTCGAGTCCCCCGGACGCGTCTTCGCGCACGCCGCACAGCAAATATCCCTTGCCGTCCAGAGAAACGCCGTGCGCGCTGACATACAATATCAGCGTATCTTTCGGGCGGGAAACGATATCGCGCAAGCTTTCCGACAGCGCCGCCATGCTGTCGGAGGTTTGCAGGTTGCGCAAATCCTTGCACTCGATGCCCGCGCGCTTGAACGCCTCGGAATCATTCTGGCAAAACGGCACCGGCGGCACGGCGAGCATTTTGTAGTCCATCACCGGCAGGCAAGCCACCAGCGCGCTGGGCGAGAAGAAAAGCCAGATTCGCCAGATAAACAAACCGACAAGCGCCATCGCCAGGACACTCAACAGCCAGCGCTTCACGCGCTTGGCCTCGACCGTGGATTCGCTGGGACGAGAGCGCTCGCGCCACGTAGGGCGGGAACCGGAGGAAGGGCGACGAGCGCTGGCCATGGGCTTTCACCTTCCGAATTGGGAGCGCGGAGATCCTTGCGGCGATGCCACCGCAGTCCAAAAGCTGGTATAGCATTCGTTTTTGGCAAATGCAACTCGCCTCGCGAGCCGCCCGCGTCGAACGATCCCGGTAGAGTGTCTTTGTCCGCCGCGATCCTGCTAAGATCGTTCGTTCGCGGACGTTCCCGTCGCAGGACAATCGGGCCAGCGGCGACGTGAACGGTTGGCAACGCCGACCAGGACCTTTATATTGCGCGGAGGCCAACATGGAATCACGGTTTCCCGGGCCGAGAGTTTGCCATGATGGTGGGAGTCGGCCCCGCGATCACGGCTGCCGGCGGACCTGAGCGGCGTCTTTTTCTTGCCTGCGAGCGTTGGCAATGGGGGTCGAGTCATGTCTTCAGCCTTCAACCGAGGTGATTCGCGCCCGGCGCCGCAATCGGAAACACCCGCACAAGAACCCGCGTCCGAGCCGGCAGTCGGCTCGCGGATGTTAGACCAGATTTTGGCGCTGACCGCGGGCGGCCCGCCGAAGATCGGATTCGTCGAGCCGGACGACGTGCGGGCGATGCGCGACGTAGCCAAAACGCTCGCCGGCCAACCGTTTTCGCGAGAACCCGTGGTCAGCGAGCTCATCAACGCCATTTTGCAGGTCCAATTTCAAAAGGCGCAGATTCCTTCCACGACCGTGCGCGCGATGGCTCAGTACATTGCGACTACCTTGTATGACGACCCGCCGTCTCGCCAGCGTTTGGAAGCCTTGTGGGCAAGTTTGTCGCAGAGTTAGTCATGGCAACCGCGGTTAAAACCAGAGATCAATTGATCGACGAATGCCAGGGGCTCGTCCGGTCGCTGTCGACCAAGATTTGGAAAACCCTGCCGAAGCACTTGGACCTGGACGATTTGATCAGCTATGGCCAGGTCGGGTTGGCCGAAGCCGCCCGCGACTTCGACGGCAACCGTGGCGGACAGTTTACGACGTTCGCCTATTACCGCATTCGGGGTGCGATTTACGACGGCCTGTCGAAAATGTCTTGGGTCAATCGGTCTCATTACAAGCGGATCAAATGCCGGCAGATGGCTGACAATTTATTGCGGTTGGAAAACGAAGGCGCAGCGGCCACCGGGCCCGAACTTGAAGACGGCCTTCGCTGGCTGACAAACGTTACCAGCACGTTGGCCGTCGTCTATCTGTCTACCCTTAGTGGGGGAGGCGAGGATGGTGAGCCGCTGGAAATCGCGGATGGCGACAGTCCGTCGCCACAGGCCGTGGCCATCGATCGCGAAACGCACGCCAAGATGCATCAACTGATCGACGAGCTGCCGCCCGAGGCCCGGAGCTTAATCCGTGCCACCTATTTCGAAGGATTGACGCTGACCGAAGCGGGCCAACGACTGGGAATCGGCAAAGCCTGGGCCAGTCGGCTGCATGCCAAAGCGCTCCAGCGGCTCGCCCGGTCGTTGCGATTGGCGGGCGTCAGCGATCGCTAGAGCAAAGAGGGCTGGAACGACCCATTCGAAAACCAAAACCCGACGGCCGGAAGGGGTTGCCTCTCGGTCCAGCGGCCGATCCTAACGCCCAGCCGCGATTCTGGAGAGAATCCTGCCGATCGGCTGGCCCGCGGTGCTTTGCAATCCCCGTCGCGGACACTTATACTGTGTGGCTATCCCATCGTGCGAGGTTCGTATGCCGTCCCCCGATATTCTGGATTTTGACCGACTTTTAGCGCCGATTCGCGGCGACAACGCCTGCGGCGCGGACTTACGGTGGGAACCGATTTATCAACAAATCAAAGAGGCTCGGCCGAAGGAAGATCGTGACGCCTTCGGCTTGGATGGCCCCGAAGTTGCGGACTGGAGCCCGGTTGTTGATTTGGCGTCCGACGCGGTCGCAACGCAATCGAAGGATTTGATGCTGGCGGCGTGGCTGACCGAAGCCCTGGTTCACCTGCACGGCTTTGCCGGATTTCGTGACGGGCTTAAGCTGGTCAACGGCCTGTTGGAAAACTTTTGGGAGGGGCTCTATCCTCGGCCGGACGGCGACGATTTGGAGCCCACGGCCGCCCCCTTGGTGTTTCTCACGGCCGAGGGACGCGGCGCGCGGCTGGCGATCGCCTTGCGCGAGTCGCCGCTGACTCCCGACCGGGACGAAACCTATTCCTGGAATTACTGGAACGCTCGCCAGCAAATCAAGGGAGAGTCCGTCGAAGCTTTCGCGCTAAGAGCCGTTGAAGTCGAAGAGAAGACCCGCAAGTTCGATGAAGCCATCGGGCGGATGTCGCTCGACGTCACCCGGCAATTATATGAGGACATTCAGGAGGGCCGCGAGGAGCTCGCGCGGCTGACCAAGAATCTGGACGGGAAGTTCGGCGCGGTGGCGCCCGGCACTTCCAAGTTGCGCGATGCCGTGAATGATTGTCACATGCGTGTGCGGATCATTTTCAAGGACAAGGGCGGTTTCGCCGAGTCGGCCGAGGACGAATCGGGCGGTGAGAACGGGCAGGCGCAGGGAGGCATCTCGGGTCCGATCAAGTCGCGCGAGGATGCCTTTCGCCGGTTGGCCGAAGTGGCCGCCTTTTTGCGGCAGCGGGAACCGCAGAACCCGATCTACTTGCTGGTCGAGCGGGCCGTGTCGTGGAGTCGCATGCCGTTCGATCAGCTATTGGGCGAATTGATCAAGGATTCTAGCGCGCGGGGCCAGGTGGGAGAGTTGCTGGGCATCAAGCCGCCGGAGGGGAGCTGAAGCCGCCGTTCGAACGGCGCGATGCGTGCGGCGCGGAGCCTGCCGTGGCATTATGGTTACCAACGTAAATCAACGCCGACACTGTGTCTCAATTTCGTAGACGGGAGAAACTTCGATGGCCAAGAAGGAAAGCACTCAACATAAACTTGACCGGGTTCGCAGCCCTCGCGTACAAATCACCTACGACGTCGAGGTGAATGGAGCGATGCAAGTCCGGGAACTTCCCTTTGTGATGGGGGTGGTGGGCGATTTTTCGGGCAAGCCCGACGTGCCGCTGGCTCCGCTCAAAGACCGCAAATTCATCGAAATCGACCGCGACAACTTCGATAAGGTGTTGGCCGGGATGAACCCGCGGCTGGCGATGCGGGTCGACGATAAACTGACCGGCAAGGAAGGCAGCCAAATCAACGTGGAATTGAAGTTCCGCAGCATGGAGGATTTCGAGCCGGCCAACGTGGTCAATCAAATCGAGCCGTTGCGGAAACTCCTGGAAACGCGCGGCAAGTTGAAAGATTTGCTGAGCAAGATGGACGGCAACGACAAGCTGGAGGCGTTGCTCGAAGACATCATCAAGAATTCCCAATCGCGTGAAGAATTGACCAAAGCCCTGGGCCTTGAAGGCTCCGATTCCCCCGAACCATCCGCTTAAGTTTAGGAGTTTAAACGATGAGTGCCCGCGAGCATGCCAAGTCAGAGGCCGCTGACGCTAAAACCACCAGCGAGGAGACCGCCCTGCTGGATACGATCCTCAGCAAGGGGATGAGAGCCCGCGATGATGATTCTCGCGAGCGAGGGCGGGATTTGTTGAAAGAGTTCGTGGCCCAATTGCTCGATCCGAGCATCGTGGTGGCCAAGGACACCGAGAAAACGATCAATCTGCGGATCGCGGAGATCGACAGGCTGCTGTCGGCGCAGCTCAATGAAGTGATGCACGCCGCCGAGTTCCAGAAGCTGGAAGGCTCGTGGCGCGGACTGCATTATCTGGTGCACCAGAGCGAAACCGGCACCCGGCTCAAGCTGCGCGTCCTGAACGTGTCGAAAAAAGATCTGCTCAACGACATGGAACGGGCTTCGGAATTCGACCAGAGCGCGCTTTTCAAGAAGGTCTACGAAGATGAATACGGCATGGCGGGCGGTTTCCCCATCGGTGCGCTGGTGGGCGATTATGAGTTCGGCCGCCATCCGCAGGATGTGGAACTACTGGAGCGGATCTCCAACGTCGCCGCGGCGGCACACGCGCCCTTCCTCTCGGCGGCCGCGCCCCAATTGTTCGGCTGGGATAGTTTCACCGAGCTATCACGCCCCCGGGACCTGGCGAAAATCTTCGAGACCAACGAATATGTGAAATACCGATCGTTTCGCGATTCCGAGGACTCCCGATACGTCGGTCTGACCTTGCCGCACACCCTGGCTCGGCTCCCTTATGGCAAGGAAACGGTGCCGGTCGAGGCCTTCAATTACGAAGAGGACGTCGATGGCACCGACCATTCCAAATACTTGTGGACCAACGCCGCTTACGCACTCGGGACGCGACTGACCGATTCGTTTGCCAAGTGCGGCTGGCTGGCGACGATCCGCGGGACGGAAGGTGGCGGTTTGGTCGAGGGCCTGCCGACCCATACATTCGCCACGGACGACGGCGAAGTAGCTCTCAAGTGCCCGACGGAAATTGCCATTACAGACCGCCGCGAAAAGGAACTCTCGGATCTGGGTCTCATCCCGCTCTGCCATTACAAGGGAACGGACTACGCGGTCTTTTTTGCCACCCAATCGTGCCAGAAGCCCAAGGTTTACGATCGGGACGATGCCAACGCCAACGCCCGCTTGTCCACCATGCTGCAGTACATTCTGTGCACGTCACGGTTTGCCCATTATTTGAAGGTGATGGCACGCGATAAAATCGGGTCGTTCATGGAGCGAAACGAATGCGAGGCGTGGCTCAATCGCTGGATCAACAATTACTGTATTGCCAATCCGGAAAGTGCCGGCCCGGAGCTAAAAGCGCAACGTCCCCTGCGCGACGCCAAAATCACGGTCCGCGACGTGAAAGGCAAGCCGGGCTGCTACGAGGCAGTGGCGCATCTGCGGCCTCACTTCCAACTTGACGAACTAAGCGTCTCGCTACGATTGGTGGCCGAGTTGCCGGAGTCCAAAGGTTAGTTTCGGGTCCACGCGTGGTGTTGCTAACTGCGGACGTTAGAAGGAGAAACGCGACGATGGGAAAAAATTGTCGGAATCCAGGCAACTTTTTGCCCCGCATTGCGACAATCTCATCATCAGAGGACTCTGGAACGCACGGTAAACAAAAGACTGACTTTGGTCACCGACCACATCTGTTTAAGGAGAAGTTATCATGGCTGTAGACATGTTTCTGAAGTTGGATGGAATTAAGGGCGAATCGAAGGATCACAAGCACAAGGATGAGATTCACATCGAATCGTTCAGTTGGGGAATGTCGCAAACCGGAGCCCACGGCTCCGGGGGCGGCGGCGGGGCCGGCAAGGTCTCGGTGCATGACATCTCGGTCACCAAGTTCGTGGACAAATCTACGCCCGAACTGATGCTCCACTGTGCCAACGGCAAACACATCAAGGATGGCCTCATTACGGTTCGCAAGGCGGGTGAGAATCCGGTGGAGTATTTGAAAATCAAGCTGACAGACATCTTGATTTCAGGTGTCCAAGATGCCGGCCATGGCAGCGATCTGCTTACGGAGAATGTGACGCTCAACTTTGCCAAGTTCAACGTGGATTACCAGGAACAGGGTGCCGACGGCAAGGCGACAGGTGGCCCAGTCCAAATGGGCTGGGATGTCAAGGCCAACCAAAAGGCCTGATCCGTTTCCTCACAGGGCCAAAACCGGGGCGCTCGTCGAAGCGCCCCGGTTTTTTACGCCCAACGCCGGCCGCCAATAGCGTCAAACACCGCACGTTCAGGTCTTGTTTCTACGACAACATGCAGGTGGCCCATGAACCCCAAACAACTGTTCGATTCCGGTGATTTGTCGGGCGCTATCGAGGCTTTGACGCAAGAAGTCAAAACCAATCCCGGCGACGCCGCGAGGCGAACCTTTCTTTTCGAACTGCTTGCGTTCGCTGGAGAACTGGACCGAGCGAATAAACAACTCGACGTCATCTCGCATCAGGACGCGCAAAGCGAATGGGCCACCCAGGTCTACGTCAACATCCTGCATGCCGAGCGTTCGCGGGCACGACTTTTCTCCGAGGGTCTCAAGCCCGAGTTCCTGCTCGACCCGGTCGACTACATTCACTTGCACCTGCAGGCGATCAACTGTCTCCGCGAGAATCGACTGGGCGAGGCACGGTCATTGTTGGATCAATCCGAAGAGGCTCGGCCTGCTCTGGGCGGACAGATCAACGGTCAGTCGTTTGACGAGTTCCGCGATTGCGATGACCTGCTGGCGCCCGTCTTGGAATTGATCCTCATTCGCGATTACATCTGGCTGCCGATAGAACAGGTGCGCGAATTGGAAATCTCGCGACCCGAACGGCCGCGCGATTTGTTGTGGATTCCCGTCCGCGTGGTGCTGATCGATGGCACGCAGCGCCGGGCTTACATGCCCACCTTGTACTGCGGGTCGCACAAACACCCTGATGACCTGGTCAAGTTGGGACGCATGACCGATTGGAAAACCTCGGCCAACGGTCCCGTATTAGGCGTCGGTCTGCGGCAGTTTTTGGTTGGCGACGATGCCCGGGCGGTGCTGGAATTGCCACCGGTCAAGTTTGCAAGTTGAGGCGAGAGGCCAAAAGGGGCGCGAGTCAACGAGTCCTGAACGACGGCGAGTTGGTTAGTTGAAGAAGCAGTTGTGTGACTCGGCTCCGGTCCGCCGCAACGTCAGACACATTTTCACGACATGATGGACCGCCACCTAGTTCTTTGGGATGGCAGTCGCGCCCAAAGCACGCCGACGGCATGGGCATCGTTGCCGGTGCGTGGGCTTTTATACGACCTTGGGGAATCCGCCGATGTCCGCCCATGCTCCGACCCCTCAGGGGACCGCAACCGTCGACGTGGAAATCAACCTCGGCGACCGCAGTTTGCGGACCAAGGTATCGGTGCCGGCGGGCCCTACGCGGTTGATCGAATTACTGCCGATCATTCAGCGCGTCGCCAACGCGGTTGTCGATTCGGCGGTTCAGGACGTCGAACAGCAGGGCCGCACGGTTTCCTGCACCAAGGGCTGCGGCGCCTGCTGCCGTCAATTGGTGCCGATTTCCGAGGTGGAAGCCCGCAGGATTCACGACCTCGTCAACGACCTTCCCGAGCCGCGGCGGTCGCAGGTTCGCGTTCGATTTGCCGAGGCTCGTAGCCGTTTGCAACAGGCCGGTTTGTGGGAGCAACTGCTGGCGCGTACCGATTGGGACGAAGACGTGTTCCTGGAGATTGGAACGCACTACTTTCACCAGGGGATTCCCTGCCCTTTTCTGGAGGACGAATCCTGCTCGATTCACCCCGACCGGCCGTTGACGTGCCGAGAATATCTGGTCACGTCGCCGGCGGCCAATTGTGCCTGCCCGCGCAAGGACAACATTGAGAAGGTGGGACTTCCGGTTCAGGTTTGGACCGCCTTGGCGCGCTTCGACCAGACCGATCCGTCTGCCAAATACTTCCGCTGGGTTCCTCTGGTCATGGCTCCGGAGTGGGCCGCTGAGAATCCCGACGAGGCCCCACGTCGCTCTGGCCCGGACTTGCTCCGCGAATTCTTTGAGCACCTGACCGGAAAAAGTGCGCCCGATGCGCCCCAAGCACCACCTGGATCGCCACCAACCGGTTAGACGTTGACGGACATGCCCTCCAACTCGAAAAACCGGCCGTGCAAGTCCGCGCGATCTGCGGTGCAATGAAGTATGATTGTTCCCCGTGTGGGCGGCGTTCAGAGATCTGAAAGTTTCGTCGCCCTCTTTTCCTGCAGGGACTTCATCGCCCATGTCTGAAGCTCAGCTGACCAGCTACGAAAACGTCCCTTACGACAGCAAGCCACTTTACCCGACGCACCCCGACTGTCTGGCCACGGTGGCGACGCTGGTGGGGATGCAGCCGGTGGCGGTCGACCATTGCCGGGTCTTGGAATTAGGGTGTGCCACCGGCGGCAACCTGATTCCCATGGCCGAAACTCTGCCCAACAGCCGATTCGTGGGCATCGATCTTTCGCCGCGTCAAATCGCCAGCGGGCGAGCCGTGGTCGATGCGCTGCGCCTGACGAACATCGACTTGCGCCCGATGAGCATCTTGGACGTCGACGAGGATTTCGGCCCATTCGACTACATCATCTGCCACGGCGTCTACTCGTGGGTGCCGCCGGAGGTGCAGGACAAAATCTTGAGCATTTGCGCACGCAACCTGAGTCCCAACGGCGTGGCTTATGTGAGCTACAACACGTATCCGGGCTGGCACGCGCGGGGCATGGTCCGAGAGATGATGGGATTTCACGCGCGACAATTCTCCGACGCTCCAACCCGCGTCCAGCAGGCCCGCGCCTTTCTCGAGTTTCTGCTGCGATCGGTGCGAGAGCCGGATGGTGCGTACGGCCGCGTGCTCAAGGAGGAGGCCGAGTTGCTCCGGCCCGAGGCCGATTACTATCTGTTTCACGAACACCTGGAGGACGTGAATCAGCCGCTGTACTTTTACCAGTTCGCCCAGCGGCTGGCCGCCAGGCGACTGCAATATCTGGGCGAATCGTGGCTGCATACGAACCCTGGCGCTTTTCCGCCGGACGTGCAGAGCGTCCTGCAAGAGCTGTCGAGCGATTTGCTGCATCTCGAGCAGTACATCGATTTTCTCACCAATCGCACTTTTCGCCGAACGCTCTTGTGCCACGATCGGATTCAGCTGACTCGGGCGCCGTCGGCCAAGACCGTTTCCACGTTGCAGATGACTGCGCTGGCCCGTCCCGTGGCACCGCCGCCGGACGTGTCGTCCAGCGCGGTCGGCGCGTTTCGGGCCGATGATGGCCTTACCGTGTCGACGAACATACCGGTCGTCAAGGCGGCGCTGGTATCTCTGTTCGAGGTTTGGCCGGCGGCGCTATCGTTCGACGCGCTTTGGTCCGCGGTCTGCTTGCGTTTGGCGGGCACGCCGGACTCCGCCACCGAATCCGCCAGAAGTCCCGAGTTGCTCGCCGAATCGCTGTTGCAGTGTTATTTGTCGAACCTGGTGGCCTTTCACGTGCGGGCATCGCGGTTCGTGCGTCAGGCCGGGCCACGGCCGGTCGCCAGTCCGCTGGCCCGGCACCAATCGGCCTCCGGATCGCCGATCACGAATTTGCGGCATCGGATCGTGCAACTCAGCGACAGCGATCGCCGAGTGCTTAGTTATTTGGATGGTAGCCACGATCGGCCCGCGATCGTGGAGCTCCTCAAGCGCGCCGGCGGCGCGGCGGAATCCGGGTTGACCCTGGCGGAGTCGCTCGAAGCGAGTTTGCAGCGTCTGGCGCAGAGCGCGTTGCTGGTGCAATAGACCCGCTTGGAAACAGCCGATCCCGGTAGGATTGGCCGGCCGGAAGTTGTATACTGGGAAGTTACTCGAAACCAAGCCGGCCCGCGCCCCAGGCGAATGCGATGCCTCGCGTCGATTCCCAAGAACCGCTGATGCCTTCCGTGTTGGATCGTTTGATCGATCGGGAGCCGGATGTTTCCACGGAGCCGGCATGGCAGCGGGCACAGAACCTGCGCCAGTTCGAGGAGGGGGTCATGCGCGACGTCGAGGCGCTGCTCAATACCCGCGCGACGCGCCCCAACTTGCCTGAGGACTTCAAGGAAGTGTCTCAATCCGTGCTGACTTACGGCCTGCCCGATTTTTCCGGGGCTGGGGCCGGCAGTCTTGACGATAGCGAACGATTGCGTCGCGCCGTCGAACACGCCATTACCCGATTCGAGCCGAGAATCCGCGAAGTCCATGTGAGAGTTCGCGAACGCGTTAGCGAACATGACCGCACATTGCGGCTGGTGATCGAGGGCCTGTTATGGGTTCATCCGGACCCCCTGCCAATCACCTTTGATACGATCGTGTCGCCCCTTTCTGGGCAGTTCGAGGTTCCGAAGAGATAGCTCATGCCAGATCCGCTGGAAACTCAATACGAAAACGAACTGACGTTCATTCGACAATTGGGCAAGGAGTTTGCTCGCGAGCGTCCCAAGATTGCCGACCGTCTGCTGTTGGATCGGGAGACCGGGGCGTCGGTCGATCCGCACGTCGAACGGTTGATCGAGGCCTTCGCGTTTCTGACGGCGCGCATTCGACTCAAACTCGAAGACGAGTTTCCAGAGCTGACGGAATCCTTTCTCGAGACCTTATACCCACATTACTTGGCGCCGATTCCTTCCATGGCCGTGGTCGAGTTCGAGGTGGATGCCGAGCGCGGCAATCTTCCCCAGGGACATCGCATCGAGCGCGGCAGCAAGCTCCACTCGCAAGAGATCGAGGGCGTCTCCTGCCAGTACCGTACCACCGCTCCCGTGACTCTGTGGCCGCTGGAGGTCAGCGATGCGCGTTATCAAACGGCGCCGTTTGGCAAAGACGTGATCCCGCCCGCTAAATCGCTGCAGTCCAAGGCCTTGCTGAGGCTGGAACTGGTGGCCGCCGCGGGCGCATCGTTTGCCGAGCTGGAACTGAACAGGCTGCGTTTTTTCTTGAGCGGTGACTATGCGCTGGTGAATAAGCTCTACGAGCTGATTTTCAACCACGTGACGCAGATCGTGATCCGCGGCGATTCCTCGATCCGGGGGCAAGAGCCCATCGTGTTGCCGCCGAGTTGCCTGCAGCCGGTCGGATTCAATGCTGACGAGGGTATGCTCCCGTACGGCGCGCAGTCGTTTCTCGGGTACCGCTTGCTCACCGAGTACTTCTGTTTCCCCAGCAAGTTCATGTTCCTCGACCTTTGCGGCCTGGAGGCAATCCGGCGGCAAAAGTTCGGCAATCGCCTGGAGATCTTGCTGTTTTTGAACCGATCGATCCCCAATTTGGAGCCACAAGTTCGCGCCGAAACGTTTCGACTCGGTTGTTGTCCGATCGTCAATCTGTTCGACCAGCGAGCCGACCCGATTGCTCTGTCGCGAGCCAAGACCGAGTACCACGTCATTCCCGACGCGCGACACCATTGGGCCATGGAAGTCTATTCCATCGACGCCGTGCAGAGTACGAACATGGACACGCAGGAGGTCGTCGACTATCGACCCTTCTATGCCTTCAAGCACGGTGCCGATGCCGAGGACAACACGGCCTACTGGTGTCAATCACGACGGGCATCGGTGCGCAAGAATGATGCGGGGACCGAAGTCTATCTGTCGCTTGTCGATTTAGGATTCAACCCCACGCTGCCGCCGGCCGAAGTGTTGATGCTCGAGACGACGTGCACGAATCGAGATCTGCCGGGCGAGGTTCGCGCCCGGGGCGGCGGGGATTGGGGATTTCAACTCCAGGGACAAGCGCCTTATCGGCGCATCGTGCCGCTGGTCAGCCCGACGGCGACATGCCGCCTGCCTCCCGAACAGTTGCGCTGGCGGCTGATTTCGCACCTGGCGTTGAACCACCTGTCGATCACGGATGCCGAGGAAGGGGCCGAGGCGCTTCGTGAAATCCTGCAGATCTACGATTACGCCGCCACGCGCGCCACACAGCAACATATCGAAGGGATCGTGAGTGTCACCAGCCGCCGCGCCGTGGCGCCAATTTCGGACGGCACCGCCCAGGGCTTCTGCCGCGGAATTGAACTGAGGATTGAATTCGACGAGGATAAATACGCCGGCAGCGGACCATTTTTGTTTGCGTCCGTGCTGGAACGCTTCCTGGGGTTGTACGCCTCGCTCAATTCGGCGACGCGCTTGGTGGCGCACTCCAAACAACGTGAAGGATACTGGAAACGATGGCCTTTCCGCTCCGGGGAGAAGACGCTCCTGTAGCCAGCCAGCCCCAGCTCGACGCGCTACTGCGCGCCGAGCCCTATCGATTCGGATTCTTCCAGGCTGTCCGGATCCTCAACCGGCTGTTTCCCGATCGGCAGCCGGTGGGCGGCGATGCGCCTCCAGGCGACGAGGTCGTACGGTTCCACGCCCATCTCTCGATCGATTTTCCTCCCAGCGAAATCTTTGACCTTGCGATTTCGGCCGACGACCAACGGCCGGCCGACATGACCGTGGCCTTTCTGGGCCTGACCGGGCCATCCGGCGCGTTGCCGCGCTACTACACCGAACTGTTGATGGACCGGGTGCGGCACAAGGATCATACGCTCCGCGCTTTCCTGGATTTGTTCAACCACCGGCTCATTTCCCTGTTCTATCGCGCCTGGGAAAAAAACCGCTTTTGGACCGGATTCGAGCGTGCCGAGTTGGCTTCCCGCGAAAAACTGGCGGCCGATCCACGGCAGCACCGCTCGTTCATCCTCGAACAGCGGCCGCGCCTCGACCTGTTCTCACAATGTCTTTTGGATCTGGCTGGCCTCGGTACTCCCGCGCTGCGTTACCGATGCTCGGCGCAACACGAACTGCAAGGCCGCACCAAGATCTGCGACGAAACGCTACGCTTCTATTCTGGACTGCTGGCTCAACAGCATCGCTGTGCGACCGCCCTGGAAGGCTTGCTCTCGGATTACTTTGGCTTGAGCGTCACGATCTTGCAGTTCAGCGGTCAATGGCTATATTTGGAGCCCGAGAACCAGTCATGCCTGACCGAGGAGGGCAACGCGAGTCTGGGACTCAACGTCGTGGTGGGTGAGCGATTCTGGGACATGCAGGGCAAGTTTCGCATTCGGCTCGGACCGCTGTCTTATCGGCATTTTCTCGATTTTCTTCCGGTGGGGACCGCGTTTCGCCCGCTGGCCCATTTGGCGCGGCTCTATTCGGGGCAACCGTTTGACATCGATGTGCAAGTCGTGCTCCTGGCCGCTGAAGTTCCCTGGTGCCAATTGGCCAATTCCGTCGAGGGAGGCGCGCGGCTAGGATGGAACACCTGGATCCGCAACGGCGACCTGACCCACGACGCTGCCGACGCCGTGTTCACCGTTCAAGACTAAAAGATCTCGACTAGCGAAGGGCTCACTTCATGGAAATCAATCTGAAATCATTGATCGGTAAACTGAACGACGTCTCACGCCGCGCGCTGGAAAGTGCCGCAGGCTTGTGCTTATCGCGCAGCAATTACAACGTCGAAATCGAACACTGGCTGGTCAAGATTCTCGAACTCAACGACTCGGATCTGGGCCGGCTCCTGCGATATTATGAGATTGACCAGTCTCGCCTGACGCGTGACGTGACTCGCGCGATTGACCGCTTGAAAACCGGCAATACGCGGCCGCCATCCCTGTCGCCAAAAATCGTCGATCTGGTCGAAAAGGCTTGGGTCATCGCATCGATCGAGTTCAGCACTCCGTCGATTCGCACCGGGCATCTGCTCTTGGCGTTGCTGACTGACGGCGACCTGCTGCGTTTGACGCGCGAGAGCATGCCCGAATTGGTGAAGATCTCCACCGACGCGTTAAAACAGGAGATGGGCGATATTACGGCCGGCTCGGCGGAAGACGTGCCCACCGGACGAGAGACTCAAGACGACACTCCCCAGGCCGCTGGCGGGCCGGGAGCCAAGACGCCGGCCTTGGATCAATTCACCGTCGATCTCACGCTCCGTGCTCGACAGGGGCACATCGATCCTGTGCTCGGCCGCGATTTTGAAATCCGCCAGGTGGTCGACATTTTGACCCGCCGCCGGCAGAACAATCCCATCTTGACCGGTGAGGCGGGCGTCGGAAAAACCGCCGTGGTCGAGGGCTTTGCGCTGCGGATCGCGGCCGGAGACGTTCCGCCGCCTTTGCGCGCCGTGTCGCTGCGGACGCTCGACTTGGGTCTGCTGCAAGCCGGGGCGGGGGTCAAGGGAGAATTCGAAAACCGCCTGAAGTCGGTGATCCAAGAGGTCAAGGCGTCCGCGCAGCCGATCATCCTTTTTATCGACGAAGCTCACACCATGATCGGAGCCGGCGGCCAGGCCGGACAAGGCGATGCCGCCAACCTGCTCAAGCCCGCGCTGGCGCGTGGAGAATTGCGGACCATCGCCGCGACCACCTGGTCGGAATACAAGAAATACTTCGAGAAGGATGCGGCCCTGGCCCGCCGATTCCAGGTGGTGAAGGTCGAGGAGCCCAGCGAAGACCAGGCAACCATCATGATGCGCGGCTTGGCCGGCACATTGGAAAAACACCACAATCTGCGGATACTTGACGAAGCCATTCAAGATGCCGTGCGTTTGTCCCATCGCTATATCACCGGACGCCAACTGCCGGACAAGTCGGTCAGTCTCTTGGATACCGCCTGTGCTCGCGTGGCGATGGGGCACAGCAGCACCCCCCCCGCACTCGAGGACTTGCGCCGCCAAATCGATCAGCTTGGGGTGCAGATCGATATTCTGCGGCGGGAAGAGGCCACCGGCGCTGCCCATAAACAGCGCGTCGCGGAGTTGACGGCCGAGAAGGCCGTCGCCGAGTCTCGGTTCGTGGAGCTGGAGAAGCGATGGAAGGTAGAGAGCCAGTTCGTGGCGCGCATTCGCGAGATTCGTGCTCAGTTGGAAGACCACGTGTTGAAACCGGCCCCCGCGGACGGCAAAGAGAAATCGGCTGCCAAGCAGCCCACGCTGAGCGAGACGGATGTGCAGACCCTGCGCAGCGAGCTGCTCGACCTGGAAAACAAATTGCACGCTTTGCAAGGGGAATCGCCGCTGATGCAAGTCTGCGTCGATTCCCAGGCCGTGGCGGAAGTCGTCTCGGCATGGACCGGCATCCCGGTGGGCAAGATGCTCACGGACGAAATCCGAACCGTCCTGTCGCTTAAAGAGCGGATGGAAGAACGCATTATCGGGCAAGCGCACGCGTTGGAACACATCAGCCAGCGCATTCGCACCGCGCGCGCCAACCTGGTCGATCCGCGACGACCCATCGGAGTCTTCTTGATGGTCGGGCCGAGTGGCGTGGGCAAGACCGAAACGGCGATGACCCTGGCCGACATACTCTACGGCGGCGAACGCAACATGGTGATTATCAACATGTCGGAGTACCAGGAGAGCCACACGGTCTCCGGGCTGAAAGGATCGCCTCCCGGCTATATCGGTTACGGTGAAGGCGGAGTGCTTACCGAGGCGGTCCGCCGGAAGCCGTACTGCGTCGTGCTGCTCGACGAGATCGAAAAGGCTCACACCGATGTGATGGAATTGTTCTACCAGGTGTTCGACAAGGGGACTTTGGAGGACTCGGAGGGGCGCGAAATCGACTTCAAAAACACCGTCATTCTGCTCACGTCCAATGTCGGCACCGACACCATCATGAAGCTATGCGCCGATCCGGAAACGAAACCCGACCCGGTGACGTTGGCCGAGGCGCTGCGGCCGGATCTGCTCAAAGTGTTCAAGCCGGCCTTTTTGGGGCGAATGACGGTCGTGCCGTATTACCCGTTGGCCGACGACGTGATGCGGCAGATCATCCGCTTGCAACTCGGCCGGATTGCCGATCGCTTGAAGTCCAACCATCGCGCCGAGTTTCACTACGACGACGCCCTGATTTCGGCGGTTGCCGGTCGCTGCAAGGAGGTGGAGAGCGGAGCCCGCAACGTCGACCACATCCTGACCCGAACCTTGCTGCCGGAGGTTTCCCGCGAGTTCTTGTCCCGCATGGCCGCCGGGCAGGCGATTTCTCGGGTCCACGTATCGGTCGACGAAGCCGGCAATTTCCGCTACGAGATTACTTAATTTGCCCATATTTCGGCTAATCGACGCGGAATTCCGGCAACGGTTCGAAGGTTCGCACGATAATAGCCTGGAAAGTCAGCGACCGCAGCGCCGTGGGTTCTGGAGAAAAACATGGGCAAGTACCTGCAAACCGATCGTCCCCTTGAGGTGACCACACCGTTGGGCAAGGACGTCCTGCTCTTGGTCGGATTTACCGGCCAAGAGGCCGTCTCGCAGCTCTTCAGCTTCCAGCTGGATTTGCTGGCGGAGAAGCAGGCCGACATCGCCTTTGACAAGTTGCTGGGTCAAAAAATCACGCTCCGCGTGGAACTGCTGGAGAAGGGCAAGAATCGTTATTTCAACGGTATTTGCAATCGCGTGAGTCAGGGCGAACAGGACGACGACTTCATCGCCTACCGCATGCAAATCGTCCCGCAGTTTTGGCTGCTGACCAAGCGAG
>JBGQKM010000052.1:0-24009 GCA_041499515.1 Planctomycetia bacterium | reverse complement strand
TTCTCGTCATCGGGAGAGCAGGACTCCAACAACGTGGCCATTCTGGATCTGCGAGTCGATTGTCTCTGGGTGGCGGAGTTTTCCGCTTGACGACACTGCAGATGCCACCGATCCATCCAGGTGGCAAAATCACCGTCTAGAAACTGTGCTAGGTCGCTGGCCGAATAGCGGATTTTCGCGCCATCGAATTGCATAAACCTGCCCCGGAGTAGAGTATTGCGGTCGCAGAGCCAGTGATTGCTGAGTTGATCGCAACGTTCCATGATACAACCGTGTGCAGTCAGCGACGAGTTTTCGGTTGTACCTCAGGATTAATAGGCCATTCCTTGACTTGCTGGCCGTCTGAATCGCATAGAAATAGACGTTTTCCTTCTTGCGGAACTGCAATTGCCCGTACTGCCGGAAGTGGGCCCGCTGACACGCAGACATATTCGACGTCCTACGTGCCGCGGTCCTTTTCAGCCATCTTCTCTCCGTCGTAGTCAATTCTGCTTGACTCCGGTAGGAATTCTCCTGGCTGCACGCCGATGCCGACGATCATTTTGCTTATTTTCGCAATCAGCGTGAGCTAAACTTAAGCATGACAGACTACCGCCGCTGGCTGCTCGCTCAATTGAAGTTTGTCGAGACGATCGACAAGCACCCCGAGCCCCAGTCCCATCACTTTGATGAACTCCGCAACTTGATCACCGAAGCCGGTCAACGGGCTTCCGTTGCCGGCTTGCCGGTTGCCGTCCAGGCTTGCGAGACTCGGCAAGGTCCAATTTCACCTGACATTGCCCGCAAGATTTTGACGATCTGTTTGGCGACGATTGAACCTGCCAGCGACCTACTATCCGTGGCGCAGGCCGCGAGCAGGTTGCAGGTCAGACCCAGGGTGATCTACGAAGCCTGTGCCGCCGGTCAGTTGCGCCATCGTCGCGTAGGCCGACAGATCAGAATCACGGCGACCGACGCCGACCGTTTTTCGACGGTTTCTTTTTCTTCGCCGACCGACGATGATCGGCACTCCCGCCGGTAGCACGCCGTAGCGTCTCTTCCAGGTGGCCAGTTCGCTTGCGGACGTTCTGATAGACTTCCATCACCATCTTAGGGCTTTGATGGCCCAGCACGACGGAGAGCGCTACCGGGTCTGCCTCATTGACCAACGCTTCGTCAACGAAGTGGTGGCGAATCGAGTATGGTCGAATCTTGATCTTGGATTTCTCTGATAGTCGTTCGCATCTCTGAGTTAGAGCACTACTTGACCACGGCTCACCTTTGCCATTCCTAAATATGGGTCCGGTCTTGTACTGATCTGAATATCGCTTGGTGATCTCGAACGCCTTGTCGTTGAGCAACACCACCCGAGGATGGCGTTCGCCCTTCGATTGTGACCGTGGGAAGACCCAGCTCCTTGCCTGGCGGTCGAAGTACCGATTATCGACTGTCCGAAGCTCTTGCGGCCGCGCTCCGGTTTCCCGCAAGATGACCAACACATCGCGGAAAGCGGGGTCTTTGACCTTATCCAGCACAGTCTGAAACTGATCCGCCGACAGTTCCACTTCCCGGGGTCGCGGGGCTGGCTTCTCCAAGCCATCCAAAGGCTGGACGTTGATTAGCCCCTGTTTCTTGGACCAATTGAAAGCCCGCTGGACCGCTCGCATCGCCCCGTGGATCGTGTTGGGATTCGTCCACTTCTGATCCGTCACCCAGTCGGTGACATGGAACGGGCACAGCGCAGATACCTTCAGGTTGCCGGCGGCCTTGCGGAAGGATTCCAGGTAGGTCCGGTAGAATTGGTAGGTGCTGTCCGCTTGGTTCACCTTGGACCAGTCCAGGAACCTTAGGACGAGATCAGCAACGCGAGCATCTTTGCCCACTCGGCGCTTGCCCTGTACCAGTTCCCGCCAGAGGTCAAGGGCGGTGTCTTCGTCCGGGTCAAGGCGCTGATCCTTCCCCGCGGCGTCTTTGTAATACCAGCAGTTGTGGCTGTTTTTCCAGAATGGCTTGCGCATAGATATGTCCCCTTCATCCCCAGTGAAAGATAGGTCACAGCAACGAGGCGGTGACAAAAATGGGGACAATTCGGAGACAGGCGCAATGTCGTCGTTTTCTGTTGCTCGCAAACGCCTGAAAATCAGGCGTTTGCGAAGTGGGCGATACTGGACTCGAACCAGTGACCCCTAGCTTGTCGAGCTAGTGCTCTAACCAACTGAGCTAATCGCCCTTGTGCTGCGCTTTCTTGAGCCCGGCCCGCCGACGGGCTTGGCCGGAGGCCGTGCCTGCTGCCGTCGAACCCTTTCGGGCTGGAATTCTCAAATCTGACGGTAAAGGCGTGTCCAGTCAAGGGCCCGAGCGGTGTATCGAGAGCCGCCTGGTTTTTCAAGTTGGGCAGAGCATCGGCAAAACTGGCCCGACGTTGGAAAACGAACCGCCACAAACGACTTGTCCATTCGATCTCCGCGTCAGGCTAATGAGTCGAACCGGATTCAAAACTGCTCGGAGAAGCGGACGGTCCCATTTTGCTGCGAGGACTTCGCAAAATCGGGACAGTCCCCGCAGTTTTGAAGCCGGTTCTCACAGGAAGCCGGCGCTCGGCTTGCCCGAAGCTGCTAGGAGTCTATACTTTGCGGCAAGAGGCGTGTCGTCGCCGAGAACTTGGGGCCCTGCTTGCGCATCCTTGGTACCGGTGCGGGACGCGGGAGCGGCGGACAACGAGCCTCAAGAACAATCCAAGAGACGTGGGAGCAGCATGCTGAAGGTTCAATTGCCGGATGGGTCGGTGCGAGAGTATTCGCGGCGGGTGCGGCCGATCGAAATCGCGGCTGAGATCGGGCCGGGGCTGGCCAAGGCTACGCTGGCCGCCGCGGTCGATGGGAACGTCGTGGGGGCCAACACACTGCTTCCGACCGACGGCGAGGTTTCCCTGCGCCTGCTGACGAAAAAGGACCCCGAGGCCCTGGCCGTCATGCGGCATTCGGCCGCCCACGTGATGGCTCGGGCGGTGATGCGGCTGTTCGACGGCGTGCAATTGGCATTTGGACCGACGACTGCCAATGGGTTTTATTACGACTTCGAGCTGAAGCGGCCGTTGACCGAGGAGGATTTTCCGACGATCGAAGCCGAAATGGCCAAGATCATCAAGCTCGACGAACCCTTCGAACGGCTGGAAGAGCCGCGCGACAAAGCACTGGCCATCTGCCGCGATCTGGGCCAGACACTTAAGGTCGAACACATCCAGGAAGGGCTGGCCGATCACGCCACGCTCTCGTTTTATCGCCAGGGCGAATTCCTTGATCTGTGCCGTGGTCCGCACATCCCCAAGGCCGGGGCGATCGCCGCGTTCAAGCTGCTTTCGATCGCCGGCGCCTATTGGAAAGGCGACGCCACGCGCCAGCAGCTTCAGCGGTTGTATGCCACCGCCTGGTTCTCACAAGCCGAGCTGGACGAACATCTAAAGATGGTTGAAGAGGCCAAGAGGCGCGACCATCGCGTGCTGGGCAGACAGTTGGAACTTTTTGCCACCAGTCCGCTGGTGGGCGCGGGCCTGGTGCTGTGGCTGCCCAAGGGGGCCACGATCCGCGGCATTTTGGAAAGCTTCGTCCGCGAAGAATTGACCAGGCGCGGCTATCAGCCAGTCTACACGCCCAACATCGGCCGCGTGGAACTGTATCAAATCTCGGGCCATTATCCGTACTACGCCGACAGCCAGTTCAAGCCGATCGTGATGTCCGAAGACGAGCGTTACCTGCTCAAGCCGATGAACTGCCCACACCATATCATGATCTACAAGTCGAAGCCGCGCAGCTATCGCGATCTGCCGGTGCGGCTGGCCGAATTCGGCACGGTATATCGTTATGAGCAGTCGGGCGAATTGGGGGGCATGACGCGCGTCCGCGGGTTCACGCAGGACGACGCGCATCTGTTCTGCACCGAAGAGCAGGTCGGTGACGAGTTTCGCGGCTGCATCGAGATGACGCAAGCCGTGCTGGCGGCCCTGGGCATGAACGACTATCGTGTGCGGCTTGGTTTTCGCGACCCCAAGAGCGATAAGTACGTCGGCAGCGATGAAACCTGGCAGCGGGCCGAAGCGGCGCTCGAATCGGTCTGCCGCAAACTCGATCTGCCGCATCTGGACATCGAGCGCGGCGAGGCGGCCTTTTATGGCCCCAAGGCCGATTTCGTGGTTTCCGACTGCCTGGGGCGCGAGTGGCAGTTGGGCACCGTGCAGCTCGACTATAATCTGCCCAGCGCCGAGCGATTCGCGCTGGAATATGTCGGGGCCGACAATCAGCCGCACCGGCCGGTGATGATCCACCGCGCCCCGCTGGGGTCGTTGGAACGGTTCGTGGGCGTGCTGATCGAGCATTTCGCCGGCGCGTTTCCGTTGTGGTTGGCGCCGGAGCAAGCGCGCGTGTTGACCGTGAGCGAAAAGTCAGAGGGCTACGGCCGCGAGATCGAACAGAAGCTGCGCTCCGCCGGAATGCGGACGACGGGCGACTATCGCGCGGAAAAACTGGGCTCGAAAATCCGCGACGCGCAGTTGGAACTGATCCCCTATATGTTCGTCGTCGGACCGCGCGACGCCGAACAGGGAACTGTCTCGGTCCGCGATCGGATCGAGGGCGACTTGGGGGCCATGACGTTCGATTCGGCGCTGGCGAAACTCCAGGCCGAAGTGGCCGCCAGGTTGGTGCGCCAGGTCGCTCAAAAACGCTCCACCGGCCTCGGCGAGCGCGGCGGGGCCCACGAATATTAGCGCCGACGACTCAGCACCCAACAAGCTGCCATCGCGTCGTGACCCGGCTCTTTGCCCTGTTCGAGGGCGGCGGATACGATACAAGGGTGTTTCGTATTTGCTTCGCGATGCTGTATAGACAGGGTGAGAGGACATGCCGCGCCGTACGCTGTGGTTGATTTTTGCTGTCTTGGTCATTTCTCTGGCCTGTTACGAACGCGCGGACCACAATCCGTACGGACGCTGGTTCTCGGAAATTCTGGACACCATCGACCGCTATTACGTCGAGCCGGTGGACGAGCAGAAATTGTTCGAAGGCGCGTTGGATGGCATGATCGGCCGGCTGGATGACTATTCGGCGTTTCTGCCGCGCAGCGAAGCGCCCGAGTTCGAAGAGGCGCTGGACCAGGAATACGGCGGCATCGGCGTCGAAGTCGGCCTGGAAGGGCCCCAGAAGCAATTGACCGTCATGAGTCCGCTGGCCGGCACGCCGGCTTATAAGGCGGGCATCCTGGCCGGCGACAAGATCGTGGCGATCGATGGCCGCGGCACGGCGAATTTGCTGCTCACGGAAATCAAGCGCATGCTGCGCGGCAAGCCGGGGGCCGCGGTGGCCATCACGGTTCGCCGGACCGGGCACGACGAGCCGCTCGATTTTCCTTTAGTTCGCGCGCGGATCCAGACCGATTCGGTGCTCGGCGACGTGCGGCAGCCCGACGGTTCGTGGAACTTTCTGCTGCCCGGCGAACCGCAAATCGGCTATGTCCGCTTGATCGCGTTTGGCAAGACGACGGCCAGCGAGTTGGAAGTGGCCCTGAAGTGGCTGGCCGATCGGAAGTGCCGTGGGCTGATTCTCGACATGCGCAACAACCCGGGCGGATTGTTGGAAGCGGCCAACGACGTTTGCGATCTGTTTGTCCCGGCGGGGGCCGTGATCGTGACCACGCGGTGGCGCGATATGCGCGTGCGCGACCGTTTTGTGGCCAGTGGCAACGGCGCCTATCAAAACTTGCCGTTGGTCGTGTTGGTCAACGACAAAAGCGCCAGCGCCAGCGAGATCGTGGCGGCCTGTTTGCAGGACCACGATCGGGCAACGATCGTCGGTGAGCGCACCTGGGGCAAAGGGACGGTGCAGAACGTGATTCCGCTGGAAGGTGGGCGGAGTCTGCTGAAATTGACGATTGCCAGCTATTGGCGGCCCAGCGGCAAGAACATTCACCGTTTAAGCTCCAGCCGCGAGAAAGACGAGTGGGGCGTCACGCCCGACGCGGGATGCGAGCTCAAGCTTGACGAGCCGCAAACGGCCCAGCTTCTGGAAATGCGCCGTAAGCGCGACGTGGCGCGGGCCATCGGTGCGGCGGAAGGTTCGCAGCCGCCCGTGGCCGACTCGCCGCTGGAGTTCGATCGCCAGCTCGAACGGGCCGTGCAAGTGTTGCAGGCGAAGCTCGCCGCGCCGACCAAGTCGGCTTAGTTCACAGGCCAGAGTGATACCGGGTTTCGCGAGATCATTCCGATGGCAGCGGCGATTCCGGCGCGCGGATTCGTTTGCAAGCGTTTGCAATTCTTTCCGGATCGCGCCCTGCTAGCGGATCGCATTGCGCCGACCGAGGCTGGCTGCAGATTGCTCTAAGGTCTTGGCCGGCCTGGGGCGCGACGCTCGCGGCGGTTTGACGCGCGTGCAATAACTGGTCGATTGGCCCGCGAATTGCTTATTGGCGAGTCGTTGCATCGCCAGCGCCGAATATCACATCTTTTTTTGCGCGATGTTTTCCCTGCGCGGCGGTGCGGATTAGTTCAACTCCGCGATACGTTCTCATTGGGAAAGGGCTGCAGGGTGGCACGAACGATTCATTGCACCGTGATTGAGGTACCCACCATGCGTGATCTCCTGGGTTCGAACCTGGCTGGCGGCTTTCAGGATCTTGTGCCCTGGGCCGATCCTTACATTGCCGCGTTGATCGAAAACTTGCGGCGCGCGGAGGACTTTTCCGAAGAAGCGGACGGCTCCGACGCCGTGGACGAACTGCCGCCCCCCTTGGGCAACGATCAGGACGATCGCGACGATCCCTGGCAGGCCGACTGGTCGCCAAGCAACTGGCCGCGCCGAGATCGGTAGCTCCCGCTGCGCTCAATACCCCAGCAGCTCGACCTGCGTGTCAAACCGCACCGAGATGACGACCCAGTAGTCGTCGCTGGAGGGAGTGACGCGGGCAAAATCGCGATAATAGATGAAATACCATACGACCGGAAACTTTTCGCATTTGAACAGGTATTTCAAGAGCACCACATCCTTGCCGATGCGCTTGGCGCTGATCTGTTCGCTGTCGCGGCGAGCTCCATAGCGACTGATGATTTCCTTGGATTTGTCGACCAGTCCTTTGACGGCGCCGGCCTGTTCGGGCAGTTGACTGTTCAGCAGCAAGTCGGTGAAGGCCGCGTTTTCCTCGCCGCTGGCGATGCGGTCGAAGAACCGCATCACCTTATCGTGCAGTTTGCCCACCACCGGATCGACCAACGCCGCTTCGTCGGCGGCCGCCGCCGGGCGAGCGGTCGGAATCGCGGCCAAGAGCAACACGCAGAGGCTGACAAATCGAATGCGGGGCATGGTGCGGGTTCCTGCGACGAGGGCGGGTTCATTGTGAACTTGTGCGGGAGCCCCCAGTATAGTCGCGACCAGCGTGCGATGCGATTCAAGACACCCCGCCGTTGACAGCGGGCTGACGTGGCAAAATGTGGAATGCGATGTCGGGGCGGAAAGCCATCCATCGCGAAACGCTCGTGCCGCGATAGCTGGCACGCTACGCCACCCATCTCGGCCCGCAGGCCGGCTTACGAGAGGCCGTCGGCGTCTAGCGCGTCCGCCCGGTGCATCGCGGCCCGCGTTTCGGCCGCAATGAAAAATGATCCGGTGATGCACACCAGATCGTCGGCCGCGGCGATGCGCCAGGCCAGTTGCCAGGCCGCGTCGGGATTGGCGCAAACGTGCCGGCGGGTCGTGGAACATTCAGCGGCCAAATCGTCTAATTCGTCCGGCGGCAGCCCGCGGGGATTGCTCTGATAGCGCGTGAAAATGGCCACGTCGAATTGGGGCAGCAGCGCGCGCAGCATGCCGCGGGCGTCTTTATCGCGCGTCGTGGCAAACACCAGCAGACGTTTGCGTGCCGAAAAGCTCTCGTCCAAAACGTTCCGCAGGGCTTCGACCGATGCCACGTTGTGTGCCGCGTCGAGCACCACGGTGGGCCGGCGGCGCAACACCTCGATGCGCGCCGGCCAGCGCACTTTGGCCAATCCCGTGCGGACTGCCGAGTCGGGAATGTTCCAGCCCTGTCGGCGCAGCTCCCACAGCGTCGCCAGCGCCACCGCGGCATTGGCTGCCTGGTGGCTGCCCGTCAGGGACAATTCCAGGTCGTTCAAGGGGTGCTCGGCCGTGTCAGCGCGGTAACGAAAGTCCATCTGGCCATAGCCGGCGGAGAGTTCGAGATGGTGCGGTGGTCGATAGGTGAAGTCGAAGTCGCGGCCCAATTGCGCGAGCCGGCAATCGTGCGATCGCGCCACGGCGGCCACGACCTCGCGCGGTTCGCTGGGAAGCACTCCGCTGACCGTGGGCGTGCGGAACTTGATGATGCCGGCCTTCTCGCCGGCGATGGCTGCCAACGTATGGCCCAATTGCTGGGTATGATCGAAGCTGATGCTGGTAATCACCGAGACCAGCGGATGGCAGACGTTCGTCGAATCGAGCCGGCCGCCCAGCCCCACTTCCAGCACCGCCGCATCGACGCGATGTTCGGCAAACCGCAACAGGGCCAGCGCCGTTATGATTTCGAAGTACGTGGGACGATTCGAGCCGCCCGGGTCGCCTGCCGGCTCGGAATCCATGGCCGCGACCACCGGCTGCAAGCGGGCCACGAGTTTCGCAAGTTCGTCGGCTGGGCAGATCGCGTCGTCGATCCTCACGCGTTCTTCGACGCGATCCAAGTGCGGAGAGCTGTAAAGTCCGGTGCGATATCCGGCGGCGTGCAGCACGCCGGCAATCATGGCCGCCGTCGAGCCCTTGCCCTTGGTGCCGGCGACGTGCACGATTTTGAGGGTGTCTTGCGGATTGCCCAGCCGATCCAAGAGTTCCCGCATGCGATCCAAGCGAAAGTCGCGCTGCGTGTAAGGCACGACCGACATGCGCTCATAGTCGATGCGGCTGGTCAAGAAGTGCAGCGCCGGATCGCCCTCGAGTTGGCCTGGCGTCTGCATCGAATGCTCTCCCGCATGTTGCGCCAAAATTCTGTGTCCGCCGGACGCGGAAAACGCCTGGTCGGGGCTTAAACAGCGGTAGCCGACCCAAGTCTCGCGTTGGAAGTTGGTTGAAGTTTACACGACGGCCGGCCCGTTGTCTTGCCGCCGGAGCGCTGTTTTGGGGGGGCATCGGCCGAGGGCCCAAAAGGTCAATCCGCGTCGACTGTTTCGTTCCCGGCCCGCGTCGACAGGGCCCGCCACACGGTCAGCTCGATGGTGTCGCTCACCGCGCGGACCGAACCGTCCATCATGGCCGCGTTGACCAGGCCTGAGTGGTAGCTGCGGGCGGTGATTGCGGCATTGACCGGTGTGATGAGAGTGGCCCCTTCGCGGCCACTGGCCAGGTCGATGTCGTAGTTGACGCCGTTAAATGTGCAGGGAACGACCTTGTTGGGTGTGAATGCGGTGGTAACGCCGGTCTGATGACACTTGCCATCGACCCATTCGTCGTGCCCGAGATTGTCTTGCAGGCTGACCCCCATGCCCGGCGAAGTTTCGTCGTCGCCGCCTGTGTCTCCCAGACCGCACAGCGCGGCGACGTCCGGTGGATTGGACAGAATGGCCGCCGCAGCGCCGCTGCGGAATAGGGGCGTGTAGGTCTTGACCTCGACGGCCAACAGCGTCCTGCTCAGCCCGTCGGTGAAGCTCGAGGGCCTGAAATAAGCATTGGGATGAAACGAGCCCAGCCCGGGCGTGTTGTCAACCGGGTTGTAAATCCGCCAGGGGCCCATGTTCACGCCGTAGCTGGTGGGGAAAGTGTCGGGTTGGCCATTGTCGGTGTGGAGCACGTCATTGGGCTCCGTCGGGCATAGAAAGGGGGCGATCCGCATGGTGGCTAATTTGGTCCCGTTGGCGAGAAAGGCATCGTCGTAGCCAATTCTAAAGTCAACCTGGTTGTAAAGATTGAGTTCTTCGATATATGGCAGAACGCGGGCCAGCGCCGACCAGTTGCCTGCGAGACTGCCAACCTGCCGGTTCCAAACGAGGCTTGGCGGATTGCTGCGGTTTGCGCCTTCATAAGTATGAACCGCCAAGGCGATCTGTTTCAGGTTGTTGGCGCACTGCATGCGACGAGCCGCTTCGCGCGCGGCCTGCACGGCCGGCAGCAGCAGGGCCACGAGCAAACCGACGATTGCGATGACGACCAGAAGTTCTGCGAGGCTGAAGCCGGGCGGGAGTCGGCGGGACATCACTATCATCCTTTCCTTAACGAGCCGGGTCGGCACTATTATTGAACTTGAGACTCAATATCATTAATGACCACGAGTTTAACCGATCCCGAGTCCCTGTCAAGAGGATTCGAGGCCGGCGGCAGGACGATTCACGTTTTCAATTGAGAGGCAGCGGGACGGTAAAACGGGGCTGACGCTTAAACGGCGAAACATCCACGGCTCACGATTTGCCTTCGCGCTCCGCATTGGGTACCACGAGTGAAGGAGCTGCCGCAATGGTCTCCCATGGACAGACTCAGAGAGGTTGGCCGTCGAGTGCCGCTGCTTGAAACGATTTGGGGAGTCTCCTATAGTGGGTGTTTTCCATCGGCTGGCACAGGAACGTGGCATCTGCTTCCATGAGGCGCGATCGAACCCTCATGCTGGCCGCAACGTATCGGACGTTGAGTCTGCACAGGACTGCCGCGACCGCTCTGGCCGCCGAGCCCTTTTCTTGACCGTCTCGATTTCGTCCGCTCCTGGATTGGCTTTCATACCGGGTTGCCCGGGGTGCCCATTGCCGCGAGGAAAAGCTATGTCGTCCGAGGTGATTATCGAGACGCGCAACCTCTCCAAGGTCTACCGCGATTTTTGGGGCCGTCAAAAAGTGCGAGCCCTCAAGGCGCTCGATCTGGAGATTCGCCAGGGCGAAATCTTCGGCCTGCTGGGGCCGAACGGCTCGGGCAAGACCACCACGATCAAATTGCTTCTGGGCTTGCTGTTTCCCACCAGCGGCCAGGCCCTGGTCTTTGGCCGCGATGCGACCGACGTCTCCAAGAACGAGCGGCTCGGCTATCTGCCCGAAGAGTCGTACCTTTATCGTTTTCTGAACGCCGAGGAAACGCTCGATTTTTATGGCCGACTGTTTGACATGCCGGCCGCGGTGCGCAAAAGGCGGTCCGCCGAGTTGATCGACCTGGTCGGTCTGCAGTGGGCCAAGCGGCGACAATTGAAGGAGTACTCCAAGGGCATGGCACGCCGCATCGGGCTGGCCCAAGCGCTGATCAACGATCCGGAATTGATCCTGCTCGACGAGCCGACCAGCGGCTTGGATCCCATCGGCACGCGGGAAATGAAGGACTTGATCCTGAAGCTCAAGTCGCAGGGCAAGACCGTGCTGATGTGCAGCCACTTGTTGGCCGACGTGCAGGACGTCTGCGATCGCATCGCCATCTTGCATCAGGGCGAGCTCAAGGAGCTGGGCCGCGTCGACAGCTTGTTGAAAGTACGCGATGAAACGCAAATCCGCGCCAAGGGGCTCAGCGAAGCGGCGCAATCCGAAATCCGGGCCGTCATCGAGCGCCATCACGGCGCCCTGCTGACGATGGATAACCCGACCACGACGCTGGAAGAATTGTTCCTGACCATCGTGCGCGACAGCGAGGCCCGGCCCGGACGACGGGCCAAGCAAGATTCGTAGCGCGGGCGCGCGGCGCTCGATCCGATAACCACCGTTTATCTACCGGCACAAGCATTCTATGGTCCTGGAATCCGACCCCATTCTTTTTGTGGACTGGATCTGGCCGGCCTTGCAGTCATTCTTGTGGGCCGCGGCGATTTTGGGATTGGCGGCGGTGGTGGGCGGGTTTTTGATCGCGGCGTTTCGCCATGGTCCGCTGGCCGGCGGCGACGTCACGTTTCGCATGCTGAAAGTCGGCCTGAGCGACCTGGTGGCGCTCTCGCCGCGGCGCATTCTGGCGCTGGCCTGGCTGGCCGCGCAGGAATCGCTGCGGCGGCGCGTGCTGGTCGGGTTCGGCGTGTTCGTGTTGATTTTGCTGTTTGCCGGCTGGTTTCTCGACACGAAAACCAACGATCCGGCGACGCTCTATTTGAGCTTCGTGCTCACGGCCACCACGTATCTGGTGCTGCTGATGGCGTTGTTGTTGAGCGTGTTCAGCCTGCCGGCCGACTTCAAGAACCATACGATCTACACGATCGTCACCAAGCCCGTCCGACCGGGCGAGATCGTGCTGGGACGGATTGTCGGCTTTTCGGTGATCGGCACGCTGTTGTTGGCCGTGATGGGGATCTTCAGCTATTTCTTCGTGGTGCGCGTGCTCAATCACACGCACGACGTCGAAATCGCGTCGCTGAAAACCGTGCCCAACGAATCCAACGGCCGCCGCACGGGCCGGACCACGCTGAACCAGAATCACCGGCATCAGGTCACGCTGGAGGCCGACGGCCAAGGCAACACCGACACCGTGCAGGGGCATTACCACGACATCGAGGCGCGAGTCGAGGGGGGCAAGACCAAGTATGTGCTGGGCCCGCCGCAGGATCTGCTGACGGCCCGCGTTCCGGCTTACGGCGCGCTGCGGTTCAATGATCGGACCGGCGCGGCGGCCAGTCGAGGGATCAATGTCGGCAACGAGTGGAAGTATCGCAGCTTTGTCGAGGGGGGCACATTGTCGGCCGCCATTTGGACCTTTTCGGACATCACGCCCGAGCGTTTTCCCGACGGCCTGCCCATTGAAATGGTGGTTCGCGTGTTTCGATCCTACAAGGGGGACATCGAAAAGGGGATCAAGGGCAGCCTCAAGCTGCGCAATCCGATCACCAAGCTGACCAGCGCCATGCAGCCATTCACGTCCAAAGACGTCTACACAGACCAGATCAGATTTGATCGCAAGTTGATCGATCCGGAAGGCAAGACGATCGACCTGTTCGACGACCTGGTGGCCAACGGCGACGTGGAGATCTGGCTGGAGTGCCTGGACGAGTCGCAATATTTCGGCGTCGCCAAGCCCGACGTCTATCTGCGTGCCAGCGATGCTTCGTTCACCTTGAACTTTGTCAAAGGCTACCTGGGCATCTGGGTGCGGATGTTGCTGGTCACGAGTTTTGGCGTGATGTTCAGCACGTTTCTCAGCGGTCCGGTGGCGATGATGGCCACGCTGGCGGCCTTGGTGTTGGGGTCTTCCACCGGGTTCATCGTGGAAGTGGCCCAAGGCAAGATTCAGGGTGGCGGGCCGGTGGAGTCGTTCATTCGCATTGTCCAGCAGCGGAATGCGACGACGCAAATGGAGCCAGGCTTGACGCGCGACGTGGTGGAGACGGCCGACAAGGGACTGATGTCGTTGATGACCTCGGTCACGAGCTTGTTGCCCAATTTTCGCCAGTTCGACACGGTCAACTACGTGGCCCACGGTTTCGACATTCCGCCGGACGTGGTGTTGGTGCAGTTTTTCACGGGGTTGGGGTACCTGGCCGCGGTGTTCGCGATCGGATATCTGTTTCTCAGGACGCGTGAGGTGGCTCGATGAACCAGCGGCAGCGATTCATCCGCAAGATTGTCTATGCCTGCGTGATTGCCGCGCTGCTGCTGCCGTTGTCCTGGTTGAGTCAGCCGGAAACCACCGAGACGAAGGGCGGTCTGCTGGCGCAGATGCGCCACGAGCACCAGCTTGGGCAGGCCCAGTTAGGCGAAATCGATCCGGCGAGCGAAACGATCAAATTGGTCACCCTCGGCATGCGCGGCGTGGCCGCCAACATCTTGTGGTCCAAGGCCAACGCTTACCGCCTGAAGGAGGACTGGGTCGGTCTTTCGGCCACGCTGGAACAGATTGCCAGGCTGCAGCCGAATTTCATCAGCGTCTGGATCTATCAGGGTTGGAATCTGTCCTACAACATTTCGGTTGAATTCGACGACTATCGCGATCGTTATCGTTGGGTCATCAAGGGCATCGACTTTCTCAAGGAGGGAACCAAGTACAATCGCGACGAGCCGCGGCTGCTGTCGGACATCGGTTGGACGGTCGCCCAGAAAATCGGCCGCGCCGATGAGCACGTGCAATTCCGTCGACTGTTCCGCGAAGACGATGACTTCAACGGCTCGCTCCCTCTGGCCCAGCGCGACAACTGGCTGGTGGGCCGCGACTGGCTGGTCAATGCCGAAGAGCTGGCGACCCGGGGCGTGGCAATTCGTGGCACCAGCCCGTTGCTGTTCCATTCCAAGCCGGTCATGTGCCTGATCTACTACGCCGAAGCCCTGGAGGAGGAAGGCACGTTCGGCGAAGTGGCCAAGAACGCCTGGCGAAATGCGGCCGAGGCGTGGTCGGGATTCTCCCAGCGCGACCTGCCCACGCCGTACAATATCCTCATCCGGCTGAGCCAGAAGGAGACCCTCGACGAGAAATCAAAACAGGCGAAGGCCGAGCTGTCGGGGCTGACCCCGCCCGGAGTGCGCGAAGCGATCGCCGCGAATAAGTTGGCGTCGCTCAGCGAAGGCGAGCGCGAAGCCTACGAGACCGCGGCCGCGCAACGCTCGAAAGAACAGCAGCAGTTGATGCCGTCCGTCCACGAAAAGCTGGAAATCAATCCCCTGGAAATCGCCGATCGCATCACCGGCGATAACCACGCCGCCGCGCTCAAGGCCGCCGAAGAAGCCACGCAAGCCGACTTCCTGTCGCACGCCATCTCCACGGAACGCGGCATCATCAACTACGACTACTGGCTCCTGCGCTGTCAAATCGAACCCAGCGACGATACGCTGGCCGCACGCAAGCTGATTCACGACGGCGACCGAGCTTTTTCCGCGGCGCAACTCGTCAAGGCCTCGCAACTGTACGTCGACGGGTTCAAGAAATGGCGACAAGTGCTGGACGCCTATCCCAAACTCGTGCAAGAACAGGATTTGATCGACGAGCTCGTCGATTCGGTGAAGTTCTACCGCAGCGTCCTGCACCAACTGGACGAGGCCTTTCCTAAACCATTCGTCTTGCAAGACGTATTGGACTCGTACGTGGTGTTCCACGGTCCGGGCGCGGCCATCACCGAACCGGACCCGTCGGACAAGGCCAATTCCTCGGCCAACGATCCCGGCAAGAAGTAACCGAAACGCTCGCGGCCTGAGCGCCCGATCCAGTATCAGACGCCGTGAATGATGACGGTTTTGAGCTCGGTCATTTCGGCCACGGCGTACTTCGGGCCTTCCTTGCCGAAACCGCTTTCCTTCAGCCCGCCATAGGGCATCAGATCGGCCCGCCATTGTGGGCCCCAATTGATGTGCAGGTTGCCGCAGTCGACCTGTCGGGCGAATTGCATGGCCAGGCCGATGTTTTCGGTGAAGATTCCGGCCGCCAGGCCATAGGGGCTGTCGTTGGCGATGTGAATCGCCTCCTCGATCGAACCGACCTTGGTCAGGGCCACGGCCGGACCGAACAGTTCCTGGCAACTGATGCGCATTCGCGGATCGACGTCGGCCACGAGCGTGGGCTCGTACAGGGCGCCGTGCCGATGTCCGCCGCTGACGAGTTTCGCGCCGCCGGCGACCGCCTCGTTGACCCACGATTCGACGCGCTGGGCGTCGGACTCGCGGATCATCGGCCCCATGCTGGTTTTCTCGTCGAGTTGGTTGCCCAGCGCGATCGCCTCGACCTTGGGCTTGAGCGCGTCGATCAACTCGCGGTAGATCGGCGCCAGGGCAATCACCCGCTGCGTCGAAATGCAAACCTGTCCGGCGTTGGCATAGCCGGTGGCCACGGTCGCCTGGGCGACTTTGTTCGGATCGGCATCGGGCATCACGATGATCGGGCTGTTGGAGCCCAGCTCCATCGTGACGCGCTTCAGCCCGGCGACCTGGCAGATGTGCTCGCCCACGTCGCGGCTGCCGGTAAAACTGATTTTCCGCACGCGCGGGTCGCGGGCAATGGCGTCGCCGATCGTGCCGCCCGAGCCGGTCAGGCAGGCGATGGCCAGCGGCGGCAAACCGGCCTCCAACAGGATTTCGACCATCGCCAGGGCCGACAGCGGCGTATCGCTGGCCGGTTTCAGCACGACTGAGTTTCCCGCGGCCAGGGCCGGGCCGATTTTGTGACACACCAGGTTGAGCGGAAAATTAAACGGCGTGATGGCCGCCACGACCCCGCACGGCACACGCAGCGTGAAGCCCAATTTGCCGGCTCCGCCCGGTGCGCCGTCGAGCGGCAACACTTCGCCCGCCAGACGTTTGGCCTCTTCGGCCGACAACTCGATCGTTTCGCGGGCCCGCGAAACCTCGAACAGGCCCTCGGCCAGTATCTTGCCTTCTTCGGTGCTGATCAACCGGCCGAGTTTTTCAGCCCGCTGGCCCATCAAATCGGCTGCTTTGCGGAGAATTTTGGCGCGCTCGTAGCCGGGCATTTGGCGCATTATCTTGGCGCCTTCGACGGCGCCGGCCAGCGCGCGTTGGACGTCGTCGGCCTCGGCCCGCGGCACCGTGTCGATCACGGTGTTGTCGAAGGGATTGCGGACCTCGAATCGCGCGGCCTTGTCGATCCATTGTCCGGCGAGGAACATTTTCATGGTCGGCACCCTTGACGTTCGTCCCGTTTGAGCGATCCGCGCGATCGTGGCCCCCCGTTTCGAACGACGGGGGATTTCCTGGTGTAAGGTTATGGCACTCCAGCCCGGTTGGTCAACACATTGCCGGTTGGGGCCAGAAGTGGAGGATCGTGTCGTGGGATGCCAAAAGACTCTTGAGCCGGCGGTTCTCGACCGTTAAGCTGCCGAAATGAAGACTCCCGAGCGCATCGTCTCGCTCATTTCCAGCGCCACCGAAATGCTCTACCTGCTCGGACTAGGCGATCGCGTCGTCGGCATCAGCCACGAATGCGATTATCCGCCGCATGTGGCCACCAAGCCCCGGCTGACCCGGTCGCTGGTCGACTCGTTCGCTTCGAGTCCCGCGATCGACTCTCAGGTTCGTTCTCTGTCGGCTAGCGGGGCCGCGCTCTACGCGATCGACGTCGAACGACTGGCCGGGCTTCGGCCCGATCTGATCATCACGCAGGCCCAGTGCGACGTGTGCGCGGTGCGGTATGAAGACGTCGCCGCGGCGGTGCGTGAGACGCCGTCGCTGAGAAATACGCAGGTTTTGGCGCTCAATCCGCACTCGCTCCTGGAGGTGTTCGACGACATCGCTCGGATCGGCCAATCCACGGCATCTCAGGCGGCAGCCGGCGAAGTGATCGGCCGATTGCAGGCGCGCGTTGACACCGTGCGGGCCGCGACGGCCACTCTGGGGCCATCCCAGATTCCGCGCTCGGCCTGTTTGGAATGGATCGATCCTCCGATGCTCTCGGCCAACTGGACGCCGGAACTCGTGCAGATGGCCGGCGGCCAGCTGGGCCTTGCCGTCGCGGGTCAACACAGCACCTACACCTCTTGGGATCAAATCGTGCCGTACGATCCGCAAGTGGTCATCATCATGCCCTGCGGATTTGATCTGGAACGCACGATCGTCGAGGCGCAAGAGTTGCCCACGTGGCCGGGCTGGGCCGGATTGTCGGCAGTGCGCGACGGTCGTGTGTTTGCGGTCGACGGCAACGCCTATTTCAATCGCTCGGGTCCGCGGCTGGTCGACAGTTTGGAAATTCTTGGCCATCTGTTTCATCCTGAATTATTTCCGCCGCCATGGGCCGATCCGCAACAGGCCTGGCGACGATTGGAAACCCGCGGGGGTGCGTTGGAGCCGGAGCAACCATGAACATCGACAAACTGCTGGTGCCGCCGAACAAGGCGATCAAGCTGAAGGATTATTCTCCGGCGCAGACCGAACCGTATCGGGCCAAGGCCGACGTCGAGGACAAGCTCGAGAACGACATTCTGGCGCTGGCCGACTTGCAAGCCATGCTTAATGCGCAAAACACGTATGCCTTGCTTATCATCCTGCAAGGAATCGACGCGGCCGGCAAGGACGGCACGATCAAACACGTCATGTCGGGCGTGAATCCCGCGGGCTGCCAGGTGAAAAGTTTCAAGGCGCCGTCGGTCGAGGAGCTCGATCACGACTATCTGTGGCGTCACGTGCGAGCTCTGCCCGAGCGGGGATATATCGGCATCTTCAATCGTTCCTATTACGAGGAAGTGCTGGTGGTGCGCGTCCACCCGGAACTGCTGGCGAAGGAACGGATTCATGTTTCGAAAAAACAGGACAAGCTGTGGGCCGACCGCTATCGTCAAATCAACGATTTCGAACGCTACCTGGTCGAGAATGAGATCGTGGTCCTGAAGTTCTTCTTGCACGTCTCCAAGGACGAACAGAAGAAGCGGTTCCTGGAACGACTGGAAAAGGACGGAAAAAACTGGAAGTTTTCTGAAGCCGACGTCAAGGAGCGCGCCTTTTGGGACGACTATACGAGGGCTTACGAGGATATGCTCAGCCACACCAGCACCGAGCACGCGCCGTGGCACGTCATTCCGGCCGACCATAAGTGGTTCACCCGCGTCGCCGTGGCGCACATCATCGTGCAAACGCTGCAGGGCTTGAAATTGGGTTATCCCGAGTTGGACGCGGCACAAAAGAAGTCATTGAAAGCCGCCAAGCAACTGCTCGAAAACGAGCCGTGACCGGCGCCGGCCTGAAATTGAGGACTCACGCGATGAGCCGTCTTGGTAGGATCTGCGGTCAGCAAATCGCCCTTTTGTTGCTGGCCTTGGTACAACTTGCCCTGGGCGCGCCGTCGGGTGCCAAACCGAACATTCTTTGGATCATGGCCGACGATCTGGGCTATGGCGACCTGGGCTGTTATGGCCAAACTGCGATCAAAACACCCCAGATCGATCGGCTGGCGTCCCAGGGCGTGCGATTTACCGATTGTTATGCCGGCAGCACGGTCTGCGCACCGTCACGCTGCGTGCTGATGACCGGCCGCCACACCGGGCACGCCCGCATCCGCGGCAACGGCCTGGTGCCGCTGGCGCCCGAGGACGTCACCGTGGCCGAGGTGCTCAAATCGGCGGGCTACGTCACGGGGATCATCGGCAAGTGGGGCCTGGGCGAGCCTGGCACCACAGGCGTTCCCAATCAGCAAGGCTTCGACGAGTGGTTCGGCTATCTCAACCAGCACCATGCCCACAACTACTATCCCGACTATTTGTGGAAGAACGACCAGAAGGTGACGTTCGACAATGTCGTCCAAGACAACGTGGCCACGAAGCGGCGTGTGTACTCGGCCGATCTGTTCACTCAAGAAGCGCTGGACTTCCTGGACCGCCATCAGCGCGATCGTTTCTTCCTGTATCTCCCCCTGACGTTGCCGCACGCCAACAACGAGGCGGGACAGCAGGGCATGGAAGTTCCCAGCGACGCGCCCTATTCGGCCGAATCATGGCCGCAGCCGCAAAAGAATCACGCCGCGATGATCACGTATCTCGATACGCAAGTCGGAAAAGTGCTGGCCAAATTGACCGAATCAAAGCTGGACGAAAATACGATCGTGTTCTTCACCAGCGACAACGGGCCGCACCGCGAAGGGGGCGCCGATCCGAAATTCTTCCGCAGCTCGGGCCCGCTGCGCGGCTTCAAGCGGGCGCTCTACGAAGGGGGAATCCGCGTGCCGATGATCGTCCGCTTTCCGCATAAGATCGCGGCGGGCACGGAGGGTTCACAGGTCTGGGCCTTTTGGGACGTGCTGCCGACTTTGGCCGAATTGGCCGGCGCGCCAGTGCCGGCCGGCTTGGACGGCATCTCGATGGTTCCGGCCCTGCTCGGCGAAAAAACCTCTGGACGAGCTCAAGAGAATCACGAGTATCTTTATTGGGAATTTCACGAGCGCGGCTCTAGCCAGGCGGTGCGCCTCGGCCATTGGAAAGCCGTTCGCCATCAACCGGGTACGCCTCTGGAGCTGTTCGACCTGGCGTCCGATCTGGGCGAGCAGCACGACGTGGCCAGTGAGCATCCCGACATTCTGTCGAAAGTCGAAGCCATCCTTGTTCAAGCACACGTCGACGCCAGGCCATAAGGCGCATCTCGCTGATTGGGTGTGTGCCATTGGCGCATCGCGGCTCCGTCGACTGTGGGGGTGACATACAGTTGTCACTGCCTCCTGATTCCTTCTTGACCCTTTTTGCGCGTCGGTTCAAATTCCAGCAGTTCGAGTCCGACGAGCACCAGCTCGCTCGTTCCACGGAATGATTCGTGGCGACCAATTGGCTTCCTTTGCGAAAGGGCATTTTTATGAGACGCAGACGAGTCGTTGCAATGTCGCTTATTCTGATCGCGAGTTTTCTGGCTAACGGCGTGGGAGCCCTAGGACGGGATGGCAACCGGAAGAGCTTGTACAGAAATGAGACCGATGGAAAAGCTACTGCCACTGCCGCGCGAGGAAACTACGGATATCACGGAGACAACCCCTATCGATCGGCGTTTGTCACCACGGGACAAGCGGGCACCGCGTTCTATATGACCGATGGTGGTTACTTTGCGCACAGCAACCTCCAATTCCTGGGGGCGATGCCCTTGTACACGCCTTTCTCGCCGAATGCAGTTCCAGGGGTGGCGTATCGGAATGTGACCAACGACCCAACATTGCCACAAATCTTCTGGATTAGCGATGATCCTATCAATTCGGGATCGTATGTAATCGCCGCGTCCGATGGCGCGAACAAATGGTGGGGCCTTACGGAGGACTGCGTGCGCAGAGATCTATCGCCTTGAAACAGCACACGGAAACAAAAGGCCGCCAATCGGCAATCCACCGCGTCCCTACGCCATCAGGTAGCGAATCGGCCCGATTTCCTCGCGCTGGAACTGGTCGAGGTTGGCGATCTTCAGTTTGCCATGTTGGTAGAGATACTCGACGTGCGCGGCGACTTCTTCCAGGGCCAACAACACGTGAAAGCCTTTCACGTGCGTGTAAAGCTGTTTCGAGACGTCGTCGATCGTAAACGGTTGCGGCGATTCGCGAATGATTGTCAGAATCTTTTCCAGCTTCCGCTGGTGGCCTTTGCGGATCTCGGCGATCCGTTTGTAGACGTCCTTGATCGGCCCCCCGTGTCCGCCCAACGCCAGGTCAAAACCGCCCATGCGGCCGATTTTGTCGAGCGATTCCAGATAATGGCCCAAGCCGGTGTAGGGCATGATGCTCTCGGGCGCCTGGTGCGGCGAGATTTCGGGCAGGACGTGATCGGCGCTCAACAGCACGTCGCCCACGGCGATGCAAACCTGCCCCGGACAGTGCCCCGGCGTGTGGATGAAGCGCAGGCCGTCGAGTTCCTGGTGATCGACCAGCGTGCGGGCCACCGGCAGGCTGTGCACGTTCTTTTTCGAAAACCCGTAAATGTCCATAAAACCTTGCAACATGGCGGCGCTCACGCCGGCTTGTTGCAGAAACTGGCGGATCGCCTTGCTGGCCACCGCCACGCGTTCTTCGAACGCCGTCAAAATGCGGACATCGAGCTCGTGAATCGCGATTTCGGCCTGCGGCGCCTTGCCGTGCAAGAACGCCAGCCCGCCAAAATGGTCGATGTGTCCGTGGGTGATGATGATCCGCCCGACGTCGGCCAGAGAGATCGTTTCGCCAAACTCGGTGCGAACGGTTTCCAAGCCGGCCAGCAGTTGCTGGTTGGCGTTGCCAAATCCGCTGCCGGTGTCGACGATCGTTGGCGGCCCAGCTTCCAGCAGCAGATAGATATTGGCGACCAGACCCGGAAAGGCGTCGCAGGCGATCCGATAGATGCGCACGCCGCTGCTGGAATCGAATCGGCGTACTTCCGGCAACTGGGGCTTCTCCAGGCTCACGCGCCGCACCTCGACTGGGGCTCGCTCGGACCGTAGGAACACACGAGATCGAGCAATTATACCGCGGAAAGCCAAGGGCTGCTTGCGTCTTCGTGGGGCGCTCGCGCGGCCTGCAACAGGACGATCAGCTCGCGCAATTGCGGCTCGGACAAATGCCCGAGCTGCCGGACGTGGCACTCGCGGACCTGGTGATCGAGTTCGGCCAGCAGGGACCGACCGGCATCGGTCAGGGCGATCAAGACCATGCGGCGATTGTCGGCCGGCCGCTCGCGCTCGACCAACCCACGCTCTTCCAGCTTGTCCAACAAGCGGGTGATGTCCGGTGCGCGCGAGACCAGTCGGGAGGCCAGGGCCAGCGTGGGCAGTTTGCGACCCGACTCGCCGCGCAACAGCCGCAGGGCGTTGTACTGTTGCGGGGTCAGGTCGTAGCGCCCAAAAAGATCTTCTTCCAGCACATGCAAACGGTCGTACGTGCGCCAGAGGTTCAGAAAGGCCTCTTGTGCGAGCGAATCAAAGCGGCGGGAACCACCGGCGGGCTCATCGGCAGGGATACTCATGCGTGCCATGCTAACCTGAAGACCACCGGCTTGCCAAACCCACCCCGGACTTCCGCGAACCCTCGCCGAACCGCCCTCGAGCAGGGGAGCGTGCCGATTTACGACGAAGACTCTACAAAACCGAGGAAATCCCGCGCGGTTACGCTGGAATCTCTCAGGCAAATAGTTCCGCGACCGGTTGTCCGCCGTCGACGATTTTGATCGGGCGGCCGTTGGGAGCGACGTTTTCGGTCGTGGGGTCGATCTTCAGGCTCTTGCAGAACGTCTGGAACAGATCGGGCACGTTGACCGGCCGGTCGATGACCTCGGTGCCGCCGTCGTCGGTCCTGCCGATCACCTGGCCGCCGCGGATGCCGCCGCCGGCCAACAGGACGTTGAACGCCCGCGGATAATGGTCGCGGCCCGCGCGGGGGTTGATCTTGGGGGTGCGGCCGAATTCGCCCATCCACACGACCAGCGTTTTGTCCAGCATCCCTCGCTGCTTCAAATCCGTCAGCAAGGTGGCCAACGGTTGATCGACCTGCTCGGCCAGCTCTTTGGTGCGGGGGAAGTTTTCGGCGTGCGTATCCCAACCGTTGAGCACGATCTCGATCGAGGGAATGCCGGATTCGACCAATCGGCGCGCCAGCAAGCAACCAAGCCCAAATTGAGAGGCGCCGTAGGCCTCGCGCACCGCGGCCGGCTCGTGGTCGAGATCGAAGGCCGACATTTGCGAGCTCAAGATCATCCGCGACGCTTTTTGGTAGAGTTTCTGATGCTCGGCGACTTCTTCTTTCGCGCCGCTGGCGGCGTAGTCGGCTTCCAGGCGGCCCAGCAAGTCGAGCCGCTGGGTGTAGCGTGGAACCGCGGTGGCCGGCGCCGTATTGGTCGGCAGTTTTCCGGCCAGCGGCATGACGAACGGATCGAATTCGACGCCCAAAAGTCCGCCCCCGCTGCCGTCTCTTCCGCCCCCGCCGATCCGCACGAACGCCGGCAACTCGAGCGCGGCATGGGCAATCTGCTGCGCAATGAGCGAGCCAAACGCCGGGAACTTGACGCTGGCCGTCGGCAGATAGCCGGTGTGCAGCAAGTAGGTCGCCCGCGGATGGCTGCCTTCCTTGCTGGTCATCGAGCGAATGATGGCCGCCTCGTTCACGACCTTGGCCAGCTGCGGAAAGTTTTCGCTGATCTGGATGCCCGAGACCGACGTACCGATGGCCTTGGTTTCGCCGCCGTTGGGATGTCCCGGCTTGGGGCTGAAGGTTTCGAACTGGCTGGGGCCGCCTTGCATCCACAGCAGGATGCAGGCCATGCCGCGTTTTTGCAATTCGCCGGCCTGCAGCGCGACTAGGTCGCGCCAGGAGAGCGTTCCGGCGGCGATGCTCGACGCGGCGATTCCGCGCAGAAAGTCGCGGCGCCGAATCAGCCCCCCGCGCCCAAGCGACACGTCCACTTGATGACGCCAAAGTAAAGTCATGCGAGTTTCCGCCCTTCAAATACTGCGTCTTTCCGGCCATGCCCCGTGCAACCCCGGGGCACCGCGTCATTGACGATTCAGGAATTCGGTGCAGTTGATCAACGACCACAAAATGTCTTCGAACGCCTCGGCTCGCTGGCCGGTCGTGCGCACGTGGTCCAGGCAGGTTTGCAGTTCCGTCGGCTTCGGTTCTCGGGCCAGGCAGCGCAGGTACAACTCGGCGACCAGGGCTTCGTCCTTGGGCCCTTAGAGGAGCAACTGGCCCGGCAGCGTGG
>JBGQKM010000051.1:0-24542 GCA_041499515.1 Planctomycetia bacterium | reverse complement strand
GACGAGATCGACCGTGATCGCGCTGCCCAGGTCGATCACGATGGCCGGTTGTCCGGCGACGCGCAGCCGGTTGGCGGCCACCACGTTGGCCAGGCGGTCAAGCCCCACCTGGTCCGGCCGCGGCACGTGGATTTCCAGCGGCAGATCGGTGTGTTTGAGAGGTAGTATGCGCGGCACCTGACGCTCGCGCAACCACTCGATCAGCCGCGCGGCCGCCGGACGGTTGACGCTGGCAATCCGCCAACTGTAGCTGGCCGGATCGCGCGGCAGAAGCCCTTCGAGATCCGCCAGCGTCCAGTCGAGCTCGACTGCGAAGGCCCGCTGAGGATGCGGCAGTGGATCGGCCAGCGGATGCTCGAAGTCGCCGAACTTGATGCGGCTGTTGCCCACGTCGACGGCCATCAGCGGAAAGGAATTCGTGTCTGCCATGCGCTTGCTTTTTTCGCCCGAGAGTGAGAACCGATCAAAAGATCGGCGCTCGCATCGCGGCCACGTACCTCACCGGGTATTTCGCTGGTCGAGTGCTCGAATGATCGCCTGCAACAATTGGTCCAACCCCTGGCCGGTCACGGCCGAAATCGCCAGGACCGGACAGCCCAGTTCGTGCGCAAGCTGCTGGCAGATTTCGGCGGCGCCGGGCAACTCGGCCTTGGTAAGCGCGACGATCTCGGGCCGGCGGGCCAATTGGACATCATACTGCTGGAGTTCTTCGCGCACGATCCGATAATTTTCCAGTGGATCGCTGCCGTCGGCCGGACTTGGCTCGACTAAGTGCACGAGGATGCCGGCTCGTTCGATGTGCCGCAAAAACTCGTGCCCCAGCCCCGCGCCCAGGTGGGCCCCTTCGATCAGCCCCGGAATGTCGGCCATCACGAATGAGCGATCGAAACCGATCTGCACGATGCCCAGGTTGGGGTATTTGGTGGTGAACGGATACTCCGCGATCTCGGGTCGGGCCCGCGACAATCGGCTAAGCAGAGTGCTTTTGCCGGCGTTGGGTTTGCCGATCAATCCGACGTCGGCGATGACCTTGAGTTCCAGGGTGATCAAGCGCGACTCGGGTTCTCCGCCGGGCGTGCTCTGGCGCGGAGCGCGATTCGTGGCGTTGGCAAAGCGTGAGTTGCCCTTGCCGCCGTGGCCGCCGCGTGCCGCCGCGATGCTGTCGCCCGGTCGAGCCAGGTCCTTGAGCACGTGGCCGACGCGAGCGTCCATGATGAGCGTTCCGGGGGGCACCTGGATTGTCAGATCTTGACCGTTGCGGCCGTGGCAGTTCGAACTGCCGCCGCGCTGGCCGTTTTGGGCGGTCCAGTGCTTCTTTTGCGAAAGGGCCGCCAGACTGTCGACCCCTTCGGCCGCGACGATGATCACGCTGCCGCCGTTGCCGCCGTCGCCGCCGTCGGGTCCGCCGCGTGGGATGTATTTTTCGCGGCGGAAGCTGACGCAGCCGTCGCCGCCGCGCCCGGCCTCGACTTGAATGGTGACTCGATCGACGAACATCAGACCAATTCCCGTTTTCGGCAGCGCGGCGTTGCCTGTCCGAAATAAAACACGAGCGACGCCCGAGACCGCGTGAGTTCCGAGCGACGATAATAAAAAAGGGGTCGCCCCGATATGGGCCACCCCAGCAGATTTCTATTGATGGCTGGTTAGGAAATCGAAATCACGATCTTCCCAAAAACGCCCTGGATTCCGGGGCCGCCGGCCAAGATTCCCCCTGGGCTTGCTAGGCCGCGCCGACCACGTTGATGCGGCGTCCTTCGCGATCGAACTCAACGACGCCGTCGACCAGCGCAAAGAGCGTGTAGTCGGAGCCTTGTCCAACGCCGCTGCCCGCGTGAAACTTCGTGCCGACCTGTCGGACCAGAATGTTTCCGGCCCGAACTTGCTGGCCGCCGAATTTCTTGACTCCGCGTCGCTGGCCGTTCGAGTCGCGACCGTTTCGGCTGGAGCCCTGCCCTTTCTTATGTGCCATGTCCTGAGTCTCTCCGCTACCCGGCCCACATCAAGGACCTGGAAATGAGATGATTGCCGTTTGCCGGGAGGATGCGACTATCCGGCGAGACCCGTAAATTTATCGGTAAACCCAGCTATAGTCAACCTTGCCCGGAATCCCGTAGCGGATGATCCGTTGATCCTCGACGAATTCGTCGCCGGGACGCCAAAAGTTGAGCATCAAAGTCTTTTGCAAGAGCACGCCGCCGGTGGTCGGCGGATCGCCTTTTTTGAAGGCCTCGGGCGGATCGACCCATTGGTAGGCGTTGCTCAACCCCTGCACGTAGACCGAAAAGAAATCGACGCGCGGATCGATGTCTTCCCAGGTGGCCACGCCCCAGACGCTGTGGTCGACCAGGTCGCTGCTGGTGGGAATCAACTTGTTGCTGATTTCGACGCTGTTGAGCAATTTGCGGCGAGGGTCTTCCTTCTGCTGTATCGCGGCAATGGCCACCGGGATGATGCGGTCCAAGTAGGCCTTTTTGTATTCCGGGGCCTCCAGCACGAACTGCGGAAAGAACCGGACGTCGCGATCGACCTTTTTCAGCGAGTACGTGCCGTCCTGCTGCTTCGTTGGCTTGAGGTGCTTGCCGGTATTCTTGACGTGATACACCAGGTACCAGATCAGCTTCCGCTGCATTTTTCCGCTTGGCTGCGGCTCGTCAACCCATAGCATCCGCACCGGCTTGAACGTGATTTCCAAGCACCAGATGTCGCGGCGCAAGACGGTTTGGGTCGCCATTTCGCGGAGCGTCTGCGTCTTTGGGGACAGTTTTGGCGACCATTCGAGATCGGGAATTCCATGCACGATTTCGACGAGATCCTGCGTCGAATATGTCTCCGCCTCTTGACGGTCCGGCTCGATCGTCACTTCGACGCCCGGCACGACGGTGCGGAACGGGCCGGTTTTGGCCGGAGTCGATGTCGGCGCCGCAGCGATCTTCGCCGGTTCGGCCGCCCCCAGTTGGATCGCGCAAAGCAGCCCCAGCAGACAGGCCACGGCCAGCCCCCTCGCTGCCGACTCGCTTCGCTTGACGCAGAGCACGCGCATCGCAGACTTCTCTGTTCGGGAGGTGAAGTTAGGCGAAATGAGTGGACAAGGCGAACGCCCAGGCACCGCCGGTGAAAAACGTCCGCTCCGAACCTTCGAGTATAGTTGGCTTTAAGTCCCAACGTCAACTTCAGCCCGCGGGTCCCGAGTCGGGTCGCAACTGCCATCGCAATAATGCCGGTTGCGACGGGGCGACGGCCAGGTCGCGGCGACTGCCGTAACGGATTTTGGCAACGGCCCGGCCGGTAATTTCGAGATTCAGGCTCGCCACGACCAGCGGCCAGGGGGCCAGCAACAGGCACCCCGGGTCCTGCGGCCGAATCGTAAGGACCGGCCCGCCGGGCGTTTCGATCTGGTCGGGTTCACTGGCCTCGGCACAGCAAAACCACAGGCTCAGCGCATCGAAAAACTGCAACTGCGCCAGCGCCCGCTGAGCGAGCAGGGGCGTGTTTGTGGTCGGGTTTTGCGCTTGCCAGTCCCGCCGCCAGTCGACGCTGCAGGCCTCGTAGTGAGTCACGAACCGCGCGGCTTCGGCCGCCTGGGGGTCGCCTTGCTTCCAGCCGGCAATACGTCGTGCCAGGGCGCAGAAGTGGCCGGCCACGAGCGCCGCCTGCAGCACACCGGCCCGCCGGGCGGTTTCGATCGAGGCGGTCCAAATCACCAGCGAATCGGCCAGCTCCATTTCGGTAAAGGTGCGCGGCCGTCCGTGCCGCGGATCGACCTCGGGCGTTTGCTCCCACTCGCGCCAACCGTCGTCGTGATGATAGACGGCCCACAACAGCTCGTCGCGTGGCGCAAGCGGCGCGAAACCATCGGCGCCCCAATGTTCGGCCAGCTTGCCGGCCAGGCGCGCGTGTTCGATTTGCGAAATCAAGATCCACTTTGCCGCGGCTGCTTCGTCGCTGGATGCATCGCGGCGGATCATGCGCTGGACTCTCCGATCGCCGGGCCAAAACAGCCCAGGACACTTGCCCTGCTGTTTAGCTTACGGCCAGGCCAGCCGGAAGCAAAGCACCCGCGGCGGCGATCCTCACCAGGCTCGCGCGCCGGCGTCTTTTTTCGGGGCCGGCTTGGCCGCGGTCGGCGCCGCGGGCTCCAGCAGCCGCAGGTCGCCGACCAGCAGGCGATCGGCCTGTGCAAAGCGTTCTTGCAGACTCGCTTCCAGCGTAAAAGCCAACGACACGCGCTGGCCGCGACGATTCTCGACCAGATAGTAAATCCACTCGATCGGCAGTTGCGAAACCGTGCCGTGGACCGCGACCCGCAGCACGGTGTAGCCGGCGTCGTTGGTGTCTTGCGAAGCCTTGACAAACTGCCCAAAATTCTTGCCAAGCGAGTTCTGCACGTCGCGCTGGAAGTCGGCCAGATTAATGGGCTTTTTCTGTTCGCCCGCCAGGACCGAAATGTTGCACTGGGCCATCAATTCGCCCCGATCCAAGAGTCGCAGCACCGTCAGCTTCGGGTCGTCGTTGGTCACGTACCAGCGTCGGTCATATTGGAAGCCAAATTGGTTGGCCGGCGACGCATAAGCGAGCTGCAGCCGCTCGGGGGCCGTCGTTTTGGTAACTTGACCCAAGGCGTCGGCATTCAGGTTTTCGGAGCTGGCAATGCGGCGGATTTGCATGATCAATTTGGCCACCGTATCGAGGCCCGGCCCGATGTGGCCGACCGCTCGCTTTTCCTTGATCAGCAAGGCCAGGTAGGTAATGCGTTTTTGTTTGAGGTCGAACCGATACTTGGCTTTCAATTCGATTTCGGTCGTGATACCTCCGACCGCTCCGCTGACCGAGCCGGCCGCCGCGATTTCGGCCACGCCGTCGCTGACCTGGCCGAGCACGCCCTGCACATCGGTCCAGCTCACGGCCTCCAGGCACAGCAGATCGGCCAGGGTTTTGTCGGCCAGTTTCCACGATTCGCCCAAGGCTACCTCACGCGCCGGCAGCAACGCGTCGACGAGCAGCGTGTTGCCCGGAATGTCGATCAGATCGAGTTCCTCGCGCGTCAGAGACGCGGTCGGGCAGTAGAGCAGGGCCGGGGATTTTTCGGATCGTTCGACGGCGATCAAGCGGCGTTGCTGGTCGAGCGTCGGCTTTTCGCCCCCCTTGTCGACTTTGATCACGGCGCCGGCCTCGGCGTAATGGCGGGCGGAACTTTGTGGTCGATGGTTGCGGTCCAACGCCAGCAGTCGTTCGTCGTAGCTCAGCTTGGCCACCACGCTCATCGGCAGGTCTTTTGGTTTTCCGTCGGTAACCAGCTTGAGATCGCCGCCCACCTGGAAGCTCGCCTCGACATGCGTCAACTCGCCCGACTGGCGCGCGCTTTGCAACGCATATTTGCGGGCCGCTTCGGCCGCGACCAGCGGGTGGGAAGCACAGACAAGAAGCGTCCAGACAACGAGGTCCCGGACAGCGCGGCTGGAATCCATTCTCAAGCCCCCTGTGGATGCGGCACATGGTTTGCAAGCTGAAGCCCTGCGGGCCCCCGTCGGGCGGCAAGAGCGGTCAATCTGATACATCGTCGCGCTTGCGGCCCCCAATCCACTCGAACGGTCCTTGATTAAGACGCGGGGATTAGGGGAATTAGGGCCAATGCCGAGGCGTCTGGCGGGTGCTAGCGAGTGATCTGGGCCAAGAGCGGCAACTTTTGGTACAATAAGAAGATCGTGCTTATCGGGCCGATGCGGCTGGTGGTCCGGATAAGGACGAAAAAATGGCCAGTCGCGCGAACTTATTTCGATCCACGGCGACTTTTATACGTATAGGTTAGTACAATTCGGCCAAATCCGGCTTGTAACAAGGTAAATCACGGGCCGTCGGGCTTTGAGCATCCGCGGCGCGCTTGCGGTCATAATCCAGCACTTCCTCAGGGGGCAAGTTTGAGAGCGTGAAGTCACGGCCGGAAGAGGCACGTGAAAGTTGAGGAATCGATCTCACCGGGCGCGGAGGCGCAAGGAACACCGTCGAGATCTCCCCAGATGAAGAAGAGGTCCTGTCATGCACACCGATTATCTCAATCCGATCATTCGTCAACTCCGCGACCAGCAAGTACGTTTCGCTCCGCGCGAAAAGAAAATCGAGCAGGTCAATCGAGCCGAGAAACTGTTGGCCGAGCTCGATGCGCGTCGCACGTATACCTACGAATACCTGTGCTATCGAATCACCGACTATCGGCCTGAGTCGTTTCCGAACCTGAAGTTTTCGGGCGAAGACGCCGGGCACGATCTGCGGCTGTTCGTCGAGGATTTGTCGGACGCCGCCGACATGCCGGCCTCGGGCGCCGGCGAGTGCGTGCTGACGGTCGACGAGTTGAGCAAAATGTTCAAGGTTTCGACCAAGACGATCTCGCGCTGGCGGCAGCAGGGACTGGTGAGTCGGCGTTTCGTGTTTGACGGGCGAAAGCGGGTGGGTTTTCTGAAAAGCTCGGTCGAACAGTTCGTGGCCCGCAACGAGGACCGCGTGCGTCGAGGAGCCCGTTTCAGTCAACTGACCGCCCAAGAGCGCAGTGAGATTATCGAGCGTGCACGCCGCCTGGCACGGGCCGGGGGTTGCCTGGCCGAAGTCACCAAACGGGTGGCAAAAAAAATGGACCGCAGCGTGGAAACGATTCGTTATACCCTCAAGCAGTTCGATCAGACGTATTCCGATCTGGCGATTTTCCCCAACAATACCGGACCCTTGACGGAAGAGGACAAGAGGAAAATCTATCAGCAGTATCGTCGGAACACTCCGATCGAGACGCTGGCCGACCGCTATCGCCGCACCAAGACCAGCGTGTACCGGGTGATCAACGAGATGCGGGCGCGGCGAATCATGGAATTGCCGTTGGATTTCATGCCCAATCCGCAATTTGGCCGCTCGAACGCGGAAAAGACGATCATGGCCGAGATGCCCCAGAGCGTCGCGCCGGCGAAAAAGGTCCGGCTGCCGGCCGGCTTGCCGCCGTATTTGGCCAGCCTCTACGAAGTTCCGCTGCTGACGCGCGAGCAAGAAGGGCATTTGTTCCGCAAATTCAACTACCTGAAATACAAAGCCTCGAAACGGCGCGAAGAACTCGATCCGGCACGGGCCAAGAGCAGCCTGATGGACGAAATCGAATCGCTGGTCGATCAGGCCGTGGCCTTGAAGAACCAGATCGTGCGGGCCAACCTGCGGCTGGTGGTTTCGATCGCCAAACGGCACGTGGGACAGGGCGAAAACTTCTTCGAGCTGGTGAGCGACGGCAATATGTCGCTGATTCGAGCCGCGGAGAAATTCGATTTCGCGCGCGGCAATAAATTCAGCACCTATGCAAGCTGGGCGATCATGAAGAATTTTGCCCGCACGATTCCCGGCGAGCATCGCCATCGGGACCGCTTCCGCACCAGCCATTCGGAGATGTTCAACAGTACCGAAGAGCACCGCAGCGACCAGTACGAGCAGGAATCGGCGCAGACGCAGCGCGAAACCCAAATCGGCAAGATTCTGGAACGCCTTGACGAGCGTGAACAGAAGATTATCATTAGCCGTTTCGGGCTCGATCACGGCCAGGAGCCGCAGACGCTCAAGGAAGTGGGCGCCGAGATGGGCGTCACGAAGGAGCGGATTCGGCAGATCGAGGCGCGGGCCTTGGACAAGCTGCGGATCGCCGCGGTGGAAGAGAAGATCGAGGTTCCAGGCCTGAATTGACCGGCAGCTAACTGGATTAGCAGTAACAGGTTGCGTAGTGTTTAATTCAGCCCTGCAGGCTCCGGCCTGCAGGTGCTTTCGTTGGTGCCCCCAGTCAGGGGATCGAGCTCAAAAGGAGGCTGGCGGCGGCTATCGGGATCTCGTTGGACCGGTGCGATCAATCGGCCCGGTCTCCCGCGTAGCTTTCTCGCGCCTGCCTTGTTCACCGGACCGCTCGGGGGCTGGCGCTTGCGCCGGAATGGGATTTTTGGCGGGCGTGGAGGTCGATTTCGAAAAGTTTTTGCGAGGTTTCGCGCGCTCGGCAGGTGCCAGCCGGGCCTATTGGCACAGCTCGCTGGTTTTTGCCCCCATTTCTGGGACGCCCCGTATTGCAAGGGCCAACGAGTTCGTTATATTTAGTGGTTTTCGTGGGGGGACTTGAAGGCTAGCGTAGCTCAATTGGTAGAGCAGCTGATTTGTAATCAGCAGGTTGTGGGTTCAAGTCCCTCCGCTAGCTTGTCGGCTACGGATGGAAACGGTTTGAGGATCGAAACGGCTTGGCGAAAAAATTGATAAGTCCGCTCTAGAGAAGGACATTTCGGGAATAGCCCGCCCTAGGCAAACACGGTTGACGGGCCGAAATTCAAGGGGGGTTTCCCGAGCGGTCAAAGGGGTCAGACTGTAAATCTGATGGCACTGCCTTCACAGGTTCGAATCCTGTACCCCCCATATGGAAAACGGAGCTGGTCTGGGTTTTCTATGCAGTGCTGAAACGGAATCGGGTTTGGAGCCAAACGGCTTGGATGTGCTGAACCGAGGGGCAGGATTTTAACGAGCATTCGAACACGGCATGCAAGCCACACTGCGGTCCTGTGCGGGTAACAATCGTCGCTTGGCGCTTGTGGACCGCAAATTGCGGGTGTAGCTCAATGGTAGAGCCATAGCCTTCCAAGCTAAAGACGAGGGTTCGATTCCCTTCACCCGCTTCGAAAAAACGTGACGCGTGAAGGACAACCCAGCAGACGGAGAACCACGACGGTTTTGCGAAAAAAACACACCGGCGCGCTCACGGGAAACCCCATTGGGCTCGCCGCCAGGGATCGGACTCGGGCTGCTGTAGCTCAGTTGGTAGAGCGCGTCCTTGGTAAGGACGAGGTCATGGGTCCGACTCCCATCAGCAGCTTTGTTCGACACCGAAATCACTTGTACTTCAATCAGTCAAATTGCCCGAGAGACAAACGACCAGGGAGATAGAATGGCCAAGGACACATTTCAACGGAAAAAGCCCCACGTCAACGTGGGGACGATCGGTCACATTGATCACGGCAAAACCACTTTGACCGGCGCGCTGCTGGCGGTGCAGGCTGCCAAGGGGATGGCGCACTTCAAGTCGTATGCCGACATCGCCAAGGGCGGTACGGTTCGCGATGAAACCAAGACGGTGACGATCGCCGTGAGTCACGTGGAGTACGAGTCGGATAAGCGGCACTACGCCCACATCGACTGCCCGGGCCACGCCGACTTCATCAAGAACATGATCACCGGCGCGGCTCAGATGGACGGGGCGATTTTGGTCGTCTCGGCCGTTGACGGCCCGATGCCTCAAACTCGCGAGCACATCCTGCTGGCTCGCCAGGTCGGCGTGCCGGCGCTGGTGGTATTTCTCAACAAGGTCGACCTGGTCGACGATCCCGAATTACTCGAATTGGTCGAGTTGGAGTTGCGCGAGCTGTTGACCCGCTACGGTTTTCCCGGTGACGAGGTGCCGATTATTCGCGGGGCGAGCAAACCGGCCTACGACAATCCCAAGGATCCGGCCGCGACCAAGTGCATTCAGGATTTGCTCAACGCCGTGGATAGTTACATTCCCGAGCCGGTGCGCGAAGTCGACAAGCCGTTCCTGATGGCTGTCGAAGACGTGTTCTCGATCGAAGGCCGCGGGACCGTGGCCACGGGGCGCATCGAGCGCGGTATCGTGCACGTCGGCGACGAAGTCGAGATCGTGGGCCTCTCGGATAAGCCTCGCAAGACGATCTGCACGGGCGTCGAGATGTTCAATAAGACGCTCAACGAGGGCCAGGCCGGCGACAACGTGGGGATCTTGCTGCGGGGTATTCGTCGCGAGGAGATCGAGCGCGGTCAGGTCCTGGCTAAGCCCGGTTCAATCACGCCGCACACCAAATTCGAGGCCGAAGTTTACGTGTTGTCGAAGGAAGAAGGAGGACGCCATACGCCGTTCTTCAGCGGCTATCGTCCGCAGTTTTACTTCCGCACGACCGATGTGACCGGCACGGCCAATTTGGTGGGCGACGCCGAGATGTGCATGCCCGGCGATAATGCCAGGTTGAGCGTCGAATTGATTACGCCGATTGCCATGGACGATGGCGTGCGCTTCGCCATTCGCGAAGGTGGTCGCACGGTCGGTTCCGGTGTCGTGACAAAGATTCTTGAGTAACAAAATCGGCGATTCTCGAGTAACAAGATCGGCCGAGCTCCCGGCACGTTTGTGTGCGGGGTGGCTCGGGGCTCGACCACAGCGTGTCCCTTGTTTGGGGCGCGACGCGGCCGGAGAGAACAACGTCGCGTCGAAGCGGTCGCCGGCCAGGCGGTCGCCAGGCTCGACTTTGCAGGGGTGTAGCTCAATTGGCAGAGCGCTGGTCTCCAAAACCAGAGGTTGCGAGTTCAATTCCCGCCGCCCCTGCCAGTTAATACGGTGGACGGTTGACGCCGTCTCGCCTGAGAATCCGGGGGGGGAAGGCCACGTGAGGTCGACAGAAGGCCAAAGAGGAATGAAGGCCCTGGGTGCCAAGCCGGTTGCTTCTCACCCTCGATAAGGACAGGCGGGGAGTGGATGCCCGCCGCAACTCACTGCCCTTTTGGGGCATCCGACGAGCAGAACGAAGTTATGGCCAAAGAGAAAAACGCAACGGTCAGCCCGGTTTTTCGGGAACTGTTTCAACTGGGGATTTACAAACGGAGCCAGGGCCGCATCGCTCGGCAGGTGACGTTCGCGACGCTGTTCATCGGCTTGCTGTTGGGCGTGTGGCGGCTCAGCGCCTACCAGATCGACACCAATCACTGGATGCGGTTTTTTATGCCCGGGTTGGTCGCGGTCGCTGGGACCTGGCTGGTTTTTCGGCTGGTCAATCTTCCTAGTTTTGCCGATTTTTTGATCGCGGTCGAAGCGGAGATGAATAAGGTTTCGTGGCCGACCCGCGCCGAGTTGGTGCGGAGTTCGATGGTTGTGATTCTCTTGATTTTGTTTTTGGGATTCGTGTTGTACGGCTACGACGTATTTTGGAGAGCCTTGCTGCAACTGCTGAGGATCGTGGAAGCCCCCGGCCAATGACCGCCCCGGCGCGGTTTCGTCCGACTTGGTCAAGAGTTTTTGTGGCGACCGGTGACGAAGCGGCCCGCACAATTTGTAGGAATCCAAGCGTGATTGAAAATCCGCACAATTCGAGCCACATGCCCGACGAGGCCGCCTTGGAAACCCCGCCCGCGCTGGCATCCTCGGCGCCGTCGATCGGCGCGCCCGAGGAAGCGTCGCGCACCGCGGCGGAGGACTCGATGCGCGCCGTGGCTGAACACGAGGCCGCCGAACACGAGGCCGCCGAACACGAAGTCGCTGAACATGACGTTGTCGAGCATGAGGTGGAAGAGCGCGGCCCGATCGAAGAAACGCCGGTCGTCGACGAACCGCCCAAGATGAATTGGTACATCCTCAAGGTGCAGAGCAATCGCGAGGAGTCGATACGGGAAAGCTTGCAGCGACGCATCAAGGTGGCCGGCCTGGATCGCTACTTCGGTGAGATTATCGTGCCCACCGAAATGGTCTCGGAGTTCAAAGGGGGCAAGAAGCGCGTCGTCAAGCGCAAGCTGTACCCCGGCTATCTGGTGGCGAACATGGAGATCAACGAGGAGACCTGGTTTCTAGTGCGTGAAACGCCGGGCATCGGCGACTTTACCGGCTCGGCCGGCAAGCCCACGCCCATGCTGCCGCACGAGGTTTCCAAGATCGTCGCCAAGCAGGAGGAAAAGGCCGACGAAGCGCCCAAGCTGAAGATCAATTTCAACGTGAGCGACCGCGTGAAAATCAACGAAGGGACGTTCGAGAATTTCGAGGGCGAGGTCGACAGCATCGACGAGGCCAGCGGCCGCGTGACGGTGATGATCAACATTTTCGGCCGCTCGACGCCCGTGGAACTCGAATATTGGCAGATCGAAACGATCTGAGTTTTTAAGACGATCAACCCGCGCTTTGGCGGTTGCGGCCGACCGATCAACAACCACACGCTTCGCAAATCATTATGGCTAAACAACTCGTAGGACAAGCAAAGTTTCAGGTCCCCGGCGGACAGGCCACGCCGGCTCCGCCGGTCGGCACCTCGCTGGGCCGCTACGGCATCAACCTGGGTCAGTTCGTTTCGCAATTCAACGAACGGACCCGCGAAGCCGGCGGCATGCCCATCCCGGTCGTGGTCAACGTGTACAACGACCGCAGCTTCGACTTCGTCACCAAAAGCCCCCCGGCCGCGGCCTTGCTCAAGCAGGCCGCCGGCATCGCCAAGGGCTCGGGAGTGCCTAACAAGGAGAAGGTGGGTGCGGTCACCCGCAGCCAGATCGAAAACATCGTCAAGCTCAAGTCGGCCGACCTCAACGCCCGCGACGTCGAGCACGCCAAACGCATGATCGAAGGCACCGCCCGCAGCATGGGCCTGAACGTCACGGATTAACGGCCACGCCCCCGGGCTTACTCTCACGAAACACCGAACCCTCCGCCTGCCAACATGACTATCAAACTTTCCAAGCGAATTCGGGCTCATGCCGACAAACACCCGGGCACGACCCCGGTGAGCATCGAGCAGGCCGTCGAAGTCCTGAAGCGATACAACAACACCAAATTCGATCAGTCGGTTGACATTGCCATCCGGCTGGGCGTCGACAGCAAACAGGCCGATCAGATCGTGCGCGGCTCGCTCGTGTTGCCGCACGGCATCGGCAAGACGCTGCGCGTGATCGTGTTTGCCAAGGGCGATCAGGCCGAACAGGCCAAGGCGTCCGGCGCCGATGAGGTCGGGGGCGAAGAACTGGCCAAGAAGATCAAGGACGGCTGGATGGACTTCGACGCCTGCATCGCGGCCCCGGACATGATGGGCATCGTCGGACCGTTGGGCCGCGTGCTCGGCCCACGCGGCTTGATGCCGTCTCCGCGCGCCGGCACGGTCACGCCGGAAATCGGCAAAACCGTCCGCGAGTACAAAGCCGGCAAGGTCGAGTTCCGCACCGACGCCGGCGGCAACGTGCACGCCGTGGTCGGCAAATTGAGTTTCGATCCGAAAAATCTGGCCGAGAACATCCAGACTTTCATTCACCAGATCGAGCACATGAAGCCGCACTCGGTCAAAGGACAATACATCAAGGGCATCAGCGTCAGCGCCACGATGAGCCCCTCGGTGCGTCTCGTTTCCTAAAGCGTCGTTCCAGAGAGTCACACCCAACGCTAAGCGTTACTTGTTTTTTGTAATCAGGCCCATCGAGGCCGCGGATCGTCAATCATGAGCAAATTCGTCAAGGATCACGTTACCGATCAATTGAAGCGCGAGCTCAGCGGCGTGCAGGAAATGCTGCTAGTGAATGTCGTCGGCTTGACGGCCAACCGCACCACCGCGCTGCGCAAGGCGCTGCGTCAAAAGAACATCAAATTGATGGTCGTCAAGAACAGCCTGGCCCGTCGGGCGACCGAGGGCACGCAACTGGCCGCGGCATTCGAAGGATCGCAAGGCACGTTGGCCATGGTCTGGGGCGCTGCGGATATCGTGGCCCTGGCCAAGGAAGTCGTGAAACTCGCCGGCAATAAGGAGTTTGAGGCATTCTCGGCCCGCGGCGGCGTCATGGGCGGCGCGCGGCTTAAGCCCGAGGAAGTCGAGCAGGTCAGCAAATGGCCAACCCGTGAGGAACAGCTCGGCATGCTGCTGGGACAGATTCTCTCGCCGGGCGCTTTGTTGGCCAGCCAACTGGTGAGCGTCGGCGGAGCTCTGGCCAGCCAGATCGAGCAAAAGGGAGAAGGCGAGGAGACGCCTGCCGAAGCCGCGCCGGAGGCCAGCGGCACTTAAGGCAATTGGGTTTCGCAGATTGGTCGTACAGAACAAAGAACATCGTCAAGAACAAGGGCGCCGGGGGTTGTCTCCGCGCATCAAATAATTTTCGTCCCCGCCGGGTTCGGCATCTCGCCTTACCGGCCAAGTGAGAAAGGAAAGAACTGCGATGGCAACTGATGTGGCAACCCGCGAATTCTCCGCCGGTGCGAAAGATCTGGGTGAAAAGATCGTCAACTTGACGCTCAAGCAGGCCAAGGAGTTGAGCGATTACCTGGAAGAAGTGCACGGCATCAAGCCGGCCGCGGGCGGCGCGGTGATGATGGCGGCGGCCCCGGCTGGCGAGGGCGGCGGCGCGGCCGTCAAGGAAGAGAAAACGGAATTCGACGTCGTCCTGGAGAGTTTCGGCGACAAGAAGATCGGCGTGATCAAGGTGGTTCGCACGATCACGAGCCTGGGTCTGAAAGAAGCCAAGGATTTGGTGGAAGGCGTCCCCAGCAAGGTCAAAGAGGGCGTCTCCAAGGAAGAAGCCGAGAAGATCAAGAAAGAGCTCGAAGAGGCAGGCGCCACGGTATCGATCAAGTAGTGCGCGACTGTTTCGCTTCTCTAGAGCGTGGCTGCCGAGCGTGGGCTCGGCGGACTGCGCGGACAGAAAACCGCTTGACCCGATTCGTTTCTCCCAGCGTGGATGGGTTTTGGTCGCGCGCCCGGGATGCGCGCCGACCTGGGACCACCCGTCGTGCGCTTTTCGCAAGCCATCTATCCCTAGATTAGGAGCCATCCATGGCGACATCAGCAGAACGGCGTCTCCGTCCCAAGGAAGTCCGTCGTTTCGGCAGTTTGCGCGCTCCACACGCCATCCCTGATCTTACCGAGATTCAAACCCGCAGTTACGAAGCCTTTCTGCAGTACGACGTGCCGCCGCAAAAGCGGATCGACCAGGGCATCGAAGGCGTGCTGCGCGAAATTTTCCCGATCGAAAGCTACGACAAGACGCTGCGGCTGGAATACGTCCGCTACGAGCTGGGAAAACCCCGCTACGAACCGCACGAATGCCGCCAATTGCGGCTCACCTACGGCCGGCCTTTCCGCGTGTGGTTGCGGCTCACCAAGGAGCAGCCCATCGAGGAAGAAGTCTACCTGGGCGACATGCCCATCATGCTCGGCGGCGGCGAGTTCATCATCAACGGCGCCGAGCGCGTCGTGGTCAGCCAGTTGCACCGCAGCCCCGGCGTCGACTTCGTCAGCGAAGTCGAAGCCGGCGACCGCCGCTTGCACAGTTGCCGCATCATTCCCGAGCGCGGCAGTTGGATCGAACTGAACACCAGCAAGAAAGAAACGCTCAGCGTGCGCATCGATCAAAGCGGCAAATTTTCCGCGATGACCCTGCTGCGGGCCATGGATTCCAAGTACAGTCTCAACGCCGATCTGATTCGGGTGTTTTACCCCACGACGACCGAAAAAATCGTCGACGGTCGCAGCGTGGGCAAGATCGAAGGCAAGATCGCGGTCGACGACGTCGTCTACCCGCACAACAGCGACAAAGCCGGCGAGGTCATCCTCGAAGGCGGGCAGAAGATCAGCAAGAACGTCGCCGAATTAATCTGCACGTCCGGCTTGCACTCGATCGAAGTCATGACCGACCCCAAGGTCCCCTTGATCTTCAACAGCCTGGCCGAAGACAACACCTCCAGCCACGAAGAAGCCCTGCTGCGCATCTATCAACGTCTGCGGCCGGGCAATCCGCCGCAATTGGAAAAAGCCCGGGCCCTGTTCCACGAGAAATTCTTCGACACCAACCGCTATCGCCTGGGCAAAGTGGGCCGCTTCCGCATCAATCGCAAGCTGAAGCTCAGCGTGCCCGAAAACGAAATGACTCTCCGCCCCGAGGACCTGATCGCGTCGATCCAGTATTTGCTCAGGTTGACCGGCGGCGATCCCGACGTGGAGATCGACGATATCGATCACTTGGGCAACCGCCGCCTGCGCACCATCGATGAATTGGCCGCCGACGAGCTGCGCAAGGGTTTCTTGAAGTTGCGCCGCACCGTGCAGGAGCGGATGAGCCTCAAGGACGTCGAGGACATGAGCCCGCGCAGCCTGATCAATCCCAAGAGCATCTCGGCGGCGATCGAGTATTTCTTCGGCCGCGGCGAACTTTCGCAGGTCGTCGACCAGACTAATCCGCTCTCGATGCTCACGCACGAACGCCGCCTCTCGGCGTTGGGCCCCGGCGGCTTGAACCGCAAGCGGGCCGGATTCGAAGTCCGCGACGTGCACATTTCGCACTACGGCCGCATCTGCCCGATCGAGACGCCGGAAGGCACCAACATCGGGCTGATTTCCAGCCTGGCGATCTACTCGGCGGTTGACGAGTACGGATTCCTCGTGACTCCCTACCGCAAGGTGACCGGCGGCAAACTGAGCGACGAAGTGGTGTGGCTGCGGGCCGACGAAGAGAGCGAAGCGTATCTGGCTCCGGCCGACGCTCCGGTCGAACACGGCAAGCTCCACGGAGACACGATCATCGCCCGCTACCACTCGGACTTCGAGATGGTGCCCATTGAAAAAGTTCAATACATTGACGTGGCCCCCAGCCAGATGGTGGGCGTTTCGGCCGGCCTGATTCCGTTTTTGGAACACGACGACGCCAACCGCGCGTTGATGGGTTCGAACATGCAGCGCCAAGCCGTGCCCCTGCTGGTCAGCGAGCCGCCGATCGTGGCTACCGGCATGGAACGCGACGTCGCCCAAAACTCGGGCATGATCGTGCGGGCCCGCCGCAAGGGCACCGTCACGTACGTCGATTCGATGCGCGTCGAAATCGGCAGCGAGCAGTACCCGCTCCGCAAGTTCGTGGGCCTCAACGAACGCACCTGCCAGAACCAGAAGCCGATGGTGCAAATCGGCCAGAAGGTCGAAAAGGGCGAAGCGATCGCCGACGGCGCCGCCACCTACCAGGGCGAATTGGCCCTCGGCCGCAACGTGCTGGTCGGCTTCATGGTCTGGGACGGCTTCAATTTCGAGGACGCCATCATCATCAGCGAAGAACTGGTCAAGGACGACACGTATACTTCAATCCACATCGAGGAATTCGACATCGAAATCCGCGAGACGAAACTGGGCCGCGAGGAATTCACCCGCGACATTCCCAATGTCAGCGAAAAGGCCCTGCGCAATCTGGACGAAAGCGGCATCGTCCGCATCGGCACCTACGTCCGCCCGGGCGATATCCTGGTCGGAAAGGTTTCGCCCAAGTCGAAGACCGAGCTGACGCCGGAAGAAAAGCTGCTGCACGCGATCTTCGGCCGCGCGGGAGAGGACGTGAAGAACGATTCGCTCGACGTCCCGTCGGGCGTGGAAGGCATCGTCATCGACACGCAGAAATTTTCCCGCCGCCTGAGCCTTTCGGAAGAAGAGCGCAAGGCCTTCGAAAAAGCGCTCAAGGAGGCCGAAGCGGCCGGCGCGGCCAAAATCGCCGCGGCCTTCTCGGCCATGGCTCAAGAGATGGAATCCGTGTTGCAGCGCCCGCTTGTCGACGACGAGGGGACGCCGCTGGTCCGCGACCAGGATGCGAAGTTCATCGCCGAACAAGCCCAGCGGTTCAAGCTCGATGCCATCGACATCCGCAGCCCGCAACGCAAGGCGGACGTCGAGAAGATCTACAAGACGCATTGGCCGAACGTCGAGCAGACCATGGACGATCGCGATCGCAAGTTGAACTCGATGAAACGCGGCGACGAGCTGCGCAGCGGCGTGTTGCAAATGGTCAAAGTGTACATCGCCGCCAAGCGCGTGATTTCGGTCGGCGACAAGATGGCCGGCCGCCACGGAAACAAGGGCGTGATCGCCAAGATTCTGCCGCAGGAAGACATGCCGTTTCTGGCCGACGGCACGCCGCTGCAGATTCTGCTCAATCCGCTGGGCGTGCCCAGTCGTATGAACGTGGGCCAGATTCTGGAAACCCACTTGGGTTGGGCCGGCGCGAAACTCGGCTTCCAGGCCATCACGCCCGTGTTCGACGGCGCGACCGAAAAGACGATCCAGGAATCGTTGGCCGAAGCCGGCCTGCCGACGCACGGCAAGGCGCAGCTCTACGACGGTCGCACCGGCGAGGCGTTCGAGCAGGAGACCACGGTGGGTTACATCTACATGTTGAAGTTGCACCACCTGGTCGATGACAAGGTCCACGCCCGCTCGACCGGCCCCTACTCGCTGATCACGCAGCAGCCGCTGGGGGGCAAAGCCCGCTTCGGCGGCCAGCGCTTCGGCGAAATGGAAGTCTGGGCCCTGGAGGCCTACGGGGCCGCGTACATTCTGCAGGAGTTGCTCACGGTCAAGAGCGACGACGTGGAAGGACGCACCAAGATTTACGAGTCCATGGTCAAGGGCGAGAACACGTTGGAGGCCGGCACCCCGGCCAGCTTCGACGTGCTGACCAATGAAATCCGCGGTCTGGGTCTCAATATGCAGTTAGAAAAGCGTCGCGTATAAGCCGCGACGGCCTGCGCGGCCCGCATTCGGCGCCGCACAGGTCGTTCGTGGTGAATCGTGGCATCCCGACAGGAGGATGAACAGTGAGTACCGGCGAAAGCTCTTACGATCGAATCAACGACTATACGTCGGTGAAGATCAGCCTGGCCCGCCCGCACGACATTCGCAGTTGGTCGTTCGGCGAGGTGAAAAAGCCCGAAACCATCAACTATCGCACCTACCGCCCCGAAAAGGACGGCCTGTTCTGCGAGCGCATCTTCGGACCCGAAAAGGACTGGGAGTGCGCCTGCGGCAAGTACCGGGGCATGAAATACAAGGGCATGATCTGCGATCGCTGCGGCGTCAAGGTCACGCACAGCCGCGTCCGCCGCAAGCGCATGGGCCACATCGAGCTGGCCGCGCCGGTCGTGCACATCTGGTTCTTCAAGGCCATGCCCAGCCGCCTGGGCAACCTGCTGTCGATGAAGACCACCAGCCTGGAAAAAGTCATCTACTTCCAGGATTACGTGGTCACCAAGCCGGGCGATACCGCGCTCAAAAAGCAACAATTGCTCACCGAGGAAGAATATCGCTCGGCCCGCGAACAATATGGCGAGGGCGCATTCGAAGCCGACATGGGCGCCGAGGCCGTTCGCAAGCTGTTGCAAGACCTGGATCTGGTGCAGCTCTCCAAGGACCTGCGGACCGACTTGAGCGAGACCGGATCGAAGCAGAAGGCCAAGGACTTGATCAACCGGCTAAAGATCGTCGAGTCGATCCGCGACTCCGACAACAAGCCGGAGTGGATGGTGCTGGACGTGATCCCGGTCATCCCGCCCGATTTGCGGCCGTTGGTGCTGTTGGATTCCGGCAATTTCGCCACCAGCGACTTGAACGACCTGTATCGCCGCATCATCAACCGCAACAACCGCCTGAAAAAGCTGGTCGATCTCAACGCGCCGGAAGTCATCATCCGCAACGAAAAGCGGATGTTGCAGCAATCGGTCGACGCCTTATTCGACAACAATCGCTGCAAGCGGCCGGTTTTGGGCAGCAGCAATCGCCCGCTCAAGTCGCTGACCGACATGATCAAAGGCAAGCAGGGCCGGTTCCGCGAAAACCTGCTCGGCAAGCGCGTCGACTATTCGGCCCGCAGCGTGATTGTCGTAGGTCCCTACCTGCGCCTGCACCAGTGCGGCTTGCCGAAAAAAATCGCTCTGGAATTGTTTCAGCCGTTCATCATTCGCCGGCTGAAAGATTTGGGCCATGCCGACACGATCAAGAGCGCCAAGAAGATGCTGGAGCGCAAGGACGATGAAGTATGGGATATCCTGGAAGAGGTGATCCGCAATCATCCGGTGCTCCTCAATCGTGCTCCCACGCTGCACCGCATGGGCATTCAAGCCTTCGAGCCGATCCTGGTGGAAGGCAACGCCATCAAGTTGCATCCGCTGGTGTGCAAGGGCTTTAACGCCGACTTCGACGGCGACCAGATGGCCGTGCACCTGCCGCTGTCCATCGAAGCCCAGGTCGAAGCCCACACGCTGATGATGTCGACCAATAACATCTTCAGCCCGTCCAACGGCGCGCCGATCATCAGCCCGTCACAGGACGTGGTGATGGGCTGTTATTACGTGACGATGTTGCTGTCGGGGCGCAAGGGCGAGGGCATGACGTTCGCCTCGCTCAACGAGGTGCAACTGGCCTACTCGCTCGGCGCGGTCGATACGCACGCTCGCATCAAGGTCAAGCTGCCCCCCTCGCGGCGTTTGAAGGGCGATGCCAACTCCAAGCCGGGCGCCCTGATCGACACCACGGTCGGCCGCGTGTTGTTCAACATGACGCTGCCCGACGGCATGCCCTACTACAACATCCCGATGCGCTCCAGCGAGTTGGCCAAGGTGATCTCGGATTGTTACCAGATTCTGGGCCGCCGCGCCACGATCGACTTGCTGGACGACATGAACCGCATGGGTTTCCGTCAAAGCACGCGCAGCGGCCTGTCGTTTGCCACCGATGACCTGATCACCCCGCCCAGCAAGTCGCGAATCATCGGCGACGCCGAAAAGAGCGTGCTCAAGATCCACAAACTCTACCAGCGCGGCATCATCACCGAGGGCGAACGCTACAACCAGGTGCTCGATGCCTGGACGCACGCCCGCGAACGGATCACCACCGAAATGATGACCGAACTGGAAAACGACACTCGTAAGCCGGGCTACGTCAACCCGATCTACCTGATGGCGCATTCGGGTGCTCGCGGCGGCGTCGAACAGATCCGCCAGTTGGCCGGCATGCGCGGCCTGATGGCCAAGCCGTCGGGCAAGATCATCGAAACGCCGATCAAGGCCAACTTCCGCGAAGGTCTGTCGGTGCTGGAGTATTTCAGCTCGACGCACGGTGCCCGCAAGGGTCTGGCCGATACGGCCCTGAAGACGGCCGACTCGGGCTACTTGACGCGCAAGCTGGCCGACGTGGCCCAGAACGTCGTGGTCACGATGGAAGATTGCGGCACGACGCAGGGCATTACCAAGGGCGTGATCTATCGCGGCGAGAAGGTGGAAGTGCGGTTGGCCGACTCGATTCGCGGCCGCGTCAGCCGGGCGAACATCGTCAACCCGATCACCGACGACGTGATCGTTCGCGAAAACGAGATGATCACCGTCGAAATCGCCCGTCGCGTCGAAGAACTCGGTCTGGAAAAGATCCAGGTCCGCAGCCCCATGACCTGCGACGCTCCGCTGGGTATCTGTCGCCGCTGCTTCGGCATGGACCTGTCGACCGGCTCGATGGTCGAAGAAGGCATGGCCGTGGGCATTATCGCGGCTCAGAGCATCGGCGAGCCGGGCACGCAGTTGACGATGCGCACCTTTCATATCGGTGGCACCGCGGCCCGGGCCGTCGAAGAAAGCGAAATCCGCGCCAAAAAGGGTGGCGTCGTCCAGTACACGCGCCTGAAGGTCGTCAAGAACGACGCCGGCGAACAGGTCGTGCTTACGCGCAACGGCGAAATCTTGATCCTTGATGCCAGGGGTCGCGAACTGGAGAAGTATGAAGTCCCGGCCGGTTCGAATCTGCTGGTCGAAGAGAACCAGGACGTCAAGCCCGGCACGGTCTTGTGCCAGTGGGACCCGCACAGCATCCCGATTCTGGCCGAAGTCAGCGGCAAGGTCCGCTATGAGGACGTGATCCAGGGCGAGACGATGCGCGTGGAAAAAGACCCCAGCGGTCACCAGCGCCGGCTGATCATGGAGCACAAGGGCGACCTGCACCCGCAGATCGTGTTGGAAGACGCCAGCGGCAAGATTCTCGATTTCTATTACCTGCCGGAAAAGGCCCACATCGAAGTCAGCGAAGGAAGCCAGATCTCCGCCGGCACACTATTGGCCAAGACGCCGCGCGAAGTCTCGGGCACGCAAGACATTACCGGCGGTCTGCCGCGGGTGACTGAAATCTTCGAGGCTCGCAAGCCCAAGGAACCGGCCGTGATCGCCGAGATCGACGGCACGGTGGAGCTGCTGGGAGAAAAGCGGCGCGGCAAGCGAACGATCATCGTCCGCAGCGAAAGCGGGATCGAGCGCGAGCATCTGGTGGCGCACGGCAAGCACTTGCGGGTGCATGCCGGCGACTTCGTGCGTGCCGGCGAGGCGCTGGTCGACGGTCCGCTGGTTCCGCACGACATCCTGCGAATCTCCGGCGAAGAAGCGGTGCAACAATACCTGACTCGCGAAATCCAAAACGTCTACCGCAGCCAACGCGTGGAAATCGACGACAAGCACATCGAGATCATCGTCACGCAAATGCTGCGGAAAGTGAAAATCGAAACGCCCGGCGACACCACGCTGCTGCCGGGCAGCGTGCTGGACAAGTTCGAGTTCCGCGCGGCCAACCAAAACCTGTCGAAATGCGTCAAGATCAGCTCCAAAGGGGACAGCGATTTCGCCGAGGGCACGATTGTTCCCAAGGACGCCCTGGAACAGGTCAACGCGCAGATCGAGGCGCTCGGTGGCGAGCCGGCTAAGGGCACGCGTCCCAAGCCGGCCACGGCCAGCACGCAGTTGTTGGGCATCACCAAGGCGTCGGTGCAAAGTTCCAGCTTCATCTCGGCCGCCAGCTTCCAGGAAACCACCAAGGTGCTCACCGAAGCGGCATTAGCCGGCAAGGTGGACAACCTGGTCGGCCTGAAAGAAAACGTGATCTTGGGACACCTGGTGCCGGCCGGCACCGGGTTCCACGTGTTCCAGGAATCCGAGGTTCGCATCCGTCCGCAAGCCCTGGAAGCCTTGGCCGCCGAAAAAGACCGGGTGCTCTCGCGCAGCTTCCCGCTGCTCGATGGCGCCGAGGAAGAAAAACCCACCAACGGCGGCACGGCTGCCAAAACGCCTTCCGGAAGCGGAGCCTTAGAAGCTCTGCTCGGCGGCGCCGAGCCCGCGTCGGGCGATTAGGGCCCGGCCGCAGACAAAACCTGCTGTCGACGATCGGGTCTGGCCGATCGCGGCGCGCCCTCTAGCTGTCCTTGACAGCTTGGAGCGTTTCGTTAAATTGAGAGGTTCATTGTTTTGGTTTCCAAGATCGCCCTGTAAAGAATCCTTCATGCCGACCATCAACCAGCTCGTCCGCAAGCGGCGCAAGATGCCGCGCAAATTCAGCAAATCGCCGGTCTTGGACCGCTGTCCGCAGCGGCGCGGCGTGTGTTTGCAGGTCAAGACCATGACGCCCAAGAAGCCGAATTCCGCGATGCGAAAAATCGCGCGGGTCCGGCTGTCGAACGGCAAGGAAGTGACGGTTTATATCCCCGGCGAGGGACACAGCTTGCAGGAACACTCGATCGTGCTGGTGCGCGGCGGTCGCGTGCGCGATCTGCCGGGCGTTCGCTACCACATCGTCCGCGGAGCGCTCGACACCTTGGGGGTTGATGGCCGCAAGCAGTCGCGGAGCCTGTACGGGGCCAAGAAATCCTAACTAGTTTCATCCCGCTCGTTTGAGTTCGCTCGACCAGGCGCCGCCTTCATTTTTCGGAAATACCAGCCATGGGCCGCATCACCGCCAGCCGCAAACAATTGTCGCCCGATCCTCGGCACGAGTCGATGCTGGCCAGCAAATTCATCAATTGCCTGATGCACGACGGCAAGAAGAGCACGGCCCAGGCCGTGTTCTACGACGCGTTGGATATCATCCACCAGCGCATCGCGGACGTCGATCCGATCGAAGTCTTCACGCAGGCCGTCGAAAACGTGAAACCGTCGATCGAGGTCCGCTCCAAGCGCGTCGGCGGGGCCGCCTACCAGGTGCCGATGCAGGTCAATCGGCCGCGCCAGCAGTCATTGGCCATCCGTTGGATTTTGATGGCCGTCCGCGAGCGCAAGGGGCGGGCGACCCACGAGAAATTGGCCGAGGAGTTGATGGCCGCCTACAAGCGGGAAGGCGTGGCGATGGCCCGGCGAGACAACGTGCACCGGATGGCCGACGCCAACAAGGCGTTTGCGCACTTCGCCTGGTAAATCGCGAAACAGCAGCGATCCATTCGCCGCGTCGGAAGCCCCCCCTCTTTCCACGCGGCGTTGCCTTGCGCCAAGCGCTCGGCAACAATATCCCCATCCCCCGCGGGAAGTCTGCACCGGGCGTCGGCCGCAGGCAACCTCAAACAGGCATTCGCGCCGCGACCTCCGGCGATTTGCGTTTTGATCAGAAGATTCGTTGCATGGCACGCAAACTCGAACAACTGCGCAATATCGGCATCATCGCCCACATCGATGCCGGCAAGACCACCGTCACCGAGCGGATGCTCTACTACAGCGGCGCCAGCCATCGGATGGGCGAGGTGGACAAGGGAACCACCATCACCGATTTCGATCCGGAAGAGCAACAGCGCGGCATCACGATTCGCGCCGCCTGCGTCACCTTTCCGTGGCGCGATTGCACGGTCAATCTGATCGATACGCCAGGACACGTGGATTTTACGGCCGAAGTCGAGCGCTCGCTGCGGGTTTTGGACGGCGGCGTGGTGGTCTTTAGCGCCCGCGAAGGAGTCGAGGCCCAAAGCGAGACCGTTTGGCGGCAGGCCGACAAATATGGCGTGCCGCGGATCGCGTTCATCAACAAAATGGACCGCGAGGGGGCCGATTTCGAGGGCACTTTCAACGAAATCGAAACCCGGCTCGAGGCCAATCCCGTGGCCATCCAGGTGCCTGCCGGCGCCGGCCCGCCGCACGTGCAGGAGGCCTTTCGCGGCGTGATCGATCTGGTCGAGATGCAGTTTCTGACCTTCGACCAGGAAAAGCAGGG
>JBGQKM010000050.1:0-24642 GCA_041499515.1 Planctomycetia bacterium | reverse complement strand
GATTTCGAGACCTGTATCCGTGATCCGATGAGCGCTAAAAAGACCGATCACTTCCAGTTTCGGCAGTTTCGCCAGGTGCACGAGGCCGTCATCCGTAATCCGGTCCGACTCGATGCCCAGGCCCTCGATCTGCGTGATTTCGCTAATGCGCTGGAGTCCTAGATCCGTGATCTTCGGCCCTCTGAAACTCAATTGCTTGAGCCTTTTCAGGCTCTGCAAGTGGGCGAGGCCGGCATCGGTTACGTTCTCTGAGACAAACGAGAATGTCTCCAGGTTCCGCATGCTTGCCACGTGTGCCAAACCGGCGTCCGTGACTTGATTTGAGTTGGTATCCAACGTCTTCACGCCGGGCAATTTCGCAATTTGACGCAGAAGCGCGTCGTCGAGCCCTGGCTGGGCGATGGTGAGTTCGGTCACGTTGGTAAAGAAATCGTCACCTAGGACGCTCCTGGCCCATGCCGGCCCAGGCGGGCTCGGCGGAGTGCTTACGCGCCGATCCTGGTAGTCGTAGTCGATCATTGCTAGTGGACATCGGCGCCGAATTTCGGCCACGACCATGCGCTGATTCCAGACCCGATTGAATTTCCAGCAAGGTAGAACCGCGCATAACGTCAAAAGTAAAAAGAGAGAGCGAAGGCTGAACTGGAAGCGGCTACGGTGCCCAGGAATCGAATCGGCCATGGCCGACGTCCTTTCCAGCATGATGGGGCTTTGCAGAATGCGATGACCCAAACCTATGGCAATGTGAATGCTCAGTCAATCGAGAAACTAGCTTGACCGTCAACCCGCCGCGATTGGACTTCACCCCTTGCCGCGTCCCGACGCGCAAGGGATACTGAATTGTTTTGGGAAATGCCGTATGCACCCAGCTCTGCTACTGGCCATCTATTGTGCCGTCAGCGTGGTGGCGTCGCTCTCGGGCGGGTGGGTGCCGCTGATCGTGCGGCTGACGCATCGCCGCATGCAAATCGCCATCAGCTTCGTCTCGGGCATGATGCTGGGCATCGGACTGCTGCACCTGCTGCCGCACAGCCTGCAGGCCCTGGGGTCGATCGACGCGACCGTTACCTGGGTCCTGGCCGGCTTTCTGTTCATGTTGTTCCTGGAACGGTTTTTCCACTTTCACCATCACGACGTGTCGGACGGCGACGCTCCTGCCGGCGCGGCGCACGCGGCCCACGATCACGATCATCATCACGACCACGATCACGGGCGAACCTCGTCCGTTTTCACCTGGGGAGGCGCGGCAATTGGATTGACGCTGCACGGTCTGGTCGACGGCGCGGCGATGGCCGCGGCCGTCAGCGCCGACGAACAAGCCGGTCTGACGGCCTGGGCCGGATTCGGCGCCTTTCTGGCCATCGTGCTGCACAAGCCGTTCGACTCGCTGACCATCGGCGCGTTGATGGCCGCGGGCGGACGCAGCCCGGCCGTCAGGCACTTGCTCAATGCCCTGTATTCGCTGGTGACTCCGCTGGGCGTGGCGTTGTTTTACGTCGCATACGGCGGGCTCGAACCGTCGCACGGCGGCCTGGGCCAGGTCTTGGGTTTCGCGGCCGGCGCGTTTCTGTGCATCGCCACCAGCGACTTGCTGCCCGAACTGCAATTCCATCGCCACGACCGGGCCGGTCTCTCGTTGGCGCTAGTGGCCGGCATCGCGCTGGCCTGGAGCACCGTGTTTCTGGAAGGCGGCGATCACGGCCACGAACCTCGGCCGGCCACTTCGCACGACGTCAGTCCCAATGTCGGCGAACATCGCTAAGCCGCAAGCGGTGCACATGCCGCCTCGCAGCCGGCGTCAGACTTCCAGGCCACGCTCCTGGCGAATCTTGCGGACCTGCTCGAGCACCTCGGCAATCACCGCGTGATTGGCGCGGATATTCTGCCACTCGACGACGAAGATCCAAGCGACAACCAGCAGGCCGCCAAGCGCGCCGAGCAAGTGGGGCGTGACCCAGTTTTCGGTATGCGGCAGGCCCGTGCTAGGATCGGCCGCTCCGCCCAGCGCGACCACGCCGACCACGGTGAGCATTCCCGTCACGGCCCAGGGAAATGTCCGCCGCTTGAGCGCCGTGCTGCGGCGAATCAGCGAATCATCAAGTTGATACGTCTGGCAAACTTCCTTGCACCAGCGGCTGGTGCCGACGAAATAAGTCACCACGATGCTATTGACCAACACCACCGCCAGCGCCGTGCCGAGGCCGGTCAGCCGATGCACGGTCGCCCAACGAAGCATGTCGGGCGAGTGATTCGCATGCAGGTCGTCGATTGAAAGGCCCAGGACCAGCGCAGCGGCCATCAAGACCAGGGCAAACCACGCGAGCGTCGTAAAGATGCGTGTCACGATCGAAACGGGAGAGAAAAACCAGGGGGCATGGGCAGCGCCCCAGCGGCGGGCGATCACGCCATTAGACACTCCGCCGCGTCCCTTCGTCCAGCGGCCGCCGGCGACTAGAATCAATGGTATGGAAAAACCGCGGATTGCCATCACGTTGGGAGATCCGGCCGGAATTGGGCCCGAGACGATCGTCGGCGCTTGGTCCGATCCGACAACGCACGCCTGCTGCCGGCCGCTGGTCGTGGGTCACCCAGAGATCTTGAGGCGCGCCGCGCGACTTTTGAAGAGCCGCGCCTGTGTCGTGGAAATCAAGCGTCCGTGCGACGCCGAGCCGTCGGCCGACGTGATCCCGTGCCTCGCGTCGGGCCGCGACGATGTCCTGGATATTGCGCCGGGAACGATCGACGCGCGCGGCGGCCAGGCGGCCTACGACGCACTGTTGGTGGCGGCCCGGCTGGCGCTGGCCGGCGAGGTCGACGCCCTGACGACGGCGCCACTGCATAAGGCGGCGCTGTGGCGGGCCGGCCACAAGTATCCCGGCCACACCGAATTGTTGGCCGAATTGTGCGGCGTCGACGACTTCGCCATGATGCTCTACTTGGGCCCGGGCGTCGAAGTGCGCGGCCCGGCCGGTTTGGCCATCGTGCATGTGACGCTGCACATGGCGCTGGCCGACGTGTTCGTGGCGCTGAGTCCCGAGGCAATTTTGCGCAAAGCGCGGCTGGTTTCGCGGGTCATGGCCGAATTCAAAGGCTCGCGTCCGCGCGTGGGCGTTTGCGCGCTCAATCCGCACGCCGGCGAGGAGGGACTCTTCGGCGGCGAAGAGCTTGCGATCATTCGCCCGGCTGTCGAACGCGGATTGGCCGAGGGGCTCGACCTGGCCGGACCCTTGGCGGCCGACACGCTGATCGCGCGGGCCCGCGACGGCCAGTTCGACGCCGTGGTGGCCATGTATCACGACCAGGGGCACATCGCGATTAAATTGCTGGCCATGCACAGCGCCGTGAACGTCACGCTGGGGCTACCGATCGTGCGGACCAGCGTCGCGCACGGCACGGCCTTCGACCTGGCATGGCAAGGGCGCGCCGAAACGGCCGGCCTGATCGAAGCGCTGCGCGTCGCTGCCCGCCTGGCCAACAGCCCATTGCGCGATAGCCGCGCGGCCCAATCCTGATCGCTCGAACGCAAAGACGACTCAGCGTCGCGGCGGCAGCCGTCCGTTGGCTCCCTCCGGAACGGCGTCTTCCAGCCCGAGCTTGTTGAGAAAAGCTGGCGTGCGGTCGATGGGCTGCAAGCTGCCGGGCTGAAACGCAAAACTCCGCGGATCGAGTGGCACGCCGAGTTGCACTTCGTAGAGTTCCATGACCAACAATAGTTTGCCGCGATCTTTGGTCTTGGCTTCCTTGTCGACCGGCGCCGCGCGCCAGTATTCGACCCGATACGGAAACAAATCGTCGCAGCCGACGTGCAGCACCACGCGGTCGGGCAAGTTCGGCGCCAGGCGGGTCAAATCGGCCGGCTGGCCCGCTTCGATCGCGCCCTTTTGATCGGGCAATAGAGCGATCAACCGGGCCGGCTTCCAGAGGCCTTCGATCGTCCACACGCGCAGTTCGTCGTCCAGCCGGCTTTCCGTCACGGTGCCAAAATGGAAAGCACCTTCAATGCCGGCCAGCAGCCCGGGCAAACCGCCAAGTGCCAGCGAGGGTTGGACCGCGGCGGCCGCGGGCTGAGATTTGGGCCGCGCGCGGCGCAAGCGAGCCATGTCCACGCGGCTCAAGCTCGCATTGCCATCGACGAGTTGGTAAATCCAAAGAATCGTGCCATCACAGACTTGTTGCAGACTGCTGGCTGGCCCGGCCGTTTGAAATTTCAATTCCAACCGCAACATCGGCTCGGTCCCCCTGCCCCGTTGCAGATAGATGCCGGTACCGGTCAACGGACCGCCCAACAGATCGACGCGGTGGCGCACTTTGGCACTGATCGACACTTGGGCGTTGACCGCCGCAAGCACGCGGCGCAGCAAGGCATCGCCATCGCAATTGGCTGGCACAGTCGCGATCGGCCCGGCGCGGCCCGGCGCTGCATTGCCCAGCGGTACGGATGTTGGCGGCTGAGCGCTCAGGCTTGTGGTCAGCCAGAGCAAGCTCGCGAAAATGGGCAAGATGGACTTCATTTTCGGGTTTTGCCGGATTTGCCAAAGAATCGCATTGTAGGACGCCGACCAACATTACATCGCCACGTCTGCCGATCGCGGCGCGCTTGGGTGAGCAGGCCCGCTGGACGCTTACCAAACGCTGCGGCGATTCGGCGGTCACGAATTGTAAAACGATGCCGGCCAAGGGTCTATCTCAATCCGGCCCGCTGGAAAACGGATCGACTCGCGGGGGCGTGAAACTAGTTTGGCGCAGACGCCGGAACCAGGCGGTTGTCCTGGAGAAAACCCGGAATCGCGCTTTTAGGGGGGACACATGAGATCTCGCATGGCTTCGATTCTGCTGGGGATGACGATGGTTGCCGGCAGTGGCGGCTGTTTTCTTCATCCGCCCTATGGAACGCTCAACGGCAACACCACGTTGGTTCCGCCCATGGGCAAACTAACGCATCGAAATAATCTGCCGCCGGCCCAAATGTTGATGGAACCGGGCCCCGGCGTCGGCGGACCAGGACCGGGAATCATGGACACGGCTCCGGTCATGTCGCCGGTGATGCGCACCTCTCAAGTCGCGTTTGTCAGCCCGGAAGGCATGGCCATCGCTTGGGACACCGGAGCGCCCGGCGCGTTTGACTCCGAACCGCTGATCGTGCCCGGCCGTTACAACTTTCCGCAAGGCGCCATCTATCGGGTGAAGCTGACGAACGTTCCGGGCCGGGCCGGCGTCGAGCTGTATCCGACTTTGGAAGTCGGCCCGCCCACTCCGCGCACCGAGGCCTATCTGGCGCATAACGCCATTCCGGTGCACTTTACGGAAGAAGATTTCGACCAGGTGCTCTCGGGCAATTTCGTGACCAAGGTGATTTACTTGCCCGATCCAGAATTCCAAGAATTGGCCTTGGCCGGCGTGGAGACGCTGGTCAGCACGCGGCTCGATCCGGGCGTCGACCCGATTGTCGAAGCGGATCGGCGCGGGGCGATTTTGGCGGTCATCCGCATCGGCAACAAGGATTTGGAAGTGCCGGGCGGCGAAGCGCAAATGAGCGGCATGGGTGGCGGCGGTCCGATGCCCTTTGCCATGGTTGGCGCCGGTGGCCCCGGTTGTGGTCCTGGCATGTGCTATCCGGGTACGCTGCCCGCAGGTTCGCCGCCGCCGTTCGTGGCCGGCATGACGGCGCCGCAATATGGCATGCCGATGAGCGGCACGCCGATTGGGTTGCCCGGTCCACCGCACGTGCCGCTAGGCGGTCCAGCCGGATTGCAGAGGCACGTGGTCGTGAATCACACGAAGATGTCCGTTCCGCCACCGGTTCGGGTTTTCAAGGTCGACGTGAAGGAAGAGCCGGGCTTTACCTATCCCAAACCGGTCAGCAATGTCCAAATCACCGAACGGAATCACATGCCGCCGGTGATCTTCCGACAGCCGATCGGCGACACGCACGAACATGCCTTCGACGTGCCCGACTGTGCGCCCCCCGAATAGTCGCGGGGCGAGGAATCGTGACGAGCCGACACTTTTTCGCTGAGGCGTCGAACCGTTAGCCAGACAATATCCATGACAATGGTCCCCAAGCTCCGCAGCCAGAGCGATCTGGCAAGAGTTGCCGGCGCCGTGATCGTAGGCGTGCTGGCGTGGGCGAGTTCTGCAACAAATTTGCAGGCCGAACCCCCGCCGGTACACTACCAGCACGCGGGCATCATGCCACCGGGAGCGATTGGAAGCCAGCAACTGCAGCGGGGCGGACCCTTGCCGGGATATTTTCAACCGGTCGAGATCAAGGCTCCCCGGGGAGTGTTGATCTCGACCGCGGCTTACGGATCGTTCGAAAATGCCCAGCCGGCGCCGCTGGTGGCCGGCATGTTGATCGGCGCGGTCTACCGGCTGCGGGTGACCAACATTCCGTTTCAGGAAGGGTTGGAGGTTTACCCGACGATCGAGGTGATCGATCGGCTGTATCCGCCGGTGCACCAGGAGTTCCGATTTCCGATTCCGATCGAGCTTACGCAAGAAGAACTTGAAATGGCGCTGGCCGGCAAGTTCGTGACGCGCGTGGTCTATCTGGAAGAGCCGCAGGCGGCGCTGCCTGTGGCCAAGAAACCGGACGAGCAATCGTATTTCGAGGTTGCCGACGGCGAAAACCCGCTGGAGGTTGCCGACAGCCTGGGCCGGCCGATGGCCATTTTGCGCTTGGGCGGTCGCGTGCCCGCCGCCGAGGGCCCTGACGACACGTTCCTGTACGGGTCGCCGCCAATGCTCAAATGGAAGCCGACCGTGGCGCAATCGAATCCGGGCCGGCCCGACATGGTCGGGGTCCCGCGAAGCCCAACGATGCCCGACCGCGCGGCGATGCTGCCGCAAGATTCCCGTCGGCGGGGGGCCCGCACGCCATGATGCGCAACCCAAGACTGTTGATACGCTCGACCGGCGGTTACGGCCGGTTGCCGCTGCGCTGGTTGACGAGCTTGACCGTGCTGTTGTGTTCCTGCCGATCGGTGCCGCCGGGAAAAATGCCGCTTCCGCCCGACGAAGCGACTTTGCAACAACGGGCGCCGGCTGATCCGGTGGCGCACGCCGTGCAAAGAGTCGAGCACGTGCGCATCGCACCGGCGCCCTACCAGGGCACGCCGATTCCCGTGACGTGCGTCACGCCCTGGGCGCCGCCGGGCATTGCCGGGCCGTGGCCGCACGATGAATATCTCAAAGACGGCGGCGATCGCGAAGTGCAAGTCAACATCGGGTCCGAGGGCGAAGTCCGCGGCCTGGAACTGGAAGACACGGTGGCGATCTACGACACCACGGACGGTCGCACAGTGATCGAGCCAAGCAACCGCCTGGCGCTCTATTCGCCGCGATTTTCCGCGGTGCGTCAGGTCACCAGCGTCGTGCAAAACGCACAAAACGAACAACTCACGGCGCTGGCCCAGCCGGTCAGGGCCCAATTGAACCGGGAAGATCGCCTGGCCTCGACTGCCGTGCAGCCGGTTCAGCCGCAAGGCGGAATCGGCACGAAACAGCTCAGCATCCAGAGAGTCCACGAGCGCGTCGTGCCCACGATCAGCCTGCAACCGATCGCCGCGGTGGAAGGCGAGTTCGCGCTGCACGAAAACTTTCGCGTGATGCGGCAAGGCATTTTCGCGGAATCGGAGCAAGCCCGCCTGATCGGCGCCAGCCAGGCGGCGGTGGCCTGGTCGCACGACAAGGCCGTGCAGGTGGTTCTCGACGGGCGGCAGGCCGTGGCGGTCAGCGGCGATCAGCGGACGCAAGTCACGTTCGCCATCGACGAGCCCAACCATCCCCGCTTGCGCGTGATCAAGACCGCCTCGACCAACGTCGCCAGGCCGGGAGAAACGGTCGACTTCACGATTCGCTTCGACAACCTGGGCGACCAGGCGATCGAGCGGGTGGTGTTGATCGACAATCTGACCACGCGCCTGGAGTATGTGCCCAGCACGGCTCAGAGCAGCCGTCCGGCCGATTTTTCGACCGAGCGGAACGAGGGGGACTCGCTGGTGCTGCGGTGGGAATTCAACGATCGCCTGCCGCCCGGCCAAGGCGGCCTGGTTCGCTTCCACTGCCTGGTGCGCTAGAATCGCGGCGCAGCGAAGGGGACAGTCCCATTTTGCTGCGAAGACTTCGCAAAATTGGGACAGTCCCCGCAGTTTCGATTCTCCCATTGCTTCGGCCGATTCACAGCCGCCGTGCGGTCGGCTAAAATGTCCGCTTCGATCGTTCGCAAAACTCAAGCGGAACCCCATCCATGCAACTCACAGGCAAAGCGGCCATCGTCACGGGCGGAGGCACCGGGCTCGGCCGGGCGACGGCTCTGAATCTGGCGCGACAGGGCTGTTCGGTGCTGATCAATTATTCGAAATCGCGCGACGAGGCCGAGCGCACGGCCGCCGAGATCCAGGCCCTGGGCACACGGGGCATCGCCGTGCAGGCCGACGTGGCCGACGACGCGGCCTGCCGCAAGATGGTCGAGGTGGCCGTGAAGGCATTCGGCCGGATCGACGTGTTGGTCAACAACGCCGGCACGACCCGCTTCGTGGCGGCCACCGAACTGGACGAAGTGACCGACGAAGATTGGCAGCGGATCTTCGCGGTCAACGTGATTGGGCCGTTCCATTGCGTTCGCGCGGTCAAAGAGCCGATGCTGGCCTCCGGCGGCGGGCAGATCATCAACGTCACGAGCGTGGCCGCCTTTGCCGGCAAGGGAAGTTCGATCCCCTACGCCGCCTCGAAAGCCGCGCTCAACAATCTGACCATCGCGCTGGCCCGCGCGCTGGCGCCGCGGATTCGCGTCAACGCCGTGGCGCCGGGGTTCATCACCGGCCGCTGGCTCGAGCAGGGTTTTGGCGCGGCATACGAGGGCGTGAAACGGACGGTGGAAAAGATGTGCCCGCTGGAAAAAGTTTCCGAACCGGAAGACGTGGCGGCGGCCATCATGAGCCTGGTGACCGGTTCGACGATGGTCACCGGTCAGGTGTTGATCTGCGACGGCGGCATGCTGATCGGAAAGTAGCCCCCCTGCCCTGCCCGGCTCACTGATACCGCACTTGGGGCGGCGCGCGATATTGGCCGCTGGCGCTGGGCGTCAGTTGATTGCTGGGATGCGCGAGGTCGACCTCGTTGTAGCCGCTGTAGGTGGGCTTGGCGAAAAACTGGCGCGGATCGGCCGGCAGTTGGTTGACGTGCACGTCGGCCATGTCAACGCTCAGATTGAATTGGGCCGTCGGCCATTGAATCTCGACGTGCCGCGGCAACGTGGCGCCGCTGGCCGGATCGTGGTAGTGTTTGCTCAACACGGCGGTGGCCAGCCGCGTGCCCTGCGGATCATAGAGATGCTCTTCCAGCACGATGCCCCGCGAATCGTCGATAATCGTGATCCGCGACATGCCCTTGCCCGGCACGCGCGATCGACTCTTGATTTCCACGCGGTTGTTGCCGACCGGAAACGGGCCGTCGATCTGGTCGACCGCCGGGTCGAACGTCACCACGCCGAACGCTTCAATCAGCCACTCGGGCTCGACCGGAATGATCTGGCGGGCCGAACTGGTGGCGAATTGATCGTGGCGCACGAAGAACATCGCCGGCGGCTGCGCCTGCTTGATCCAAAACCAGAGCAATTCGTCGTTACTGCCCAAGTCGACCTGCGGCCCGAATTTAGATCCCATCAGGCGGAACGAGCGGGGCCGCTGGAAGGCAATCGTCGCGTCGAGCGTGGGAGCACCGGGCGTGGTGATCGTGGCGCGGGTTGTCGAGAGCGATTGCACCCGGGCGCTATTCTGGTTGACCACGTCGACGATTTGCGTCAGCGACGCCTTTGGCGGCAGAGCCCGAGGCACGGGTTGCGTATATTGCTGCACGATCTGCGGGCAGCCGGCTCCGCTGGCCGAGACCCAGACCACCAGCAGGCCCAGCAGCCACGCGCAGCGTCGACGCCGGTGGGCCGCGCGCGGGCGTATCGCATGCGCTGGCGGGTGGATCGGCAGGCGTGAACGATCGACGGTCATGGCATCCTTGCTTTTTTACGCCGCGTTGGCAAACAACAGCCGGGCGAGCTCTTCCTGAATCTCCGCCGTCCGCTGTTCGCTCGGCATCACCGTCACGACGCGGTATGTCGTTTCGCGTCGCGGACAGTACAACACCGAAACCTCGCGCGACATCTCGTCGCGCTGGGTATCCTCCAAACGCACCACGCGGCGGCGAATCAATAATAGCGCCAACACGTAACGCAGATCTTGCTTGTCGGGCTGCGTTTCGAGGCTTTCGAGCAACTCGATCATCACGTCGTTGGGGGCCCAATGCAGTTTCTTGGCGTCGCGCTCGGGCATCCGCGCCTTCCACCAACCCAGCACTCCTTCGGGCGGACCTTGCCAGGCCTGTGGCGAATAATCGTGCCGCACGACCTGCGCGCCGTCGGTCACCAGCGTCGAGTAGAAGGTCTCGCCCGGCTGCAGCTCGCGCCCGGTGGCGGCGCAGTGACGCGTGCAGCGCTGGACCTCGTAGTCGATCATGGAGGCACCGGTGGGGAAAACGAAAACATGCCCAGACGCCCGGCTGATGGCTGCTAAGCCGCTAGCGGACGCCGGCGCGCTGTGGAACTTCGCTTGTTTTTTGCGGCGGAATAGTACGCCAAAGGCACTTAAAGCTCAAGACCCCGTAGAGCTCAAGACGCGGTGAAGAAACGCGACGTGGTGCCGCCAGGCGCGATGCGGATGTGAATGCGGCGGGTGCAGCGCGGGCAATGGCCCGTGTAGGCCGTGTAATCTCGATTGACGTAAACCCTTGTGTACACGTCACAACAGACGAAGTGCACACCGATAAAGGGTCGCCCCCCCTGCCCCGTTTGGCCTGGGCGGCCAAAGTCGTAGTCGCTCGATAGATCGAGATGTTCGCCGTTCATTCGCGTGGGGGGACGGACGAGATCGCCGGAAATCCCAAAAGGAGGAAGCCTCCAGCCGAGCCGGCGGTATGGTACAAGAAAACGCTCGGCCGGGGACAGACCGATCGAGGGTAAAACGGCCGGAGTTCGAGAGTTTAGGACGTGTCGGACGCTGCCCGAGCCGCCCGCCAATGGCCGAACCTTCGAACTTGACCGTGGCTCTTGGGTGTTGTACAGTCGTAATGCTGTCGGCGGTGGTCGTACAGGGTGCTGGCAGTGCCATCGTCAATCGGCGCCATCGTCAATCGGCGCCATCGTCAATCGGCGCCATCGTCAATCGGCGAAATCGTCTAGCGGCGAAGTCTTGAACGTGGAAATGAACATGTCCTCGATGAACCTACTGCGGTTGTTGCTTTTGGCGCTTAGTCAGCGCTGGCCGTAGGGGTTCGTACTTAGCTCGACAACGCAAACCAACGAACCCCGAGGCCGCAAAGCCTTGGGGTTTTTTATTGGCCCTGAGCGGAGAAGGTTGTCCGGGTAACACCGGTTTTTGAGGAGCACGGCGGGTATGATTCGCGTGAGACGGGATCGACAGGCGCATTTTCGTCCGGCCAGGGCGCGGTTGGTGTTGCCCGGGCCGACCTTGGGTCGGCCCCCCTTGGCGGCACGCGCATAGGCAGATTCGAACACCCTCCACGCAAGGCATTCTCTCATGACCAAAAAACTCATTACCATTTTCGATACGACTCTGCGCGACGGCGAGCAATCGCCCGGCGCGAGTATGAACCTGGCCGAAAAAATGGAAATCGCCCAGGCGCTGGTCGATTTAGGCGTCGACGTGATCGAGGCCGGTTTCCCGATCGCTTCGCCCGGCGATTTCGAGGCGGTGCGCGAGATCGCCAAGAATATTCGCGGCTCGGTGATCTGCGGATTGGCCCGTTGCAGCGATGAAGACATCGATCGCGCGTGGGAAGCGCTGCGCCACAGCGAGGCTCCGCGGATCCACGTTTTTCTGGCGACCAGCGCCATCCACCGCGAGTTCAAACTCAAGATGGACAAGAAGGAAATCATCGAGCGGGCCGTGACCGCCGTTCGCCGCGCGGCCGGCTACTGCTCGGATATCGAGTTCTCGCCCGAGGACGCCTCGCGGACCGAACTCGATTTTCTCTGTGAGGTGATCGAGGCCGCGATCTCGGCCGGCGCCACGACGGTCAACATTCCCGACACGGTCGGCTATGCTACGCCTGACCACATGGGCAAGGTGATTCGCACGCTCTGCCAGCGCGTGCCCAACATCGACAAGGCCGTCGTGAGCATGCACTGCCACGACGACTTGGGTCTGGCCGTGGCCAACAGCCTGATTGGCGTGGAAAACGGGGCCGGTCAGATCGAGTGCACGATCAACGGCATCGGCGAACGGGCCGGCAATTGCTCGCTGGAAGAGGTCGTGATGGCGATGCGAACCCGCGGCGATTACTATCAGGCCGACACCCGCATCCGCAGCCAGCGGCTCGTGCCCACCAGCCGCCTGGTGGCCAATATCACGGGCCTGCAAGTCCCACGCAACAAGGCGGTCGTCGGGCGCAACGCTTTTGCGCACGAGGCGGGCATTCACCAGGATGGCATGCTCAAGGAGCGCACGACCTATGAAATCATGCGGCCCGAGGACGTAGGCTTCGCCAAAACCGACCTGGTGCTCGGCAAGCACAGCGGCCGCGCGGCCCTGGCCGATCGGGCCAAGGCGCTGGGATATCATCTCACCAGCGAGCAACTGCAAACCGTGTTCGAGGCATTCAAGTCGCTGGCCGACAAGAAAAAGGAAGTCTACGACGGCGACGTCGCCGCGTTGATCGACCAGCAGATCCACGACGTTTCCGATTCCTGGTCGATGGTTTCGTATCACGTCACGGCCGGCACGGGCCAAACGCCCACGGTAACTCTCACGTTGCGGCACGGCGGCCAGGAAGTGACCCAAACGATGCAGTCGGGCGACGGACCGGTCGACGCGATGTTTCTGGCGATCGAACGGATCACGGGCGTCACGACGGTCTGCAAGGATTTTCGCGTGCAAGCGGTCACGCTGGGCAAAGACGCCCAGGCCGAAGTGAACGTCGAGCTGGAGTATCACGGCCGCCTGCACCGGGGGCGGGGCGTTTCGACCGACAGCCTGGAAGCCAGCGCCAAGGCGTTCTTGAACGCGATCAACCGCGTGACGGTTCACCAAGGCTCGCCGGTGCAGCCGGCCCAAGTGACTCCGTAGGCCGGGCCGAAACCCGATCGCCTGGAAAAAACGAGGCTGCGCAAGAAGCGCGGGGGCGTGAGAAACGGCCCCGCGTTTTTTTCAGAACCGGTTCCGAAACTGCGGGGACTGTCCCCTTCTCCGAGCAGTTTCGGAACCGGTTCTACAAAGACTCGCCCGACGATCAGGCGACAAATGCCAGCCAATAGAAGATCCAGCCGGTGACGGCCGTGCCGAGCATGTCCAGCGCGGCCAGTTTGCCATAGCGACGATGCCAGGGGCTGTGCGCATTGGGCGCCGGTGGCTTGGGGAAATGTCGCAAAGCGCGAATGATGACGATCGCCCACAACAGGGCCGTGGTCACCGCGAAACAAAGGTGGATGCCCAGCGCCACGAACACCCAATCGGTCGAGCCCTCCTGGCCCGCGTAAGGAGAAGCGGCTGCCCGATCGCGCCAGCCGTTGACGCGCATGTCGATCTCGAAGAGCATCACGATCACCAGCAACACGCTGCCCAGCGTGAGTTGGATCCTTTTGTGCAGCGCGTAGTTGCGGCGGTATTTGACCAGCGCGACGCTCAAGCCAAGCAACGGCAACACCGCCACCATCGCCAGCGCGACGACGTCGAGCATGAACGTGGCGCGCGTTCCCAAAAAACCGTCGATTCCTAGCATGGCGTCTGCCCATCCCACCAGCATCCGCCCGGCGCACTCCGCGGATCCTTCGACTCGCCGGGCATTGTCCCGGATTCTACGCGACAAGCGCCCGGCGCGCCACCCCCAGCTTTGTGAAATCGGAAACCACACATTTTTCGTGGACCAACGCAAAACGCCGGTAAAGGTGCCGAGCAAGATCGCAATGGCTCCGGCCGGCGATTACAATAGCCGGCAACTGGCCAGTCTCACGAACCGACGGGAGGAGGAATTGCCATGCATCGAAAACATCGGACTTGGGGGTGGCTGCTCTTGGCGTTCGCCGCCGGCGTAGTGTGGTCGGCCAGCGTCCTGATGGCGGCGGACAACGCAGAGGTGGATTATCGGGCCGACATCCCCTACGCGACGGTCGCGGGCGAAGAATTGAAACTCGATCTGGCCACCCCGCGCGGGCTCGACCATGCCGTGCCGGCGATCGTCGCGATTCATGGCGGCGGTTTTTCGGCCGGCAAGCGACAGGACATGTCGGCTCTGGCCCGGCGGGCCGCGGCCCACGGCTATGTCGCGGCAACGATCAGTTATCGCCTGACCCCCAAACATCGCTTTCCCGCGCAAATCGAGGATGTCAAGTGTGCCGTCCGCTATCTGCGGGCGCACGCCGATGAGTTGAAGATCGATCGGCGGCAGATCGGCGCCATGGGCATTTCGGCCGGCGCGTATTTGTCGATGATGCTGGGCCTGCTCGACACGGCCGACGGCATGGAGAGGGACGGCGGCAATCCCGAGCAGTCCAGCAAAGTGCAAGCCGTGGTGAGTTTCGTGGGGCCGGTGAATTTCGTGCGGCCCAGCTACTCGCAGGCCGGCGAACAGGTTCTGGAAAAGTATTTCGGCGCCAAACCGCAAGAGAGACAAGACGAGTGCCGGCGGTCTTCACCGATCACGTACGTCAACCAGGGCGATCCGCCGATGCTGTTGTTCTTCGGCACCAAGGATCCGCTGGTGGACGTCGACCACGCGTATCAAATCGCCGAGGCCATGACCAAGGCCCAGGTGCCGGGCCGGGTCGAACTGATCGTCGGCGCGGGCCACGGCTGGTTTGGCGCGGAAATGGAGCGGACCGTCGACGCGTCGCTGAGTTTCTTCGACCAGATCCTCAAGCGCTGAGAGTACTGAAGCGCTTGGGCCGGCCTGAGAATCCCCGCCGCCGAAATCCCTCGCTTAATACAAGGCCAGGGCCCGCCCAGGGCCGCCGTGGCAACCGCGAATCTTGACCGGAGCGAAGAGGAAATAGGCCTCCTGCGGCAACTTGCCCAGCCCCGTGAGATACTCCACCGCAACCATCCCCTTGCTGCCCAGCGCCCAATAGGTCATCAGGGCCCGCTTCGGTTCGCTGCCACCGAGCGTCGGGCCGTCTGTGCCAACACAGCGTATGCCCTTGGACGCTAGATACACGATTGCGTCCGGACCGGGAGCCGGCCATCCTTCGCGCTTGCCCTCCAGTGGTTCGGTCATGCAGGCCAGGCCGCGCGGCAACGGCCTGGCGTACGTATCGCTATAGCTACATTGAAAGATAACGACCTGGTTGGGCTGCAGCGGGCCGTGCTGCTTTTCGTATTGTTCGATGTCGGCCACCGTGATCTCCGGCGACTGCGGCCAACTGCTGGGGCTGGTGGTCCCGATGCGGTGTTTCACGTCGATCAGCCGGGCCCAACCACACGTCTGCGCCAGCGACACTTGCTCGGCGGTCACGTCGCTGGTGCCGCGTGGGCCGTACTTGGCTTCGTATTCGGCCAATACGGCTTGCACGTCGGGCGCGTACGTGCTGTTGTCGAACCCAGCCGGCGGCAGCGCGTACGACGGCGGGACCAGATGTGTGCCGGCGTGCGCATCCAGCGCGTGCGTTTCGTGAAAGCGGCCCAAGTTCGCCGCCAGGAACAGCGGCACCTTCAAATACGGCTGGCGATGGTTGCCAGCGCCGCGACCCGGCCAAGTCACGGGCAACTCGGTTGACAACGTGACGGAAAGGTCCGCGACTTGCTTCTTGCGTGCCGATTCGATCAAGCGTCGCGCCAGCGGATCGCCCACGATCGCCAGGGCTCGACCTTCGCTATACGATCCGTCGGCATGTTTGGGACTGAGGATGGCATAGAAAGCGCCGGTCGTGGGGAGTTGGTCCAGGCCGGTGGCCGACTCGGTCCAGATCATGCCATATTTGAGGCCGGCCAGATGCGTGGGCTCGGCCAGATCGGGCAGCGGACCCATGCTCGCGCTGTCAGTGGCCAGGGCCATGACCTTGCGGCTAGCCAGATACTCCATGCAGTCCGGATCCGGATCGGGCCAGGCGGGCGCTGTGCCCTCGACCGGCGCGGCGACATATCGGCGACCGGCCGGCAGCGGCTGGAAATACTTGTCACTATAACCGCTGCGCAATAACACGACATCGCCGGGGCCCAGCGGGCGATGTGCTTTCTCCCAAGCCATGATCCGTTCTTTCTTGACCAATTCGCTGCGGCCGTTGGTTTTGCCATCGCGCAGGTCCTGGCAGTCGATCACGCAAGCTTCGCCGCCGAATTGCCAGGCCGGCACTTTATCCGTGAACATTCGGCCATAGGGCCCGGCGTTGGGCAGCCCGGTCTCGGGCAGCGGAACCGAATGGGGCGGTACGTCGAGCTGCGTGCCCGTGTTGCCGTCGATCACCAATAGATCGCTATTGTACGCGCTCAACGGCCCGATCTGCAGGTAACGGTTGCTGTGAAACGGCGGAAAGCCCGGGGCCGGCCAGGTGCAGGGCAGCTCGGGCGCGACTAGCAAAGACAAATCGACGATGCGCGCCGTCGGGCTACTGGCCGGTTCGGCGGCGGTCGCAGCCGCGATGCCGGCAAGGGCTACTGCCGCGGCAAGCGCGCAGCCTATCGGTCGACGGTTGCCGCTGCCGGTCGAGTCGAATGTCGTGGTCGCCAAGGGGCACCTCGCTGGCTGATGGTCGAGAGTTATCCTACTGTGCGTAATCCGGCCGTCAACGGTTGGCGCGATGGTTGTTGCGGCTGTGAAAAACTTTTCCGAAAAAAGGCACCACGGGCCACCGGCTGGGCGTTTTGGCCGGGGAGCTTCTATCTGGGCAGTGTCCCCTACACAAGCGTCCGAAAGGTATGCTTGTGCCGCCTGGTCGAGTTCTGCGGAATCTACGTATTGCTCTGCAATGCGTCACTGGGTGCGGGCGAAATTTGCCTGACGAGTGGGCGAATAGCGTCGGAATCGGTCTAAGCCATTCAATCCGGAAGTGACGAATAGGAGAATTCCTGAACTACACTTTGACTGAAACCCTTCATGGTACTTCCAGTTAACGTACTCCCGACAGTGGACCGCGGTCGGGCAACAAGCTGGAGTGAGCGGCGATCTGTGCACTACGGCTCACGGCGCACGCCCCTCCAGAGAGAGTCAGCAACTCGTGAACTCGTCTAGCAAGCAGCAAAGTTCCGCGGACGCAGTGCCCGATATATCGGCGCTATTGCCGATCGTGATCGAGACGCTGCAGCATAGCGACGGATTCGATTTCGACTTGTACCTCTGTCCCAAGGACAGTCACAAGCCGGTACTCTACCGCAAACGGAGTTTTCCGCTGCTTGCGTCCGATTTGGACATGCTCAGCGCGAACGGCATTCACATGCTTTATATACGCGCGAATTCCGTGGAAGCCTATCAGGACTATCTGCGGAACGGTCTGTTGGCCGACAAGACGGCCTCTCCCAAGGCCCGTCTGTGCGCACTGAATGTGGTGAATCGTGCCGTGTTCTTGAACGCGCTGAGTTGCGGGGCGACCGAACAGGTTGTCGACGTGGCCAACAACCTGGGAACCGAATTGGCGGATCTCGTCGAGGCCCACGAAGAAATGGCCCAAGATCTATTCACGATTCTCAACCACGACTATTGCACGTTTACTCACGTGGTCAACGTGTCGGTCTATTCGTTGATGCTCGGCAAACACTTGCAGATCGGCGGTTCGGCCGATTTGTCCGCGATGGCCACCGGAGCCCTGTTGCACGACATCGGCAAGCGCAAGATCGCCAGAACCATCCTCAACAAGCAAGATCGCCTCACGAACGAAGAAATGGACGTGATCCGACTGCACCCCCAAACCGGCTTCATGGAACTCGCTCGCCGCGAGGATTTTCAATGGTCGCAGCTGATGATGGTCTATCAGCACCACGAACGCATGGATGGTCGAGGCTATCCGGTGCAAGTGTCCGGCGCGGAAATCGACCCCTGGGCTCGTATCTGCGCCATCGCCGACGTGTTTGACGCGATGACGAGTTGTCGCGCCTACCATCACTCGCGATCGACCGAGGAAGTCTTGCAGTTTCTTGATGACAATTCAGACAAAATCTTTGATCGGGAAATGGTTCAATGTTGGAACAAATCGGTCATGTCGATGAATTGAAACCGCCCCAGGGGCAGTGTCGATGCCGCGTGCTGATTCCCGAAGCGGCTCGCCGGATCCTGGAGAAGAAGGGGGCGATGCCGACTCTCCACGGAGACGGACGCCGTTTTCCGCGACATCGGACTCAAGGATGGGCCGTCTTGGAATATCAAACGACTTTTCCCGCGCTGGCACGCCCTACTGAATTGCACGCGGTCTTACTGGTCGACATTTCTCGGGGGGGAGTGGGATTCTTGCATAGCGAACAACTCTTTCCGCTGGAACAAATGTCCCTGACCTTGAATAACGACAATACGCGCATCATCAAGATCATGCACTGTCGACGACTGGGCGACTGCTGCTATTTTGTCGGCGGCGAATTCACCAAGCCCAAATAGTCGCTCGCCCCCCCGATCGTGGCTCAAGAAAACCAGCCACGATTCCGCGTAAACTCCCCGGCTTCGAGTGCCAAGGCCAGGGAAGTCAGCACCGCCGGCAAACCCGGCGACGGTCCCATTCTTGCCGAAAAACCGCGGCGACAAGGGATGGTTCGCTTCTGGGATACGGTTTTGCTAGGCTGCTTGATAGGCTGGTGCTCCCCTGCCCTGTTGACTTGCGATCCGGTAGGAGCCAAGCTCGGGCACATGGGCTAGCTGGGACATATACCGGCCCAGGTCGATCAAGACTTTTGCAGTACTGTCCGCGGAGCCATCGCACATGCTCTTTTCGACACGCCTCAGGCGAACGTTCATTCTGGCAATGCTGGCCGTCGGGGCTGCCGCGGTCGGGGCTCCGGCCCTGGTTCTTGCGGCCGACGGTCTCGAGGTGGGGCTGGGCGTGGCGGACATCACGCCCAAACTGGATGCCCAGCAGCCGATTTGGCTGGCCGGCTTGGACAGCAATCGCGCGGCTGCCGGCGTTCACGACGCGCTCTACGCTCGCGCCTTGGTGTTGCGCCACGGCGTGCAGAAGATCGCGCTGGTCGCGGTCGACTCGATCGGCCTGCAGTATCCCACGGTGCAGCACGCGCGGGCGAATCTGAAGGATTTTGCCTACGTGCTAGTGGCCAGTACGCACTCGCACTCCAGTCCCGACGTGATCGGCATCTGGGGGCCGGCGGCGGGCGTCTCGGGCCTGGCGCCCGACTACTTGAGATTGGTTGAAACTAAAATCGTCGAAGCGGTTCGCCAGGCTGACGCCGCGGCCGTCGAGGCGCGGGCCGAATATGCCACGGCCGACGATCCGAGCCTGGTGGGCGACTTTCGCTTGCCCATCGTGCTGGATAGCGTGATGCGCGTCTTGCGGTTCGTGAGGTCGTCGGACGGCAAGACGCAGGGCCTGCTGGTGCAATGGAACAGCCACGGAGTCGAGCCGCATAAGAACTTGCAGATCTCACGCGATTTCATGGGCGCCACGGTCGACGCGCTGGAAAAACGGCACGGCTGCCGGGCGATGTATTTTCAGGGAGCGATCGGCGGATTGATGGGCACGCCCAAGAAACTGGAGCAGGAGGCCGAAAGCAAAAAGATTGCCGGCGACAGTTTCGAGTTCATCGACCTGTGCGGCGCGGCGATCGCCGATTTGGCCGATCGGGCTTTGGCGCAGCCCCAGCCGATCGTGCTGACCCCCTTTGCGGTGTACACGCGGCCGATCATGATTCCGCTGGCCAACGAGGGCTTTCGCGCCGCGCGGGCCGGCGGCGTGCTGATGCGCCCGGTGTTCACCTGGACCGGCCGGCGCGACCGGCGCGGCGACGAGATTCCGCTGGGCAAAACCGATGGCGAGCAGGCGATGGAGACGGAGGTGGGCTATCTGCGCCTCGGCGAGTTGCACGTCGCGACGATTCCCGGCGAGCTGTATCCCGAATTGGTCTACGGCCATTTCCAGGAGCCGGCCGATCCGGGCGCCGATTTTCTGGACGCGCCGCTGGAAACTCCGGTGGTCAAGATTTTGCCCAGCGCGAAGATCCTGGTGCTGGGACTGGCCAACGACGAGATCGGCTATATCGTGCCCAAGCGCCAATGGGACGTCGCGCCGCCGTTTGCCTACGGGCGCAGTTCGGCCCAATATGGCGAGGGCAACAGCGTCGGCCCCGAAACCGCGCGAATGCTGATGGAAGCCTTGGCCGAGCGCGTGGCCGAAGCGCCGCCTCAGTAGCCGCCGGCCAGTATCCCTGCCGCTTGCCGCTCCATCGGCCTTGGCAAAATGCCGCGGCCCGCTCTTGGGTCTAGCGGGTAGGACGCATGCCGCCCATTGGTTGTCCTTGCGCGGAAGTCTTGGGCTTGTCCTTGGGCTGCTTCGGCTTCTTTTTTTCTTTTCTGCGGTCTTTGTTTCCCATGATGGCTTCTGTGCTCTGCGGGTTAGTGGCCAGGAAAAAACTCGGTATCTCGGACGACCGCCGTCATTATGATGAATGTCGGCCGTGTGTACAGTGGGTGCCCGACGTGTGGCGAAGATTACTTGCCCCATTCGGGCACGGCGGCCATCGCGTCGAGATAGTTGTGCACCTTGTCGGTGTGCGCGTCCTCCTGCCAACCGCCACGGTCGCGGCCCAGCGAAGAATCGGTCGGGCAGCCGTCGTCATCGGTCGCGTACAGCGCGAAGTTGAGGGCCTGGTAGGCCATCCCCCGGAACTGGTTGTCGCCGGTGGCGGCGCCGTACATGGCCAGCACGGCCCCATAGGTCGAAAGGATTCCGCCCCACGGATCGCGATCGTGCTCCTGCTCGCCGCACACCGGCACGCCGAATCGCACGGTGATGAAGCGACGATTCACGAACTCGATCATCGCCAGGGCATCGGCCCGCCAGGCGGGATCGAGCTTCTCGCGCCCTTCAAGCAGATAGCGGGCCAGGTTCAGCGGCGACCAGGCCGTGCGATTGTCGGGCTCGGAATGGTCCTCGAAGAACAGGACCCACAACAGGCCGTCCTTGTTCTTGGCCAGATTGGGGATTTGATAGTCCTTGATCCACCGCCAGAGTTTCTCGCGCGGAGCCTCGAACTCCTTCTGGCCGCGCGCGATCAGCTTGTCGAACAGGCGCAGTATGAACGACATGTTGCACGACACGTCGCCCCGGCCGACGCCGGTCCGATAGTCTGCGCGAAACGGCCAGGGCGAATGGCTGGCGTCGCCCGGGACCATGTTCGCCACCAGCACTCGGGCGTTGTGCTCGGCCTGGCGAAGATATTTTTCGTCCTTCGTCTCTTCGTACAACAACACTAGCGCATAGCCGGCGATGCCCCCCTTATCCGGTTCGATCTCAAAGGGCAGATCATTTTGAGAACCACAGTCCGGAGGCTGCGGAAACTTCGACCGCCAGCCGGTGGAGCGCGTGAAGCGCGGATACTTGCCCTCTTCGGGCGTGAGGCTTTCATTGACCAGATAGTCGCCCATCGCGCGGGCGAAGGCCAGTACTTGCGGCTCGCGCTCGTGCCGGTAGTGATACCATTTCAAGTACGAGATGATGCCCATGCCGTTCTGGGTGGCTGGAATGAACGACGGTTTTCTGACGATCGGCTGGTAGTCGCCATCCATGAAAGTCATGAACACGAATCGCGGATAGCCATGTTCCAACGGGCATTTGGCATACCACCCCATCTCACGCTCGAGCGCGTCAGCATACGACGTCCAAGGCAGCAAGATGCCGTTGGCATCGTAGCACGCCGGGTGATTGCCAATGATCGTCTGTGCGCAAGCAGTCGCCGAAAGACCCAACAGCAGGACGACCGCCAGGAGCAGACGCAAGGTGCAGTGCATGGCGATGGTCACGGGGTGGATTGGGCATTCGTGTGTCGCGTGTCGATCCAGCAGTTTAACGGAAGGCACCGGATTTGTCTTGCGGTCAGTGGGCCAGGACATTCCTGACGAAGGCGCCTTTGCGAATGGAATAGTCGACGTTTCGTATGGGCCGATGCGTTCACGCCGATGTCTCATGGCACGGCTTTTGTTTTATGGAGGCAGCACTTCTTGAATTTCTTGCCCGATCCACAGGGACAGGGATCGTTGCGACCGGCTGTTTTTGGCGACTGGATGGGTTGCCGCACGGGACCATCGATTCGCACTTTGCTTTCTGCTGGAGAGACTGGATCCATCTGCCGGAATAGGTCCCGAAGCGGCCTTCCCAGGAATTGTTCCTGCGCATCCTTTCGCCACTCGTCTAGCTCCGGAAAATCCTGCTCCATCAGAGTGCAGACGGTGACCAGGCTCCGCTTGAGGTCCAAGAGGTCCGGATCATCCAGCACTATCGCGCGGACGGCTTCGTTGACCTCCGTCGAAAACTGATCGAGAAGATCCCGGGCCAAAAACTCTTGCTGGTCGAGGTCTCGTTCGATTTTCAGCAACGCGATGCCCGTAGCAACGGCGGCGTCCGAGTGAATGCGTCCGAAAACGCCCGAGGCATACAGGCGAAAGTAATCTTCGGCGTCGGGATAGGCTTCTCGAACCGCCTCAACCACGCCGTCGGTCTGGATCTTGACCAAGGCGGTCATGCACTCCTCGTTCGAGATGTCTCCGTCTTCGTGGAGTTTCTCGATCAGGAGTGGGATGGCCGGCACATGTCGCATCTCGCCAGCCATGATGGTGACAAAGATTTCCATCCACTTCATCGGGTTGTCGTCGTAGTCGGTGACCTGTTGGCCGAGCAGCGACATCATCCGCTCTGCATTGGCGCCGTACCGAGCCAGCGCCTCCACGATCCATTCGCCCTGGTCGTAGCGGATGTCGCTGACGTACTGCTTGTCTTTGCCTTCTTCGCAGATTTCCTCCAGTTGCCGCCACAAGGCATCGGAATCGGCCACAAGGAGCCGCAGACGCGTCGTGAAACATTCGGCCAACTCGCGATCGAACCCAGACGATTCGAGGATCGTGGCCTCGTGTGGAATCAGCAATTGCGGGTCGGCGTGGCAAAGCAGCCGCGACAAATGATAGCGATGATTATCATCCGTTTCGTCGTGACCGGAGAAGCGCTGGAGTTGTTCGATCGTCCAGGCAATGGTCTGCTCGGTTTGGGCAAGGTCCGCAATGGGGAAATTGTGCACGAAAGCTTCGGAAAAGCCCCATCGCTCGAAAGCCTCGATCACGACCGGCATGACCGCCGTGCTGCGGCTACACGATTGACCAAAATACTGCAATGCCGCGAAACGCACTTCCCGGTCCGCGTGGAGAATTCCTTGAAGAACTCGAGCCTCTGGTAGCCGCATATAAAGCCTCCTTGTCGTGGCCACGCGCGATACACTGCCGCGCCGTCGAGTTTAGCCGATGCCCGCCAGACGCCGCAACACTCCTTCTCCTAGCAAGCTTCCGTCGTCGAAGTCGCATCGGACAGGGTCAACAAAAATGCGGTTTTGATTGCCGCGCCCACGGAGGGAGCCGGCACGGGGATTTCTCCTCGCGGGAGTTTAAGTCTATCCCGAATCGCAGAATAAAAAAGCCCGCAGAATCGCGGGTTTTCAAAAGCCGCGCAGCATGGGCGCTGGAAATCATCCACGCTGCCCCGAGTGTGAGGTCGCCGGGGCTGAGCCCTGGCCGGGATATCGAACTACCAATGCAGGATGATTTTTCCCACCGCGGCGCGCGAGGCCAGCGATTCCATGGCTTCGGCGACTTGCGGCATGGGGAAGCGGCGGCCGACGACCGGCTTGATGCGGCCGGCGTTGTACATCTCCCACAACGCTTGCCACGTCTGGACGATCTTGGCTGGGTTGTGCTGCCGGTACAGGCCCCAATGCACGCCCACCACGCTGTAGTTCTTGATCAGAATGTGGTTCGAGACGAAGTTCGAGAAAGCGCCGCTGGTGAACCCAACGATCAACAGGCGTCCCTCGAAGGCGATGCACTTGGTGCTCCGCTGGCCGATCTCTCCGCCGACCGGATCGACAATCAGGTCCGCGCCGCGGCCGGCCGTTTCGCGTTTGACGACCTCGACGAAATCGTCGGTCTGGTAATTGATGGCCACGTCGGCGCCGTTCTGGCGAATCAGGTCCAGCTTGTGGTCGGATCCGGCGGTGCCGATGATTTTTCCGGCGCCCAGGGCGTGGGCCACCTGCACCGTGGCCAGGCCCACGCCGCCGGCCGCCGAATGGACCAAAACGGTCTCGCCTTTTTGCATCGCCCCGCGCACCACCAGTGCGCAATACGCGGTGAGATAGACCAGCGGAAAGGCCGCCGCCTCGTCGTCGCTCATCGCCTCGGGGATCGGCTGCGTCGCCGCGGCCGGCGCGACGGCGAATTCGGCGAACCCGCCCTGGCTAAGCTGCGCCAGCACGCGCTGCCCCGGCCTGAACCCCACGACGCCCGGGCCGACCGAGTCGATCGTCCCGGCGACTTCCAGGCCCGGCGTAAACGGCAGCGGCGGCTTGACCTGATACTTGCCGGCGATCAGCAGAATATCGGGAAAATTGAGCGACGCACTGTGGACCTTGATGACGACCTGCCCCTCGGCGGGCTCGGGCCGGTCTAGCT
>JBGQKM010000049.1:0-24937 GCA_041499515.1 Planctomycetia bacterium | reverse complement strand
GGGGACTCCGAGAACTCAGAGGGACGGAGTTACAAGCTCACAAACTTCCTGCTTTCTCTGTGTCCTCGGTGTGCTCGGTGGCTTCCTTACTTCCATGTCACTCGAATCGGTCAGACTTATGCATCAATTGCAAAACGACTGCTCGATAAGCGCGACGTCCGATCGTGAATCAGGGGCGCGACTTGCGGCGACGAAACATTTTTTGCGCGCGCATATAGTTGTTGGTGCACAAGTGGCGGGCTTTGGCACGGTTCGGTGGAGTCGAATGGAGGGAACGACAGGAATTGGCGTCGTGCGGCTCAGCAGCAGAGCAAAGTGGATTTCAGCCGGTGTCATCACCTGGCCGGCAATCGAGCTAGCCGCGACACGAGGCGGCCGACTATAATCGGCATTCGCGAAACCGTTTTGGTTTCCAAGTGGGCTGCGATGGCAGCAGGGGTCTAGCATGTCGAACACGATTTCCGCGATTGCCGGTATCATGCGAGCGCTGGTGTCGCTGGTGATTCTGGGATTATTGGGCACTGGCGGATGGTTGGCCTACCACGTTTATGACGAACGGGCGCAGTTGGACCGCGCATTGCAGGAGACGACGGCCGAGTTGACTGCCAAGACCGCCGAGGTCGAGCGGCTGACCGTGGATAATCAAAAACTCAATCTGGCGATAAGGCTACTCAAGGTCGACCATCGCGTGGCGCAGATCGCCGTGCTCGATCAAAGCGAGGGCCAGGAACATCCGCTGACCAGGTTTCAATTCGTTGAACTGGCCGCCGACGGAACGCCCGTCGGCGAGAAGAAAGTCTTCACGGTCGAAGGAGAGATGGTCTACGTCGACGCCTGGGTGATCAAATACGACGATGCCCTGATCGAGGCTGGCGACCCGCTGCGTTCCACGTCGGTTTGCTTGTTCCGCCGCGTGTTCGGCGAGTATCAGGAACCGAGCGACGGGTTTCCGCTCGACGCGTCGGGCTCTCGGCCGGCCGTGTACAGCCAAGGCAACGAAATCTCTCCGCTGGAACGCGACATCTGGAGTAACTTCTGGGAGTATGCCAACAATCCGGTCAAAGCCAAGCAAGCCGGCGTGCGCGCCGCGCATGGCGAAGCACCCTCGATTCGCTTGCTGCCGGGCAAACGCTACCGGGTCGAACTGCGAGCCTCGTCGGGCCTGTCGATCATTCCCGAAGACTCGCCGCAACCGGCCGCGCCCTAGTCTGCGCTTCAGGCGAACCTGGCAACGCCGCAGCGCTACGCGTCGATCAGCAGCCGGCCCAATTTGCGGCCGGTGACGCTCAGCGGAAATGCCTCCAGTTCGCCAGGCCGCACCCACTGCCATTCACCGGGGGCCAGTTTGCATCGAGCGCCGACGCAACGGGTGGCGAAGCAATCGAGCGTGATCCGAAAACGGGTGACGCCGTGCTTGAGCGTCGCAATTTGGCGTGGCGGCCGGACAGCCAGGCCCGAGTGGTCCTGGATCTTGTCCAGCAGTTCCTGCCCCAGCGCGGCGCCTCGTTCGGCGGCCAGTGGAAAGCGCAAGAAATCCCACAGGCCGGCCCAACGTTCGCCCGCGGCGCGACGGCGCAACAACACCTTGTCTCTCCGCCATACGACCACGGCCGCTTCGCGGACCACCTCGCTGCGCGACCTGGTCCGCGCGCGAGGAATCGCCGCTTGTTGGCCGGAGAGAAAGGCCGCGCACAGGCCGCTCACTGGGCAGCGTTCGCACTCCGGCTGCCGGGGCGTACAGACCAGGCTTCCTAATTCCATCAGGCCCTGGTTGAACTCGCCGCAATTCCGCGACGGCAGCAGGGACTCGGCCAGTTGCCACAACCGCCGCCGTCCGGCGTTGCCGTCCGGGTCGCCCCGATACGCGATCAACCGGCTGAAGAGCCGCACGGTATTGGCTTCGAGAATGGGGGCCGGGGTATCGAACGCGATCGACACGATCGCGCCGGCCGTATAGCGGCCGATGCCTGGCAGTCGGCAAACGGATTCCAGGTCGCGCGGAAACCGTCCCGCGTGCTGTTCGACGAGCACGCGCGCCGCGCGGTGCAATTGCCGGGCGCGGCGATAATAACCAAGGCCCTCCCATTGCCGCAGCACTGCGCGTTCGTCGGCCTGAGCCAGCGATTCGATCGTGGGAAATGCCGCGACGAACCGCATGAAGTACGGCACGACCGTGGCCACCTGCGTCTGTTGCAGCATGATTTCGCTGACCCAGATGCGGTAAGGATCCGAGGTGCGACGCCAAGGCAGATCGCGCTGGTGTCGTCGATACCAGGCACGCAGTCGCCGCGCGAACGATCGTTTTCCAGCGCTCGTGCCGAGGACGGCTGCTGGCGGCAGCGCTTTAGCCGGCTTTTTGACCATGGCGATTGTCCGGGGACAGGCTCGGGAGAAGTGAGGAGATTTTAGGGATCGGATCCCCAGTTCAACAAGTGCCCGCACACGAGAAACATCGCTTTCGTCGCGGCGCGGTGGACTGCCGAGCGGTCTTGCATTAGGCTGCAACGCGAGGAATTGCTTGCGCGGCCCGGCCGCTTGTGTTGACGAGGAACCTCTGTTTGGCATCCGAATTTCCCAGTCGAAAAAAGAAGAAGCGGCAAGCCGCCTCCGGCTCGAAGCCGGCTTCGCGCGAACAGCCGGCCGCGCCGCTGCGCGGCGGCAGTACGTTGCGGGCGCGGAAGCTGCGCGGCGAAGACGCCTGGGAACTGGTGCATCCGCGTTGTGCCCGCGATCGTCAAGAAGACCTGGAAGAGGTTCGCAAGATGCTGGACGCCGGCGAGATCGACGTGGCGGTCGACGAGTGCCGCTGGTTGCTGCAAGGCTGCAGCGACTGTCTGGAAGCGCATCGGATTCTGGGAGAGATCGCGTTGGGAGAAAACGACCTGCCGCTGGCGCGGGGGCATTTCGGCTATGCCTACCGCTTGGGGACCCTGGCGCTCGATCAGGTCCGTTGCAAGGGACCGCTTCCCTACCGACTGGCGGCCAACCACTCGTTTTTCGAGTCAGCCAAAGGCCTGGCCTGGTGCCTGTTGCGGCTGGGAAAGCGCGAAATGGCGGGAGAAGTCGTCGAGCGGCTGCTGCAATGCGACCCCAGCGATCCGCTGGGCGTAAAAAACTTGCGGGCCGATCAGCCGGCGCCCTAGCAGCGAAATCCCGCGCTTACGACCCGGCCGATTTCCCCGCGGCCTCCGGCAGAACCAGTTCGTCCGTGCCCGGCTTGAGGTAGGGTGTCATGCCAGTAAACTCGATTTCGGCCCCCTCGCGCTCTTGCTCGATGATCTTCTCGAACAGATCCACCGAGGCGGGAGTCTTGATCTGGGTCAGCACCTCGGTCCACTGTCTGGTACCGGGTTTGATGTCGGTCACGCGAATCAGGTGGGTGCCAAAAGTAGTATTCACGGGCTTGCTGATGGCATCTTTTTCCAGCGCGAAGGCCGCCTTGGCGAATTCTTCAACCATCTCGCCATAGCGCGGGAAGAATCCTAGATCGCCTCCCCGTTGACGGCTGGGTCCGGCCGAGTATTCCGCGACCGCTTGCTCGAAAGTCATCTTGCCCGATTCGATGTCCTGACGGATTTTTTCGGCCCGTTCGATCCGTTGCTTTTCGGTTTCGTTAAATCGGTCCGGGCGCAGCAAAATATGGCTGGCGCGAATCTGGGTGCCGTCCAGATCCTTGTGATGGGCCTTGAAATAGCCTTCGAGCGCGTCGGCCAAATGCCGTTCGAGATACTTTTCCCAAGCCAGCCTCCAGAACACTTCGTAACGCAATGTTTCGACACTGACGCCGCTTTTGGCGGCGTACCGTTCGAGCGTCAACCGCTGTTCCTTGGCGCGGTAGTTGACTTTTTCGACTTCTTTTTCGACCGCCGCATCGCTGGCATATGTTCCCTCGCGCTTCAGTGCGACGGCGGCCAGCCGCTTATGAATCAATTGTCGCAGTACTTCCGCCTTGGTTTTCTCCAAGACCTTGGCCGTAAGCTGGCGCCGTTTGGCGATGGCGGCCGTGGTGACTTCGACTTCGGCCACATAAATTGGCTCGCCGTTGACGGTGGCCGCGATCGGCAGCGGCGCCGGAGTTTTTTCGCCCTGCTCTTCCGCCCACGCCAGGCCGGCGACTGCCGATGCGCAGCAAACCAGGCCAACTCCTGCGCAAGTTCGCCAAAGAGGTCCGTTCATGATTCGTCGTGGCAGTCAGTGGTCGTCGTCAGGTGTGAAGTGCTTCAGGGCAGTCGCAGGTCGCGAAATTCATATTCAACCGGCAATTCCAGGATCATCAAGGGCGTGCGATAAACGAACGTCAACTCCTGCGGGCTTTGCTTGAGATCGAAATAATAGTTCATGCCGACTTCGTCCTTATCCTGCGCCGTTTGTTCGATGCCGCCGGGTTCGATCCGCTGGTGGTCGGTATCTTCGAAGAAGGCTTCGTTTTCCAAGATCCAACCGCGATGCGACTCCAAAGCCGTGGAAGGGGCCTCGAACTTGACGCGCAAACTGAGCTCCCACGCGTCGTTGTTCTTGCGCACCCGGTCGATCGTGACGATCGTGCCCGCCTTACGCTGCTCGACCGGCTTGGACGGCGCGTTTTTGGCCGCGACTGGAAGATCCTTAAAACGAAAATCTTCAACCGGGCCGGGCACGAGCGCCAAGAACTTGCCTTTGAGCACGGCGATTTTCTCCGTGCTGCGCTTGGGCAGCGTGAGGGGGATTTCGAGTTCGGCCGCCGACATCCCCTCGCGAACGAGGGCCTCCGGCTCCGCCTCCGCGCTGGCAACGGAAATGGTTTCGCCGGTATTGCCCACCGCACTGACGTCGCCCAGCGGCTGTAAAATCGAAAACGGTTGCAGCCGCGGTTCCCACGTGACTTCCATGAAGAACTTGAGCGCCGCCATTTTTTCGTTGCGCAGATCGCGCACGGCTTCGAACCTCAACGGTTCGAGGCGAAACAAGCCCGAGTAGCAGGCCCTCGCCGCGCGGCCAGCCGCGTCGGGGGGCCGGTTGACCACGAACGCGCCCCGCTGGCCGGCAAACCCGTAGAGCGTCAAATCGGCCTGATCCAATACGTTGTCCAACGCCCGCCAAAACGGCGTCTTGTCGAAATCGGCCTTGATCCGCGCTTCGTCCCGTTGCTCGCCGAACTCCTGCCGATGGTCGGTGATGGGATTACCGGTTTGCTTGGCGATTTTCTGCAGCGCGTCCACCAGGGGCAGGTCGGTTTCCTTGAGCGTGACCAGCGACGGTTGCGCGGCGGCCAAGGCTTGCGCTCGCAACAGCTTTTGCTGCACGCGCGTGACTCGCCGCGCTACTTCGGCCGACGTTCGCTCACCAATCGGCGGCAACAGCGGCAACACGGCGCTGCCCATTTCCATGAGTTTGCGCTCCGCCTCGTCCCGCTCGGTCCGTTGCGCAGCGTCGAACTGGCGAACCAGCCGGCTGACTGTGTCGGCCCACTCGGGCTTGGCCGCCGGCTCATCCCCGGCCGCCAACAACAATCCTGTGCACAGCAAAACAGTGATCACGCAGATTGCCTCTGCCTTTCCGCGGCGAAAGCTGCCAACCTGGTCGCCTGCCTGGTCGCCGGAAAAATGCGCCCGTACAGGGCCAAGCGGACACCATGAACTGGAACGAACTCGACTCTTGGATTTTATGCCACGCCAGCGATCGCTGCCAGTCAATGGGCTGGGCCAGACCCCGGCCTTCGGCTGCCGGCGAACGGTTTTGCCAGTTTCTCGTACCAGGCACGGCGGCTCGTCGAGCGGGACAAGCCGATTTTGCCCACGGAACTTCGCAAAACCGGCGCGGCCCTGGCAGTTTTTGATCCGTTGCGACACGCTTTTTGGCCTAAGCTTTTTCTGGACCTCCTCGTCGAGGCCCATCTGCTGCCCGCACAGCCGGCCCGTAACGCCGATCCAGACACCTTTTGAATCAGGGCCGTCGTGATGCGTACGTTCATGCTGACGAGCATCGTCTGGGCAGGGCTTATCGGGGCGGCCTTCGCGGCCGATCGTTACACGGTGCTGGTGGACGTCGGCGGCCGCGAAGTGGAAGGCACGCCCTTGGCCTGGTCCAGCCAGCGCGTATTCTTGCTGGCGCGCGATGGCCGGCTATGGGATTTTGCGCCCCGCAAAGCGGACAACTTTCGCAAAATAAGCTCCCACTTCAGCAGCTTTTCGGCGGCCGAGATTCGCGCCGGCCTGGTGCGCGAATTGGCCGGCAAACTGGAAATCACCGGCACGGGACACTACCTGGTCGCGCATCCGCGCGGCAAAGCCGCCTGGGCTCAGCGTTTCGAGGACCTCTATCGCTCGTGCGTACATTATTTCAGTCTGCGGGACCTGCGCGTGCACGAACCCGAATTCCCGCTGGTGGCCATCGTGTGGGGCCGACGCGAGGACTATTTGCGCTATGCCAGCGACCAAGGCAGCCCCGTCCGCTCCGACATTCTGGGGTTCTACTCGCCCGTGAGCAATCGCGTCACGCTGTACGACCAAGGCGCCGGCGTATCGAACCAGCGCACCTGGCAGCAGAACGAGGCGACGATCATCCACGAAGCCACACACCAGATGGCGTTCAACACCGGCGTGCATAATCGATTTGCACCCACGCCGCTGTGGCTGGCCGAAGGCTTGGGAACGATGTTCGAAGCGCCCGGCGTTTGGAATTGGCGCGACTACCCGCGTTTGAGCGATCGAATCAACCGCTCGCGTTTGACGCAATTTCGACAATGGCAGCACAACGGCCGCGGTGCCGGCGCGTTTGTGAACCTGTTGGGCTCCGACCGCGAATTCAAAAACAATCCGGCGGCCGCTTACGCCGAGTCTTGGGCCTGGGTGCTGTTTCTCACCGAAACCTATCCCCAGAAGTTCAGCCAATACGTGCAACGCACCGCCGCGCGAGCCAATTTCGAGGCCTATCCGCCGGCACGCCGGATATCGGATTTCACGACCGTCTTCGGCGACGATCTGCGGATGCTCGAAAAACACTTCCTGGCGTTCGTCGACTCGCTGCCCTAGCCGGCGCCGTGCCGGGCCGCGCGTCGGTGGGGTCGGCATCTTCGGACACGGCCCCCTATCGTTTTCGGCCAGCGGATTGCTAGGATAATCACGACCTTCCGATCCGGGTTTCACCCTGGCACGACTTGCAACACAGCATGGCGAAATACAAAGTTCTCTTGACCGATTACGCCTAGCCCGAATTAGACATCGAACGCCAGACGCTGGCGAAAATCGACGCCGAACTGGTGGTGGCCTCGGCCCAAGATCCGGCTTCCCTGGCGGCCCTGGCCGTCGAGGCCGACGCCATCATGACCAACTGGGCCCGAGTGCCCGCTGCCGTGATCCAGGCCGCCCCCAAGTGCCGCATCGTGGCCCGACTGGGCATCGGACTGGACAACATCGACGTGGCTGCCGCCACGGAGCGGCGCATCATGGTCACGAATATTCCCGATTACTGCCTGATCGAAGTGGCCGAACACGCCTTGGCACTTTTGCTGGCACTGGGTCGCAAAGTGGCGTTTTACCATCACCAAACCAAGAGCGGCCGCTACGATCTGAAAGCCGGGCCGGTCTTGCGTCGCATCGAAGGGGCAGACGCTCGGCATCGTGGGTTTGGGCAACATCGGCCGCGTATTGGCCGGCAAAGCCCTGGCTCTGAGGCTGAAAGTCCTGGCGACCAGCCGCTCGCGGCATCCGGGCGTGCCGGGCGTGAACTTTTGCGGCCTCGACGAATTGCTGACCCAAAGCGATTACGTTTCGCTGCACCTGCCGCTAAACCACCAGACGCGCCACCTGATCGGCGCCGCGCAATTGGCGCGGATGAAACCGACGGCCTATTTGATAAACACGGCGCGCGGCGGGCTGATCGACAACGGGGCTTTGGCGGCCGCCTTGGCAGAGGGCCGATTGGCGGGGGCCGGATTGGATGTTCAGGACTCAGAGCCGCCCGACCTGAACACTCCGCCCTGGAATGACCGACGCGTCATCGTCACGCCGCATTCCGCGTTTGTCTCCGAAGAGTCGCTTTTGAACTTGCGCACGCGCACCGCTCGGCAGGTGGCCACCTGTTTGCTGGGTGGCCGACCCGAAAATGTGGTCAATCCGGCCGTTCTGGCCGGTACGCCGCTGGCCGGCTGAGTCGTCGTAACCGGCACGACCGCCACGCGCGGCATACGGGTCTCGCCGATGCTTTGACGCTCTACAGCCCATGGCCTATAGGTATTTAGGAAGTTTACCGACTCCCTGCGCACCGACAACGTGGTCCTCACCTTCCGCTTTCGCGCTGTTTCGGGCCGCGCGTGGGCCGTTGATGGACTGGCCGTAAGCAATCGAAATGGCAACCATGGACGAAAAACGCCCTGCAACGACTCCTGATGCCGATCAGGCGCCGAACTCCGAGGGCTCGCGTGCCGAGCGGCGCCGGCGCGCGCAAGAGCTGCTTTCCACGCAGTTTTCGCAACTCGATCGCCTCGAGTCCGAATTATCCGAGCACGTAAAGATCCTGGCCGACGACGTGGCGGGGAGTTTGGGCCACAGGTCGAGCGACCCATCGGCCGCGGATCACGAGCCAGGCCTGGTGGATGTTTTGCAATCCCAGCTCAATTCTGCGAATGAGCAACTCGTGGTGCTCCAGGCCGAACGGGATCAAGCCCGCGCCCAAATCGAACAGACGCAGGTGGAAACAGGCCGTCTCGAACAGGAACTGCGGGTTCGCGAAGCGCTCTTGCGGGAAACACAGAGCCAGCAGGAACAAACTCGCATCGAGTGTATGACGATGGTATCGCAGTTGGCCGATGCGCAGGCTCATTTATCCGCCGCGGGCGATCAGCAGAACGAGTTGCGGCGTCAATTGACGGATGAACGCGAGAGCATTTTGTCCAAAGCGGAAGAGACGAAAGCCCAACGCCGACGCATCGCGCGCGAACTGAAGGCGCAGCACGCGGCCCACAACGCCCAATACGAACAGCAGAAAGCGGAGCTGCAAGCTCTGGCCTCGGCGTCGAGCACGCAACTCGGTACCGACCTGGCCGCGGCTCAGGCCGAAGCCAAGGAAACGCGCCGTCAACTGGCCGAACTGGCCGCTTCGCTCGACCAACGCTCGAAGGAACTGGCGCAGGCGCAGCGCAAAGCGACCGAATCGGAAACCAAAGCGGCCGAGTTGCGCGAGGCGCTGGACCATGCCCGGGCCGGGGCCGGACCCGGCGGTGACGACCAAGAAGAACTGACAACCCTGCGCGGCGAGCGTGACTTGCTGGCCCTAAAGCTGGCCGAGGCCGAAGCCAGACTGAGCGACACTTCGGATGCTGCCGCGGGCGATCCCGCCAACAAAAGCGATCAACAGCGCCGCTTCGAGATGGCCGTCGATGAACTGCGCGAGTTGAAACGCGCCAACGCGGATCTCGAAGCCAAGTTGGCCAAGGTGCGCACGGGGGGTTCAGCAGCGACCGGCCTCGGCGGCGCGTTGGATTGGGAAGCACAGAAACAACAGCTGCTGGCCTCGCTGGAAGCCGACGATCGCGACGACGAAACGGCCATCGCAGAGCGCGACACGATCGAGGGCACGATCCAGATCACGGATCAAATCGTGGCGCAAAAGGACCAGGAAATCTCCGAACTGAAACGACTGCTGGAAGAACAATCGAATGATCTCAGCCCGACGGCCGTCGGCGCCGCGGCCGTGGCCGACCTCTTGGATACCGATGAACTTGTCCGCCAAGAACGCGAAAAACTGGCGCAAGTGCAAGCCGAATGGCGCGAAAAAATCGGCCGCGCGGAAATCGATATCTCGGTCGAACGCGCCAAAATCGCTCGCGATCGGGCCGAACTGGAAGACAAGATGCGGCAGTACCAACTGGATCAGGTTACGCGCGCTCAAAACGACGAGCCCCTCGACGCGTCCAAACCTGTCCGTGGCCGCTGGCTGGCCAGGCTGGGGCTCAAGGATCTGGACGACACGCCGTAGTCCACGGCCGGCCGCGGTTCGAATGCCCGCCGGCACCAACTATTGCGCGCTCTGCGGCACGCTCGTGGTCTGCGACAATATCTTTTCGGCCGCGGCCACTCCCTGCGGATCATTCTCGCGCAGTCGTGCCAACATGGCCGCAGCCTTGGCCGTGGGACAGGCCAGCAGATAACCCACGATCGCGCGGTGAATCGCCGGCTGCGCATAGGCTGGTTGCTCATAGAGCCCGCCGATACGCTCCACCGCGTCCCAGTCTTTCCAGCGGGCCAAATCGGTGATTGCCGCGTCAGAAAACTCCGGTCGAGCGAGAAGTTGTCGCAGGGCCGACTGCTGCCGCGCCACCGATATTTCATGCCCATACTCGTGATAAAAACGCAACGCCGTCAATGCATGACGCACGTCGCCATCGGCGGCGCGTGGGTTGGACAGATAGCGGCTTTCCACGAGATCCAGACCGTCGCGGCCAGCCAGCAGCAGGTACCCGCCCAGGACGCCGTCAAAGCCCGCGCGAAAATCGTTCTCCGGAGCCAGGATCAACTTCCGCAGAAACGCGGCGTTGGCGCGCCGCGCTGACGCATCGCCGGCCAGGCCCAGCGCCAGCCCATAAAACCCCTTGTGCGCCGGCTGTACCCGCGGATCGGTCAGCCAGTCTCGCAGCCGCGCTAGCGACAGGATTTCGCCGACGCTTGCCACCTGGTCGAACGGCGCGTGGCCAAACTCGAGGTATGCGTCTTCGGCTATCAATGGATCGCGATGCTCGAGAAACGGCACGAAATAGCGCAGCCGCTCGGCCAGGGCCGTTTTCGCCGACGGAGCCCGCGCGAAATAGGCATAGCTGGTCTCGTCCACGGGGACCGCGTGCCACGTCAACTTGTCCAGCGGAGCGTCCGGCGGGCCGTTGCCGAAAACCAATAGCAGACTACCCGGCTTGACCGTCACGTCGATTTCGACTTCGAGCGTCTGCTTTCCAGTCAGCAGCGTGGCCCCTTCCAGCACTCGATGCAGCCGCAGGTTTGACCGTCTACCGGCCGCCGGGCCGGCCAGCTCGGCCAGTGCCACGACGATGGCCTGTTGGCGTTGTTGGCCCAAACTGGGTCCCAGCGCCGTACAAAAGGGGCATGCCGATGCCGTGTCGGCCGCTAATACGGCAATCCCCAGTGCGTACGCGGCGCACATCGCGCACGACAGAAGCGTGGCGGCGAAGTTATTTGACTTCTTTGCCATCCAGATGATAGATGGCCAGGTACTTGCCATCGGGCCCCTTGACTTCGCGGATCGAGAACGTGCCCTCCACGCTCACCGGACGCACGGTGAACGTGGCCGTGGCCGGCGTCGCCATTTCCACGAGAATGCAGTCGTGCAGCAGGGCCCCGGGGCCGAAACAGCACTCCATGTTGTCGCGCACCAGCACGAATTGCTTGATCCCCGTCTGCTGAAAGCTGGGCAGAATATAACCGCGAATGCGAATCGCCTTGCCGTTGAATCCCTTGACCTTTTCGGTGAGCAGCGACGGTGCAAAGGGATCGCCCTTTTTCAGTTCGAGTTTGATGTCATCGAACGTGACGTCCCTGGTTCCCTTGGCGTCGACTCGCTTACTGTCCGCGGCCGACAGCCCGGTGCTGCCATACACGCTGAGCAACAGGATCAGGCCGGCGATATTCCTCGAGCTTCGCGTCATTGCAAATAGTCGGCCTGAAGGTGATAGAACACGCCGCCTTTGGCGCCGTCGATCGTCGAACTGGCAGGCTCGACATGGAATATGCCGCCCACTTTGTGCAATCGCGACTGAAACGTTAGCCGCAGCGGATCGACGAGCGTCACGTGAATGCGATCCGTGATTTTTGGATTCCCGCCGAAGCAGCAACTGCCTTGGTCGCGCACCAGCAGGAACTGACGGATGCCATCCTTCTCCCGACCCGGAAAGATGAAACCCTTGATGAAGATCCTCTTGCCCTCCAACTCCAGCGCGCCAGGCGGCACTTGCTGGCCGGCTTGGGCCGGGTCGGGCTGCAATTCGGCGTAGGAAATGCGCTCGTAACCGGGCGGCAGTTCGCTGACAAATTCGTACGTCAACCGCGCCGGGCCCAGTACCGCGAACAGCAGCGACAACACCAGACCCGCGCGGGCCAACTTCTCGCCGGTCAGCTCGTCGCGCTGCCGCCGGATCTTCATCAGAGAGAACGCCGAGAGCGGAATGCCGATCATGGGAATCGCCACCAACGACCAGTCCAAAATGGCCAGGCACGATAACAGGCCCACGATCAGGCTGGCAACCGCCGAGGTCGACAGCGCCCGGTAGCGGTCGTACTGCTCATTTGCCGATTGGCGAGATTCGAGTTCGATGCTCATCGCTGCTGTGCCCCAACCTCAACTTGCGGCGTGCTGGCCGCCTCTCAAAATGGCCCAAAAGGCACAGCCCAGAAACACCGCGGCGGCAGCCAGCCCACCAAAAACCAGCAGTTGATTCTCCGGCGCGGCGGGGGCCGCGGCGGCGCCTTTCGAGAGCGGCTCAGCCACGGCCTCGCCCGGGGTGTCCGCCGATGGCTTGCCGGCGGCCTTTTCAGGCTTCGGCGGCAAGGCCGCAGCGCCCGGCGCTCCAGCGGTCGGCGTCCCGGTGTCGGCCGGCTTATCGGAAGTGGGCGGGACGGCCGTCGCCCCGGCCAGCGGGAAGAACGAATTGGCGCGCTTCACGCTTTCCGGATCGAGCCTGGCCAACTCCTCAATCCGCTCTTTGGCCTTCGGCAGCGGGCAAGCCCGCAGGTAATTGATCACCGGCACGCGAACCCAGTTCGACTCGTCGTCGGCATTCTTGAACAACTCGACCAGCCGATCCATCGCCGACCAGTCCTCCCACCGCGCCAGGTCCGGAATGACCAGGTCGGCCAATTGCGGGCGATCGAGCATCGTGCGGATTCCGACCAGCAGCCGCTCGCGCGGAATGATTTTTTCTTCGGTGCCGTGGAAGCGCAAGGCCATGATCGTGGCGTAGGTGTCGGTATATTCGGCGTCCTTGTTTTTCAGAAACAAATCTTCCACCAGCGGCATGCCCTCGGGCCCCTTGAGCGTCAGGTACGCGGCCACCAGCGCGTCCAGCGCCCCTTTGGTCTGACGATCCTTCGACTGGATCATTGTTTCCAATAGCGTTAGATCCTCGGGCTTTGCGCACACGCCGAGCATCGTCAAGTACAAGCGGCGGCGGCTGACGGGAATCTGCGAGCTCTTGATCCACTCGACCAGCTTGTCATGTTTCAGGTGGTCCTTCAGACCGACCACGCCGGCATACGGCACCTTGGCAAATTCGTCGTAGGCGTCGCGGGCCAGCATCTCGTCGGCGTCTTCGAGATAGTCTTGAAAGAAGGCCAGCCGTTCGACGCCTTCCTTGGGCAATTCCAACGCCTTGGCGACATACTCTTGACCGCGCTGGCCGACGGCTATCGGCGTGCCCCAGTTGATCGCCGGCGGATCGATGCCCATCACCAGAAACGTCGTGCCCACGGGGCTGTCGCCAAAATAAACCGTTTCGAGCGCGCGGCTGTTGCCGAGGATCTCCTGACCCTTGAGGATCTTGACGATTTCGAATTTCGCTTTGGCCACCTCGAGCGAGGAGTTTGCGGCGTCCCCCTCGGGCCTGGGCGGCAATGTCACCAGCTTGGCGATGACCGCGACCTGCGAATTGTCGATCTCTTCGCTAAAGGTCAGCGAAACGGCCGCGCAGAACGGGCAGGCTCCGGCGGTCTGCGATAGCAATGCCATCCCGTACAGAGCGACCAGGCCAGCAACGCCATATTGGAATCCAGTTGGCGAAAGGCGGTTCATACGCTGTTCTCCTTGCAACAAGAGGTTGACGGCAGCAATGTGGGGCCGGGTGGCTCGCGCGAGCGCTAGGGGGTTGCACTGAGCGCTTTGGCCACGTCGGTGCGGTAGGCCGCCGTGGCTGGCAGATAACCGACCAAGGAGGCCAACACGATCAGCCCCGGTATTATAACTAACTCGTAACCGACAAAGTGCAAGAAGCCGATGGAAACGCCGGTTTGGACGGCAATCCAAGGACTTAGCACCGCAATCAGGCCGTGCCCGACCAGCCAGCCCGCCAGCCCGCCACCCAGGCTCAACAAAATCGACTCCAGCAAAACCAACAGCATCACGGTCCGCCGCCCGGCGCCCAGTTCCCGGATCACCGCAATCTCGTGCTGCCGCTCGCTCATCGAATTGTAAATGCTCACCAGAATGCCAATCCCCGAAACGATGACAATCATCACCGTCAGGCTCAACAACACGATCCGCAACGGGTCGACAAACGTGCCGAACAGGCTGTTCATCTCTCGGATCGGCAACACGGCCTGAGCCACCGAGCCTTTGTTGACGGTCCGGATCAGGCTCATGGCCGTCAGTTCGGGCAGGCCCTGGATGCTCTTGGTCAGAACCAAAATGGCCGTGACTTCCCGTTGCGCAATCGGCAACGGCTGGTGTGCATGCTCGCCGTGCTCGTGTTCATGTTCGCCATGCTCGTCGTGGACGTGGTTGTTCGCGTGTTCTTCGTCGTGGTCGTCCGCGGCGTGCTCGTCGTGCGGCGCGGCGGGCTCGACGGCGATTTCATCCACCGGCTTGGCGTGTTCGGGAATGAGATAAAAGCCTTCCATGTTGATGAACAGCCCGCGGTCGTTCGGCGTGCCGGTCGGCTTGAGCACTCCCACCACAGTAAATGGATCGTGATGATGCGCGTCGGGTCCGGCGCCGTGGGCGGGCTGAAACTCGCTGCCGACAGCGAGTCCGGTTTCGCGGGCCACTGTCGAACCGATGACGGCGCCGTAGTACTCTTCGGATTCGAAATTCCGTCCGGCGGCGAATTCATATTTGTTGCCGCCGTAATCCAATTCGTTGAAAAACGCCGGCGTGGTGCCGATTACGCGAAAGTCCTGGTACATGTCCCCCAGGCACAGCGGGATCGCTTTTTCCACCGAATCCTTGAACTGGCCCTCGGTGAATTCCTGGTAGTAGGAGTACGGGATCGTTTCGAGGGATCGACTCAGGTAATAGACCGAGTTGAGCACCAGGTCGAGCCGGCCCCCTTTGGCGCCGACCACGATGTTGTAGCCCAGACCGGAATTGTTCAGAAACGATTGATTGATCACGCCGTGCACCACCAGCACGGCCACGACCAACATCACGCCCAGCGCCATCGAAACGCCGGTCAGGCTCGAGGCCAACGCCCGCTGCTGAATGCTCCGCCAGGCTATCTTCCAAAGGCTCATGCCAGGGCCACCGCTTGATTGAAATCTTCCAGCCGATCGACGCGGTCGAACTGATCCGCCACCTCGCCCGTGTGCGTCACCAATAGCAGGGCCACGCGTTCTTCGTGGCAGGTTTGCCGCATCAGTTCGATGATCTGTTGCTGATGCCCCGAATCGACGTTGGCCGTCGGCTCGTCGGCCAACAGCAGCTTGGGACGATTTGCCAATGCCCGGGCCACGGCCACCCGCTGCTGCTCGCCGACCGAGAGCATGGCCGGGCGATGGCTCAGGCGGTGCGCGAGCCCCACCCTGTCCAACAACCGCCGCGCCCGCGGCGCATCGGGCCGGCCCCCGGCGAACGACATGCCCAACAGCACGTTTTCCAGGGCGGAAAAGCCGGGCAAAAGGTTGAACGTTTGAAAGACGTACCCGATCTTATCGGCGCGAAACCGGTCGCGCCCCGCTTCGCTCAACCGCGTAATGTCGCAGCCGTCGATCCGCACCTCGCCGGCATCGGGCCGGCTGATGCCGGAAATCACGTGCAGTAGCGTCGTCTTGCCGCAGCCGCTACGCCCCATCAACACCACCTGCTGCCCGGCGTCGACGTGAAACTCTTTGATGTCGAGGATCGCCAGCGGGGTGCCGTCGGGTTGGCGAAACGTTTTGCGAACATCCTTCAGCAGCAACATGGCGTCAGTGAGGCCTGAAGGGTTGATGAAGACAAACGGCCGCCCTGCCGAAAGGGATTTTCCCAATGCGTTACATCGTATTAGGTTATCGCCGCGCCACAAGACCAATTCGGCCCCAGTGCAAGCCCGCGACCGAGACGCACCGCTAGCGCACGACATTCTTTTACGCGGGCCGAGGGCGTTTGGTTCGGCCTGACGCCGCGATGGCGGAAGTCACTCAGGAATCTCGGCGTCGGCTTCGATCTCGATCATCATGGCCGGATCGATCAGCCGGACGACTTCCACCATGCTGGTGGCGGGGCGGATGTTGTGAAAAAAGTCGCCGTGGGCCCGGCCATAGGCTTCCCAGCGGCTGATGTCGGTGACGAACATCCGCGTGCGGACCACGTCTTGCAGCTTGGCGCCGGCCTGGGTCAGTGCCCGCTCGATGTTTTGCAGGGCCTGCACGGTTTGGGCGTAGGGATCGCCGGGGCCGACGATCTGGCCGCGGCTGTCGGTGGCCGTCGTGCCCGCCACGTAAACGCGTGAGCCCACTTTGACCGCGCGGGAATAGCCGACGATCGGTTCCCACTTGCCGCCCGATGAGATTCGCTGTCGTTCGCTCATGTCGTGTCCCCGATGGGGTCGCCGGCGTCAACCGCGTCGCAAGGCGCGATGGATATCGCGTTGCATGGCTTTCTTTTTGAGTACTTCGCGTTTGTCGTAGAGTTTGCGTCCCTTGCAGATGCCCAAGAGCACTTTGGCCCGGCCTTCCTTGAAATACATTTTCAGCGGCACCAGGGTCAGGCCGTTCTCGAAGGCTCGATGGGCGAACTTTTTGACTTCGCGGCGGTGCATCAGCAATTTGCGCGGACGGCGCGGGTCGTGATTGAATTGGTTGGCTTGCACGTATTCGGCAATGTCGCAACCCAACAACCACACTTCGCCGTCTTTCACGCGGCCGTAGGCGTCGTCCAGCGCCAGCGTGCCTTTGCGCAGGCTCTTCACCTCGCTGCCGACCAGCACGATGCCGCACTCGAGCGTGTCGAGCACTTCATACTCGTGCCGCGCCTTGCGATTCTGCGCGATCAATCGTTCGTTATCGTGCTCCCGATCGGGGGCCGTTTTTTTCTTCGGTTTAGCCGTGATGGTTTCCCCGTCACAAGTTGTTGCGCAACAAAAGAACCTGCCGAACCCGACGCGGCCCTTTGCGACCGACCTTTGCCGGCCGTTGCACGATTGCTACCGTGGACGCGGTTTGGAGTTTCCCAAAAAGTCCCCTGTTTCTTTTAACCTTTCGCCGATGTCGACTCAAGCCTGCCAACAATCACGACCGCCTGGGCTTGACGCCTGCCGGTTCGCTGGCGGCCGAGCGCCGACAGCCTGTCTGGATGGCCGCCGTGCGTGCTACAATAGTGCATCATCTGGCGACCGCGTTGGGTTGCCAGCGCTATCATTTTATACACGGGCCACCCGTTGTTGGCCCTCGTTGCCAGAAACGCCCGGGAAGCCGTCCAGAATGAGCGTTGATTTGCCCATCATTTCGCATGCTCCGGCCGACCAACGGCTGCCGCGCTGGCTGAAAAAGAACATCCCCAAGGGGAACGAGAACCATTTTACTGCCCGGCTGATCGAAGAGCTGCATTTAGAAACGGTCTGCGAGAGCGCCAAGTGCCCCAACCGCATGGAGTGCTGGTCGCAGCGAACCGCCACTTTCATGATCCTGGGCAACGTTTGCACGCGTCCCTGTGGGTTTTGTTCGGTGCCCAAGGGCAAGACTGAGGCCCTGCAGCTCGACGAGCCGGAGCGCGTGGCCGAGGCGGCGTCGCGGCTGGGACTGAAGCACGTCGTCATCACGTCAGTGACGCGCGACGATCTGGCCGACGGCGGCGCCGAGCACTTTTATCGCTCGGTGCTCGCCGTGCGCGAAAAGACCGGAGCGGTGGTCGAAGTGCTCACGCCCGATTTCATCGGAAAGCCGGGCGCCGTGGAGCGCGTGGTCCAGGCGGCCCCCGAGGTGTTCAACCACAACACCGAAACAGTGCCCCGGTTGTATCGCGAAGTCCGCGGCCGCAAAAGCGTCTATCGCTGGACGCTCGAACTGCTCAAACGCGTCAAGCAACTCAACCCGGCGATCAAAACCAAAAGCGGGTTGATGCTCGGCCTGGGCGAAACCCACGAAGAGCTGTTCGACACGCTGGCCGATTTGCGTGAAGCGGGCTGCGACTTGTTGACGCTCGGTCAATATCTGCGCCCCACGCCCGAGCACCTGCCGGTCGTGCGATATCTGCCGCCGGAAGAATTCGACGCGCTGGGCCGGGCGGCGCGGCGGATCGGTTTTTCGCAAGTCGCCAGCGGCCCATTCGTGCGTTCGAGCTATCATGCGCGCGAAATGGCCGAAACGCCGTGAGCGCCTCGCGTCACGCGCTTGGGCTGCCCGACTTGGGCCTGGGCGATATTGCGATGTTCGCCGGCATGTTGCTGGTGGAAATCGGCGCCCGAGTGACCGAGATTGGTGGCCGTCATCCGCGGCGAAGCCCAGTAGAGCAATGCTTATCCCTGGCCGACGCGGCAACGGCGCGGGGCGTTCGACCGGATCCCAGGCTACACGCTGAAACGGATATTCAGAATGTCGCCGTCCTGGATCACGTAATCTTTCGGCTCTTGGCGCAGCAGGCCGTGGGCCTTGATTTCGCGTTCGCTGCCCAGGCGGATCAAATCTTCGCAATTCGTGGTTTCGGCGCGGATGAAGCCGCGCGCCAGGTCGGTGTGGATGTTGGCGGCCGCCTCCAGGGCCGTGCCGCCCTGGCGGAGCATCCAGGTGCGGACTTCTTTTTCGCCGGCCGTGAAGTACAGCATCTGGCCGGAGGCATCGAGCAAAGTGCGCAGCAACGCGTCGCGATCGTAGCCGCCGATGCCCATCTCCTCGCGAAACGCGGCCCGGTCCGCGGGGCTCATCCGCGCCAATTCCATTTCCAGGCCGGCCGGTACGGCCACCGCGCGGACCGGCGGCTTGCGGGCCGCGAGCTCTTGTAGAAAACGCGCGGAATCGGTTTCGTCGTCGGCCACGTTGATCAACACGAGTTTGGGTTTTTCGGTCAGCAAACGAAACGAGCGCGTGACTTTCAGTTGTTCCTCGTTCATTTCGGCGTCGTGCAGCGGCGTGCCCGACTCCAGGGCTTTCAAGAGCGGTTCCAACGCGGCCAATTCGGCCAACTCTTGATCGCGATTGGGTCGCGGTTTTTTTACGCTCTCGCGCAGCCGCTCGACGCGGCCTGAGACAATTTCCAAGTCGGCCAGCAGAAAGTCTTCGGCAAAGCTATCGACGTCGGTCAGCGGCTGGCTGCCGCGTTGGAACGCGCCGACGACCAGCAGCAGGCAGCCCGCCTCGCGAATCTGGGCCAGCCGCGTGGCGTTGCCCTCGTGCGTGCGGCTCAGGCCGGCCGTGTCGACCAGTTCGAGCGCGGCCAGCGTGATCTTTTTGGGGTGATAGACCGCGCACAGCGGCTCGACCCGCGGCTCAGGGACCGGCGCCATTGCCATTTGCGAGGCATGCGCCAGCGCCGGATCCGGCTTGACGCCGGTGAGCCATTCGAACACCGTGCTCTTGCCCGATCCTTGATAACCCACTAAACCAATTTTCATAGCTGACCGATCGTTTGCAGGAGAAAACGGCCGGACAGGCCTGGCCGCAAAGCGGAACCATCCCAGGGGTGGGTCGCCGGCAAAGCTCCCGGAGGCTGTTTGGCCGAGTGCGACGCGCGCCACGCGGGTCCATCGGTCCAGGCTGGCGCCGCGGCCGCTCAGGTTTGACGCGGTCGTCTCAGCGACCGTTCCAATTCGACGAGCGCATGTTCTACCGCGAGTGCTTCGTGGTTGTCCAGGGTGCGACCGCCGAACCGCACTCGATAAAAGCTTTCGACAATCCGGCGCGGCAAATGGGCGATGCGGCGGTGCTCGATTTTTTCGGCCAGATCTCCGCCGGCGGCCAGCGCAAACTCATACGCCGTTTGAGCCGGATGGCGCCGCAGGCCGTGCCTGCCAAGTGCCGCCTCCAATCGACGATACATCTCGAGCACCGGAGCGCCGTCGGCCGAGCGGCCGCGGCCGATCAGGCCCAATCGTCGCAGCACACGGACCAACCGCCGCAAGATTAGAAAGGACGAGCCGACCAACAGCGAGAAACCGGCCGCCACCAACCCGCCCCACCAACTGAACCAATGCCGCCGGTACCACTGCCAGAACGTGCCCAAGGAGGAGTCGCCCAGCGCGCGAAAGCGGGCTTCCCAGACCCGCGGGCTGACGAGGTTTTCGACCGCCGCGATCGTGCCCAAAGCCAGCGGTTCGTAGATGCCCTGCCGTTGGCGTTTCGAATTCAATCCGACCACGTAGTTGGACCACAGCACGTGGGCATAGTCGATGTACTGGCGACATCGCGCCACCAGGCCCGCGTACTGGGCAGCCGCGTTTCCTTCCTGGGTGCCCTCGGTCGGATCGAGCACGAGCCAGCCGGCCTGGGGCATTTCGTCCGCGTCGAACGCACCCTCGGGAATCTCGTTCTTGCGCAATAAGACTTCGACCCAAGCGTGGGCGTGCAACTGTTGTACCTGGTAATACTTGCCGACTGAGTTCCATTCGCCGCCTTTGAATCCGATCGCCATGCGAGCCGGAATGCCCTGGCTGCGAAGCATCATCACCAAAGCTCCGGAGAAATACTCGCACTGCCCTCGCCGGTGCTTCGTGATGAAATCTTCCAGCGGGTCGAGCGTTTCGTCGCGCGGCTGACCGTCTAGGCTATAGAAGTACTGGCCCGAGGTGTGCAGGAAGTCGTTGAGAGCGCGGGCCGCCGCCACATGATCGGCGGGATCGAGGTTCTTCTCGCGCAATACTCGGGCGGCCGTTTCTCGCAACCCGGCAAAAGGATCGTGCTGCGAATCCCGGCCCGTGGGGATCTGCGACAAGTTATCAATTTCGTTACTGTCGGGCTGCGTTTCGCTGGGCAAAATGCGAAGTTGTAGGTCCCCGACGATGCCGGTCGTGCCAATCTCGAATTCCAGAAGTTGATTGCGAAAAACCTCGTGACGCATGAGTTGCTCGGAATCGGCGTCCATACACAAATGCGCATCCGGTTGAGAGATTCCAAACACCGGGCACGCGCAAAAAAGCTCGGTCACGTCCAGCGGTTCGATCGTAATGCGCTGGCGAACAAACGGCGATTTGTCGCGGACCGGCAGCGGCACGGGGGGACTGGTCGGCGCCGATTGCGTCCATTGGCCGCCTTCGTATTGCGTGACCACGGTTCCGCGGAACAAAGGTTCGCCGGCCAGTTTGAAGGGCCGATTGCCGTAGCCATGGAAGAATTCGACTCGCATCACGACGTTGGGATTGTTGACGACTCCGCCGAGTTCGCCCAGCGTGACCGTCTTGGAAAACCCGACAGTCCGCAACGGTTCGCTGCTTTCCACCTCGCGATTGGGGATGTTCCAGCGCGGAAGCGAAAAGAACACGACCGCAGTCACGCCCAGCGTGAGCAACACGATGCCAACGGCCTGACCTGCCAGCGCCCTGGCAATCACCCCGGAACTCGCAGGCGCCGCGTTGGAGAACAACTCGGGCGCTCGACGCGATATGAGACGCTGGCTTACGTCCGCCGCGGCGGTGGGCCGCTGGAAACGCTTCGACTCGACATGCAACAACAGCAGCGCAAAGGCGACGACGCCCACGAATACATAAACCAGCAGCAGGACTCCAAACGTGGGGCCCGGCACGAGCGTCGAGGCGATCGCGACTTGCCCCAGACTCAAAAGCGCCAATTGCCAGTAGACGCGCGGCGTCTTGGCCTGGAACAGCAGCACAAACTGCAAATACGATTGCAGATTGGCCGCGGCGATCAAGAGGCCGTGCCGATCGATCCGAAACGCATTGGCTACCGAAAGTGCCACCACGATCAACGCCAGCCAGTTGGCCGTCGACTGTTTGAGAGAAAAACGTCCCGTGACGTCGGTCAAGTAGGCCGAAACCAGCACCATCGCCAACGACACGAGCGTCAAAACGGCCGTGCGATCGCCGATACCCAAGAGCATCGTGGCCAGGACAATCTGCGCCGAGATCAGCACTCGCAGCAGGTGTTCCAAGGATAGGCCTCGCATGCCGCCCCCTCGTCTCTCAACGGTGAAAAAGTTGCGACAGTTCGTCGCTCGCCACGTTGACCGCTTGCAGGCAGCGGCCGGCAACCTGTGACTCGCGTTCGGCGGCCGCCGCCTGCAACGCGTCCCAGTCGATCTGGCGAGTGCTGACCAGCACGGTCGGCATCGACGGAGGCACCAGTGCCAGGGCATGGCCCAGCGAGCGTGGAAACTCGTCCTGTTGGTGCGCCTTGACCACGCTCAAGGCATCCATCTGCTCGCGAAAGAACCAGGACGTTGCAGAGCCCAAACGATGCAGCGGCTCCGCGGCGGCCAGATGGACGATCAAGGTGCGCGCCGACCGGCGGCAGGCCTCCGCGACGATCGTGGCCACGAGGCAGACGGCAGTTTCCACGTGTTCTAAATCCAGTTCGCTCGCAACGGCGGGTTGCCAAAGATCGACCAACACCGCCAGGTCCTGGCTGCGTCGCTGTTCGAATTGCCGCACCACCAGCGTTCCTCGGCGGGCCGAAGTCCGCCAATGGATCCAACGTCGATTGTCGCCGAGGCGCCAGTCGCGCAGCCCATAAAAATCGGCTTCCAACAAGCCCCGCCGTTGTATCCGTTCGCTGCCGGCCACGTTGTCGCGCAGGAGCTGCGTCCACTGATCGGTGAGCTGGCCCAATTTGGGGTGCACCAGCAGGACTTCGTCTCCCTCGATCACCCGGCTGTGCCGAACGAGGCCCAGCGGAAACCGGGTCGAAACGCGCAGCGGTCCAAAATGGTAGCGACCGCTCTGTCGGAGACATCCCTCGTAGCGGACTTCCTGGGTTTCGCGCCCCGCGATTAGGGGAAAAAAGACGCTGACCTTCGTTCCTTCACTGTGCGTTGGGGCGGTCTCTTCGCGTCGGACGACGTCTTCCACCTGCAGGGCCCAGAGACCCAGCCAGCGGTGAGGATTGGTGACGCTCACATCGACAAACAGTCGCTCCTCGGCGTGCAAATGTGGCGGCAACCGGCGCTCGATACGCACGCGCCGCAAAGCCAGGCGGCCATAAATCACGCTGAACAGCAGCGGCCCGGCCAACACGCTGCCGAGCAACATCAGCAGATTCAACTGGCGGCTCACGGCCCCGCTCAACACCGCCAACAGCACCAACGTGTAATACAGGCCCGCGCGGCACAGTCTGATTTGACGTTGGCCAGCCATCTAAGTCACCGTGAACAGAAGCGGACGCCCGGCGTGCTAACGTGGAACGGGTATTTCCTCAACCAGGCGAACGATCAGCGTTTCCAGCGCGTGGCGATGCGTTCCTTGTAAGTATCCTTTGGCAATCACGCGGTGCGAAAGCACCGGCACGACCAACCGCTTCACATCGTCGGGAATGACGAAATCGCGGTTCTCGATCAAGGCCAGCGCCTGGCTGGCCCGATACAGGCACAACGCGCCGCGGGTGCTCACGCCGACGCGCAACTCTTCGCACTGTCGCGTGGCATCGACGATATCCAGCAGATAGGAATTGATGCTCTCGTCCATGGCCACCTGCCGCACGGCCTGTTGCAGGACGGAAATCTGAGCGCCTTCGAGAACCGGCTGCAGTTTGTCGATCGGCTCGCCCACGCGATGGCTGTTGAGCACCTGCAATTCGTCGTCGCGCTCCGGATAGCCGACGGCAATTCGCAGCAAAAACCGGTCCAACTGGCTTTCGGGCAGCGGATACGTGCCTTCGAACTCGAAGGGGTTTTGGGTGGCGATCACCATGAAGGGCTCGGGCAATGGGTAGGTCTGACCGTCGAGGGTCACCTGGCCGTCACTCATCGCCTCCAACAACGCGCTTTGGGTGCGCGGCGGCGTGCGATTGATTTCGTCGGCCAGGATGATGTTGCCGAAAATCGGACCGCGCGTGTACACGAACTGGCCCGTCTGCGGATTGAACACGTTGCCGCCGGTGATATCGCTGGGGAGCAAATCGGCCGTGAACTGTATGCGGCAGAAGGCGGCGGAAATGCTTTTGGCCAACGCCTTTCCGATCAGGGTCTTGCCGACCCCCGGCACGTCTTCAAGCAGCACGTGATCGCCGGCCAACAGCGCCACGATGCACAGCCGCACGACCTCGGCCTTGCCGAGCACGACCTGGCCGATGTTCGCTTCCAGCTCGGCTACCAAACTTTGCAACTCGGTCGCCATGCACGTCCCCATCGAATTTTCGCGGGCTTCCGCTGCCTGAAACAGTCGCTCCAGCCGGCGGCCAGCGGCTTGCCTCGGCTCCGATGCCGAACACCCCCATCCTAGCTACGCGCAATGGGCTCGGTCTAGTCCCGCGGCGGCTTGGCAACTCCAGGGCCGCAGCCGCAAGCGGCCAGTCGCATCGGTCGAAGTTAGCGCCGATCAGGGGCCGCGAACATACAGCGGGTTGGAAAGGATCCAGGGCCGGGCCTCGCCGGCCAAAGTTTGCCAGACCTCGACGCGGTAATTGCCCGGTCGGTCCAGCGGCACGTCGATCGAGTTGCCGGCCTGCTCCAGCAGGATTTCTCCGTTGCGCAGCAGCTTGAAGGCGCCGGCCAACGGCGCTTCGGCCCTCAATCGCAGGTCGGCCGACCAGGACACTTCGCTGCCCATGGGCCAGGTTTCTTTGTCGCGCTCGGCGCGCAGCACGAACCCGCTGGGATCGGCGATCCAGTCAAAGGCCACATAGGCCCGGCCCGCTCGCAGTGCTTCGCGTACGTTGGGTTCGGTCAGTTCGCCGAGCAGCAGATGCGTGCTGACGTGGCGAATGCTTCGCTCGTAAGGATCCAGGTCGAGCTCGAAGACGCGGTCGCCCGGCTTTTTGTCGCCGATGAGCAATTTGAGCGGCAAGATTTTGTCGGGATCGAGCAGCGCCAGTTTTTTGCCCAGCGCGTCCTCGAGCTGGACCTTGCCTTCGGCGGTCAGCGAGGCCCGAAACCCCTGATTGTGATG
>JBGQKM010000048.1:0-25125 GCA_041499515.1 Planctomycetia bacterium | reverse complement strand
GCGCCGCCTGGGAATGTTTCCTGTCGCCCGGCCTGAACCCGTCGAGGGCCCACGAATGCGAAGTCGCTATTTTGTCGCCGTGTGCGTAATCCTGGCGAGCCCGGCCTGGGTCGCCGGTTGCGGACGATCCGAAACTGCGGGGACTGTCCCGATTTTGCGAAGTCCTCGGAGCAAAATGGGACTGTCCCCTTCTCCGAGCAGTTTTGAAACCGGTTCTAATCTGATTTGCGATTGTCTACTGGCGCGGCGACGAAGCGGGGGCGAAAGCTGCCGCGTCATGTTTTCCAGTTCGTTGAGTTTTCGCCTCGTGCAGCGCAAAGGACCTTTGTGATGGCGAAGAAGATTTACGTCGGCAATCTCCCGTGGTCGACCACGTCGGCCACCCTGGAGACTCTGTTCAGTGCGCATGGCACCGTCAGTTCCTCGGAGGTGATTGCCGACCGCGAGACGGGCCGCTCGCGTGGGTTTGGGTTTGTGGAGATGGAATCCGACGAGGCGTGCCAACGGGCCATCGAGGCGCTCAATGGGACCGAGGTGGACGGCCGGGCCATCACCGTCAACGAAGCGCGCGAGCGTGCTCCGCGTCAAGGGGGTGGCGGTGGCGGCGGGGGTTATGGTGGAGGTCGTGGTGGCGGTGGTGGCGGCAGCGGCGGTGGCCGAGACTATTGAAAGCGGACACCAACTTCAGCGCCGCGCTCGAGGGTTGCTGGCTTAGTTCGGGCGATCCTCGCGATTTTCGCAAATTGGTACTGCAGTGCCGTTGGTCGGCTTCGCCTCGGGGGGCTTGCTTTTATCGCCCCGCCGGAGTCATATTAGTTTCAAATACTTTCGCACTCGTAGGTTTTGATTCATGAAGAAGTTCAAGGGACCTCCTAAACGACGGTCCAACAAGAACAAGATCCGGGCCAAAAAGAAAGATCCCATCTTTGTCGACGGCGAACGACCTCGTCCGATGTACGTCGACTACAAGGATCTTGACCTGCTGACGAAACTCACCAACCGGCAGGGCAAGATCGTCGGCCGCCGCAAGAGCGGCTGCACCGCCGCCAGCCAGCACGCCGTCACCCTGGCCGTCAAACGCGCGCGCTTCATGGCCTTGCTGCCCTACGTCGGTGACTGAGCCGTCGTGCACCGTCAGCAGGCCGAATCCAAAAACGCGTCGCAGGACGTAACGGCCCGATATGCATCGGGCTTTCTTGGCCCGCAGGGGGCCGGCGCGGATTGGTTCAGTGGATTCGGATGATGCCGCCGGCGGGGCTATGTCCCTTCTGGATAATAACATCCGTGGCGACTATCGTGACTCCCGGCAAGCACGGCGCTACTTGCGGTCGCCGTGGCCGGCAGCGAGAATTTCATGCGCCCGTCCACGTGCTTGCCGCTCCGGTTGCCGTCGATCTTGTCATGAAGCAATGCTATAAAACCACTAGGCGCGTCGAGTTCCGTGATACCGACGCGTCCGGCATGGCGCACTTCTCGATCTTTTACATATACATGGAGCAGGCCGAGCACGAATTGTTGCGGCATTTGGGACTCAGCGTGATGCTCTCCGACGAGCAAGGTCTCATCTCGTTTCCACGCGTCGCCACGCGCTGTGAATACCAGCGGGCCGTGAAATTCGAAGATCTGCTTGACATCGAAGTGGCTGTCGTCCGGCTGGGCAATAAAAGCGTTACTTATGAGTTCAGCTTCAGCCACGAGGGCCGACCGGTCGCCAGTGGACAGATAACCTCAGTCTGTTGCCGTTTCAACCACGACGGCACGCCCAGAGCGATCCCGATTCCTCCTTGGATTGCGCAAAAACTTGCGTTGGCCTCCGTTGCGTAACCCGTAGGCGGTTCGCGCCTCGCCCCGACACTCAGCCCTATGTATCTCCAAGATTTGACGCTCCGCCTGGCTGCGGGTTTGGCAGAAATGCCTGAGTCTTGGCGCGCTCGGCATGCGGCTTACTTCCACGCTCGGCAGCGAAGCGACGGTGGTTTTTCCGGTCGGGAGGGTGACAGCGACCTGTATTACACGTCGTTTGCCTTGCGCAGCCTGGCCTTGTTGGGCGTGCTGGAAGGCGAAGTCGCGGCGCGGGCCGCTGGCTTCCTCAAAACGCGTTTCGCCGGCCAGGTCGCCGTCGTCGACTTCCTCTCGCTCATTTATGGCGCCATGGTGCTCAATCTGGCCAGTGGCGTCGATGTTTTCGCACATCAGCCGGCAAGCTGGCGTGGTTCGGTCGCCGCCACGTTGGAACAGTTGCGACGCGGCGATGGAGGCTACGCCAAGACGGCCGAAGGACACGCCGGCAGCATGTACCAGTCGTTCTTGGTGGTGCTCTGCCAGCAGCTCCTCGAACAGCCCACGCCCAACGCCTCTGGGTTGACCGAGTTTGTTTGCTCGCGCCGGCGTGAGGACGGCGGTTTTGTCGAAATGAGCGTCATGAAGCGCAGCGGCACCAACCCAACGGCGGCCGCCATCGGACTGCTGAATATTTTCGCCGCACTCGACCAAGAAACGTGCGCTGCCACGATCGACTTTCTCGCCGACATGCAAACCGAGGAGGGCGGATTGCGGGCCAACACCCGCATCCCGATCGCCGACCTGCTCAGCACTTTCACCGGCTTGCTCACGCTGGTCGATCTCGAACGACCGGCGGAGATCGACCTCGCGGCTGCGCGGCGATACGTCGATTCATTACAATTGTCCGAAGGCGGATTCCACGGCGCGGCCTGGGATTCGGGCGACGACGTCGAATACACTTTTTACGGCCTGGGGACGACGGCCCTATTGGCCCATCTATCTTGAGCGCACAACAGACATGACTGATTTAGTCGTTGCCGACGTGACCAAATCGTACCCGACCCCCGCCGAACCTTTGGTGGTGTTGCGCGGCGTTTCCTGCACCCTGAGGGCGGGAGAGAATCTGGCGATCCTGGGTCCCAGCGGATGCGGCAAGAGCACTTTGCTGCACATCATCGGCACGCTCGATACGCCCAGTTCCGGGAGAGTCACGCTGGCCGGAGAAGATCCGTTCGGACTCGATGAGCCGCGATTGGCGGCCTTTCGCAATCGCAAGATCGGCTTCGTGTTTCAAGATCATCATCTGCTGCCGCAATGTTCGGCGTTGGAAAACGTGCTTCTGCCGACGCTCGCAAATGGCAGCCCACCGCCGGAAACTGTCGAGCGGGCCCGAATGTTGTTACATCGCGTGGGCCTGGAAAATCGTTTGGACCATCTTCCCGCCGAACTCTCGGGCGGCGAACGGCAGCGTACGGCGATCGCCCGAGCGCTGGTTAATCGCCCCGCCTTGATACTGGCCGATGAGCCCACCGGCAACCTCGACCGCGCGGCGGCCACGACGGTGGCCCGCTTATTGCTGGAAATGCAAGCCCAGGAGCAAACGATGTTGATCGTCGTCACGCACAGTCTGGAACTGGCCGGGATGCTCCAGCGACGCATGGAACTGACCGAGGGCAAGCTTCAATAACGTGCCAGCCATGTCACTACGTAAGCTGATTCTCGCCGCGCTTCGCTATCATTGGCGCACCAACCTCTCAGTGGCGTGCGCGGTGATGGCGGCCAGCGCCGTATTGACCGGCGCGCTGTTGGTCGGCGATTCGATGCGCGGCAGCCTGCGCCATCTGCTGTTGGACCAGTTAGGACAGATCGACGAAGTCCTGGTCACCGACCGTTTCTTTCGCGCCAAACTGGCCGACGAGCTCGAAAGCCAATCGGGCTTTCAACAGTTCTTTACCGGGGCCGTGCCCGCCGTCCTGGTGCAGGGCACCATCGAGAATCCCCGCGGTGACGGCACGTTGCGCGCCGGCCGCGTGACCGTGGTCGGCTGCGACCGGCGCTTCTGGTCGCTCGGATCCGGCGGCCCGGCGCAATCGCCCGGCAAGGGCCAGATCGTCCTGAACGCGCCATTGGCCGCCCAGATCGACGCCCGCGTCGGCGACGAGGTGCTGTTGCGGATCGGCAGCGTCAGTCAGATCCCGCCCGATAGTCCGCTGGGGCGCAAGACCGAAACGATCCGCAATCGCCGTTTGACCGTTGCGTCCATCATCGCGGCCGAGGGTCTCGGCCGCTTTGGCCTGCATCCCAGCCAACAACTGCCCAACGACGCCTTCGTGGCCGCCGAGACACTGCAAGATGCCCTGGAACAGCCGCATAAAGTCAACGCGATCTTCGTGTCCGGGCGATCGTCGCTGGTGCCCACGGTCGCGGCTCACGACGCATTGCAGCGTTGCCTTCGGCCGACCTTGGCCGACTACGGTATTCAAATCGAATCGCATCAGCTGGGCTACGTCCAATGCACAAGCAATCGCATGCTGCTCGAACCGGGTGTCGTCGCCGCCGCCGAGAAAGCGTTTGCGGCCGAGGGCCCTCAATGCGTGCTGACGTACCTGGCCAACACGATTGCGGGCGGAGGCCATGAAATTCCGTATTCCACGATCACGGCCATCGACTTCGTCACAAAGCCCCCGCTGGGCCCGTTCACCACGCCCGACGGCCAGGTGATCGAGCCCTTGCGCGACGACGAAATCGCACTGAACACTTGGGCGGCCGAGGATCTTGGCGTCCAACCGGGCAAGGAAATCGAAATCAAGTACTTCGAGCCAGAAAGCGCGCACGGTAAAGTCCGCGAAGCGAAGGCCAGATTCCGGCTCAAGGCGATCGTGGCCCTGGCCGGCCCCGCGGCCGACAAGGATCTGACGCCGCAGATGCCCGGCGTGACCGATCGGCTTTCGATCGGCGACTGGGATGCGCCGTTCCCCTTCGACTCGGCCCGAGTGCGCAAGAAAGACGAAAAGTATTGGGACGACTATCGCACGACGCCCAAGGCATTCATTTCCCTGGCGGCCGGACAGCGATTGTGGGCGAGCCGTTTTGGCAATACGACTTCGGTTCGCTTCACCCCGCCGGCGGGAGCGACGATCCAGGCACAAGCAAGCCAACTGGTGCTCGACCCAACAAAACTCGGCTTCTCGTTTTTGCCGCTCAAGCGCCTGGGTCTCGAAGCCGCGGCCGGCACCACCGGCTTCGACGGACTGTTCATTGGGTTCAGCTTCTTCATCATGTTTTCGGCCCTGCTGCTGGTGGCGCTGTTATTTCGATTGGGAATCGAACAGCGCGTCGAGGAGATCGGCGTGCTGCGGACCGTTGGGCTGCGCAATCGCACGATCACCGCCGTACTGGCCGCCGAGGGCCTGGTCGTCACCGCACTGGGCTCCTTGCTGGGAGTCGTGGCCGGGGTCGGTTACGCCTGGCTGATGCTTCTCGGCCTGAGCACCTGGTGGCTCAGCGCCATTAGCACGCCGTTTGTCAAACTCTACGTGACGCCGCAGAGCTGTATCGTCGGATACTTCAGTGGCCTCGCCGTCTCGCTACTGACGATTTTGTGGACGCTCAGGCGTTTGGGGCACGTTTCCGTGCGCCGACTGCTTGCCCGTCAAACGCTCGAAGACCGTTGGACGACCCGGGGCGCCTCGCGCAAAAGCCGCATCGCCGCGCTGCTGATGATCGTGCTGGCCGTTGCGCTGTGCTTGATCGCTCCATGGCTCCGCGGAGAGTCGCAAGCCGGCGCGTTTGTTGGCTCGGGGGCGCTCGTGTTGGGCGCCGGATTGGCTCTGATTCAAAACCGCCTGCGCAGCCGTGCGGCCATGAAACCGATCGGCTGGGGTCATTGGCCCATCGCGCGATTGGCCATGCGCAATGGTGCCCGCAACCCCAGCCGCAGCACGCTCACGATTGGCCTGATCGCGGCGGCCAGCTTTTTGATCGTGGCGCTGAGCGCCTTTCGTCTCGATCCGGCCAGTGCAGGGCGCGGGCTTGACAGCGGCAGCGGCGGTTTCAACCTGGTGGCGCAAAGCGATCAGCCCCTCTATCAAGACCTCAACGCGCCGCTGGGGCGCGCCGATCTCGGTTTCTCATCGGACGCCGACCAACGGCTTGCAGCGTGCATGACGGTGTCGCTGCGAGTGCAGGCCGGCGACGATGCGAGTTGCTTGAACCTTTATCAGCCGACGGTGCCGCGTCTGCTGGGCGTGCCGCCGGCATTGATCGAGCGCGGCGGCTTCGCCTGGGCAGATACCGTAGCCAAGTCGCATGCAGACGTTGGAAATCCTTGGCTGCTGCTCGATCGGCAAATGAACGACGACGACGGCACGGCAGTGCTGCCGGTGGTGCTCGACACCAATACGGCTATGTACAGCCTGCACAAAGGGCTGGGCGATTCGATCGACGTGGAGGACGGGCGGGGCGACACCGTGCATTTGCTAATCGTCGGACTGCTGTCAAACAGTATTTTTCAAGGCGACGTGCTGCTGGGCGAGCGCGCGTTCCTGGCGCATTTTCCGCAGGTTAGCGGCTATCGTTTTTTTCTGATCGACACGCAAGCCGAGCCCATCGTGAAGGTGCGGCAAGCGCTCGAAACGACCTTGGGCGATTATGGCTTTGACGCCGAGTCCAGCCAGGAACGGCTGGCGAATTTCTTTGCCGTTCAAAATACGTACCTTTCCACCTTTCAGAGCCTGGGCGGACTGGGGCTGCTGCTGGGTACGTTCGGATTGGCAACCGTGCAGCTACGCAGCGTGTTGGAGCGGCGCGGTGAGCTGGCGCTGATGCGGGCGACAGGGTTTCGCCGCGCGGTATTGGCCCGACTGGTGATGATCGAGAATTCGCTGCTGCTTGTGCTTGGATTGAGCGTCGGCGTCGTAGCGGCCCTGGTGGCCGTGTTGCCCCACTGGCTCGTCGGCGGCGCGACGGTTCCCTGGCTCTCGCTGGCGCTCACGCTGGCGACGGTGTTGATCGTGGGAATGCTGGCCGGCTTGATGGCCGTGCGAGCGATCCTGCGGGCAGAGCTCTTGCCGGCACTGTGCGAAGAATGACGCGATGACACCAAGATTCCCCAGTCAACGGTCGAGTCCCGCGGCCTTCGCAAACTAGCGCAGACTCGCTAAGCTAACGTTGCCGCTGGCCGGTGTCGAGCCGCGGGTTCGATCGTGCGTTCCTGCTTTTGTTGCTGCCGCAATCCGGAGAATCGCCGCTATGAAAGGCCTGTTTGCCCTGCTTTTGTTCATTGCCTTGGCCATGCTTTCCTGGGGCGTCTACGGGCCGGTGTTGCAAATCGGCAAACAAGAAATGCTCGGCAGTTCGCTGCGGCCGTTCATCTGCGTGGGGCTTGCCTACTTTCTGATTGCGGTGATGGTGCCCGCGGTCCTGTTGAGACTAAACGGTGAATCGGGACATTGGTCGACGTCGGGCGTGATCTGGAGCCTGGCCGCTGGAGCGGCCGGTGCGCTTGGGGCCTTGGGCATCATTCTGGCGTTCGCCTTCCGCGGAAGCCCGGTTTACGTGATGCCACTCGTGTTCGGGGGTGCTCCTGTCGTGAATACCTTTCTGACCATGTACTGGGCCAAGAGCTACAAGCAAGCCAGTCCCGTTTTCTTCGCCGGGTTGATCTTGGTGATCGTCGGCGCCGTGAGCGTCCTCTTATTCCGGCCGTCGCTGCACGGCGCAACCGAAAAGGCCGCCAGCCATCAAACCGACAAGGCGACTACGGTCGACGCCACGGCGGCCAGTGTCGCGACTCCGGAACATCCCACTCGTGATCGGTTTTTGGTATTCGTCTTCATCGCAATGACGGCGCTCGCGTGGGGTGTCTATGGACCGACGTTGCACCGGGGACAGTCGGCAATGGCCGGCAGCCGCCTGAGGCCATTCTTTTGCGTCGGGCTGGCGTACTTTCTGATCGCCGTCGTGGTACCAACGTTGATTTTGATGCGCTGGGAGGAGCCGGGCGCATTCACGACTGCCGGCTCGCTATGGAGCCTGGCCGGCGGTGCCGCCGGCGCGGCGGGGGCCTTGGGCATCATCATGGCCTTTAACTTCGGCGGCAAACCGATCTTCGTCATGCCGCTGGTCTTCGGCGGCGCGCCGGTGATCAACACGTTTGTCAGCGTCGTCCAGGCCGGTAACTATGGCCAACTGCATCCGATGTTTTACGCCGGCTTGATCGTGGTGGTCGCCGGGGCGGTCACGGTCCTGATCTTCTCCCCCAAATCGGGCAAACATCCCGCGCCCCACGCCGAGCCCACTCAGGAGTCCGCTCCGGCCCAGGAGACTACGGGGGCATGAACCCTGACGAAGCGATGCGCCGGATCGACACGCTGTTGGCCCACGTGTGGATGGTGCGCGCGTTTCTCAAACACAGCGAGGAGGCCGCGGAGGACGAAGAGCTGCAAGAAGTGCATCGCGCGCTCTACGACTATCAACTGGCCGTCGGCGCGGCCTGGCGCGAACAGAAAGCCGACGAGTACCTGCACTTGGCGCGAAAGAAATTCTCCAAGCTTCGCCAGGCGTGCCAGGATTTTTCCCGGATGCAGCCGGAGATTTCCGCCCACACGAATTTTCAGATGGCCGTGACTTCGCTCAACGCGGCCGTGACCGAAATCGGCCAAATCCTGGATCGTCTCTCGCCCACTTCGAAACCGTGACGCCGCGCGCGGCGATCACGTCCCGCGCACGAACCCAAACCATTCGATCTGTTTGCGCGGGCAAAAGTGCAGGCTGTGCTGGCGACAATAGGGCTCAAGCCATTCAGCTTGTCGGGCGAGCAGTTCCGGAGTGGTTCCCTGCGGCATCAACAGGGCCCGCTGGCGATCGATCTCGGGAAACTCGTCGAGATAGGCTTCGACTTCTTCGCAATCGCCCAGTCGATCGACGACGAATTTGATTTGATAAGGATATTCTCGCACCAGCCGCCGAATCACGCTCGGCGCATGTCGAGCGCGCGTGTGGCGCTCGATCCAACGCGGCGACTGTTCGGGGCCAGGCGTCGAATTGGCCAGTTTCGGGCTGATCGACATCAGGTCGCACTCGACCGGCAGGTAGAGCGTGCCGGCGGTTTCGATCGTGATGTGCCGCTGCTGCCCGCGCAAACCGGCGGTAAGCGGAATCAATTCGGCAAACAGCATCGGCTCGCCGCCGGTGAGCACGACGTGGCTCGAGCCGAGGTCGGCCACTCGGGCCAGAATCTCTTCGACCGCCAGATCCTCTCCCTCCGGCGACCACGAGGCGTACGGCGTGTCGCAATACCAACAGCGCAAGTTGCAGCCGCTGGCGCGCACGAACGTGCTTTCGACGCCCGACAAAAAGCCCTCGCCCTGGACGCTGCGGTAAATTTCGGCGACTTTCATGTTCGATACGGCGCCGGATCGGCCAGGCCCGCCTCCGAAAATCCCTTGAGCCGCAACACACACGCATCGCATCCGCCGCAGGCCGCGCCCGATGTGTCGGGATCGTAGCAACTACGCGTCAGGCTATAGTCGACGCCCAAGCGCGTGCCGCAGCGGATGATTTCCGCTTTCGACCAATGGATCAATGGCGTGTGGATTCGAAAGGAAAGCCGGCCTTCCACCGAGGCTTTGGTGGCCAGGTTGGCCATCCGCTCGAAAGCCGCGATATACTCGGGCCGGCAGTCGGGATATCCGCTGTAGTCGACGGCATTGACGCCCATGAAAATGTCGGCCGCGGCGAGCACCTCGGCGTAGGCCAGCGCCAGCGACAGAAACACGGTATTGCGGGCCGGAACGTACGTGATGGGGATGCCAGCGTTCATCTCTTGGGCGCTGCGCCGTTTGGGCACGTCGATGGCCGAGGTCAGGGCGCTGGCGCCGAATTGGCGCAAGTCGATGTTCGAAGTCACATGCCGTCGCACGCCCAAACTCTCGCCAACCTGCCGCGCGGCATCCAATTCGGCCCGATGCCGCTGGCCATAGTCGAACGACAGCGCAAACAGGTCGAAGCCTTCGCTTTGGGCGATGGCCGCCGTGGTAGCCGAATCGAGGCCGCCGGAGAGCAAGATGACTGCCGAAGTTGTCATGGAGATGCAGGGGGGAAATCGCCGGACAGGAACGTCGAATGAGTAGGTTCGCCCAAGACGCCATCTGGCCTGAACCATTCTATAATGCCAGAATAGATCGTTTGGCGAAAGGACCGGTATGCCTGACCATCTTCGTGAACTTCTCGAGACGTTTCCGAACCAATTCCCGCAGCGGGATTACACGATCGAAATCCGCTGCCCCGAGTTCACCAGCGTGTGCCCCAAGACGGGCCAGCCCGACTTCGGTGTGCTCACGCTCACCTATACGCCCGAGGCCCACTGCGTCGAGCTGAAGAGCCTGAAACTGTATCTGCAAAAGTTCCGCGACGAGGGAATTTTTTACGAGAATGTCACCAACCGCATTCTCGAGGACCTGGTGGCCGTGCTTCAGCCCCGGCGCATGACCCTGCACGCCGCCTTCAGCGCCCGCGGCGGCATCACGACCAACGTGACGGTGACGCACGAGGCGTCGAAGGGTGCAAAGCGCTAGACGAAAGTTAGTCTAATAGACGCGGGCTTGTTTGACCTTACGCCACTCATCGAACAGCGCGACGCACTCGTCGGTTAGAATGCCGGGCACGAGTTTTAGGGAACTGCCGCCTTGGCGCACCATGTCCTCGGCCGAGACGTGCAGTTCGTTGAAGCCGGCGACCGTGGCGTCGGCAATACGCGCGCCGTAATAGACCGTGTCGACGCGGGCCCAGTGCAGGGCGCTTGTGCACATCGGGCACGGTTCGCAAGTGGTAGCCACGATCGCGCCACTCAGGTGCACGCGGCCCGTGCGGGCGCAGGCTTCGCGCAGGGCCGTGATTTCCGCATGGGCCGTGATGTCGATCGTGGCCCAGACGCAATTGTGAGCCGCGGCGACCACTTCGCCGTCCAGCGCGATCGCGCAGCCGAACGGCGTCTGGCCCGCGGCGATTCCTGCCCGAGCCTTGTCGAGCGCGATACGCATCAAGGTTTCAGCGTCCATGTGCCGGCGCCGCCGAAAAACGATGCTGAACCGAAGAAAAGATGTGGAACATGGCCTCCAGATACTCGCGTGCTTCGTCCAGCGGCATGACCAGCGGCGGGCTGACGCGGATCACTTTGCCGGCCAGCGGGCCCAGCAGGTGAATGGCCCGGCCCGAGGCATCGCCCAAATAGCAGGCCTCGACGCAGGCCACGGCGACCTCTTCGGCTGAATGCTCTGCGAGCGCCGCGCACTCGACTCCCCATACCAGCCCCTCACCGCGCACATGCGCCACGACGTCGAGTTCGGCCAACCGGCACAAACCAGCTTCTACCGTCTTCGCCAGTTGTCGGGCATGGCCGAGCACGTCGGTCGTCTCGAACTCGTCGAGCGTTGCCAATACGGCGGCACAGCCCAACGGCGAGGCGCTCCAGGTGTCGGAACCTTCGCCATAGTGCATGTTGGCAAACAGATCGGCCCGGCCGACGGCCGCATCGACCGGCACGCCGTTGCCCAGACCTTTTCCCAACAGCACGATGTCGGGTTCGACGCCGTAGTGCGTGAAGGCATACAGCGGGCCGGTGCGGCCAAAGTTGGCTTGCACTTCGTCGAGAATGAAGACGACGTCGTGCTGGTGACAGAAGCGCTGGAGCAATTGCAGATACTCTTTTTGCGGATGGTACGAGCCTCCGCCGCCCAGGTAGGGCTCGGTGATCAGGCAGCAGATGCGATGGCCAAATTCGGCGGCCAGGCTGGCCAGTTCGTTTTCGTAGGGTGCCAGGTCGAGCGGCTCGCGGCGACGCGCGATGTTGCAGCACTCTTCGGTCGGAAAACTGAGAAAGCGGACTCGCGGATCGCGCTCGGGATCGTGCTCGCCGCCGGTCACCGCGCCGGCCAGGCCTTTCTTGCCATGAAAGCCATGGCGCGTGGCAAGGATGACGTCTTCTCCTTTCCGGCGATCGAGCGCGGCCCAGAGGGCCTTTTGCACGGCCTCGCTGCCCGTGGCTGACCACATCACTTGTTCCAAACGGCTGCCGCCGGGCTGGCTGCGCAAGCTGGCCAAAAGCCGCTCGGACGCCTGTACTTCCAGCGGCGTCAAGGCGTTATAGGCGGTGAGCGTCATGGCCGAAAAAAAATCGCCCTGTGCCGGTAGCGCGTCGAGGCCCAAATATACCAGCACGCGCTTCCACCAACGCGTCGGGTTGTGCCCCAAATTCGCGACCAATACTCCGGACGTAAAATCGGCCAGCTTGCGCCCCTCGGGTGTCCAGTGATAGCTCCCTTCGCTGCGAGCCAACACGGCCAGGCTGGGCGTATAGGTGCGCAGCGCGGCGGGCTCGACGGCGGCGGCGCGGCGGCGCAAATCGTTGGACGCCTCTTCGCCGGGATGCTGGATTGCGGAGCAGGTCTGTTTCTCGGAGTCGGTCATCGGCGAGTCATTTCCTCAGAATCTTCCGGTCTCAAACGCGAGGAGCATACAAGATATCCGGCTCGGCAGACCCGGGCGCATAGAGCACGAGCCCGCCGTGCTTGTCATTGACCTGGACGATGCAATTCGGTGTGCCCGCGGCATGTCTGGCCAGTATGGTTTCCATGGCTTGCACGGCGGCCACGGTTTGGCGATCGGCCGAGACGTCGTTGTAGGCCAAAGCGCGCGCGTCGGCGAGCCGTTGGTCGCGCTGGCTTGCTGGTCCGCCAAACTCGACCTCGGCCAGTTCGCGCACGAATCGCTCCAGCACTTCGATGCCATAGCCGCGCTGCGAGCGCTGGCCCCAGGGCTCGAGAAACGTGCCATTGTAGTGGTTGTTCATCGTAATCTTGCGTTCGATCGGCGTGCGGCCTTCGATCGTGCATTCGACTCCCCGTTTGCGGCTATGGCCATTCCACACGCCGTTGTCGAAGCGAAACTGCACTTCTTGCTCGACGTAGCCGGGAAAATTGTCGGGGGTAACCCAAGACGTGTGAATGTCGAAAGCGGCTTCGCGCCCATCGGCGTATTCGTAGATCATGCGCAATTGGGTCGAGTCCCAGGTGGGGCCCGTGGCCGGTCCAACCAGGCCGCGCTGGCCGGTGCATTGCACGCTCCTGAGCCGGCCGCCAAACGTGAAGTCGATCAACTTGATATAGTGTACGGCCACGTACGTGCCCGGATTGCGCCCTTGGATCCATTCGGCAAATTGGCTCCCGGAGATGGTCTTGGGTTCCAAAAGCGTGCAATAGCCGTTATTGACGTGCGACAATTCACCGTCGGCTACCAGGGTCCGCAACTTCTTGTGATCCGGGTCGAGCAGCTTGTGATAGACCACCTTGGCCAGCACATTGCGCTCTCGGGCGACGCGATCCAACTCGTCAAGTTCGGCCAACGACAGCACGGACGGTTTTTCGATGAGCACGTGTTTGCCGGATTCGAGCGCGGCCTGGGCTGCCGAAAAATGGCGATCGTCGGGCGTGGCGACGCAGACAAAGTCGACGCCACTGGCCAGCAGTTTTTCGACGCTGTCCGGCTCGCAAAAACTCTCAAACCGGCCGATGCGCCCGACCGAAGCGTGCCGATAGGCATCGGCTCGCCTGCCGGTGCGGCTGGCCACGGCGGCCAGTGCGACCTGACAGACGCCAAAACTCGGTTGGTACAGCGGTCGTTGGAAAACGGCTTCGAAAAAGGGGCGGTACGTTTCGTCGAAAATCATTCCCGTGCCGACCATTCCGGCCCGCAGGCAGTGGATTTCGGTCGAGGAATCGGGAGGGATTCGTGTTTTCGCCATGAGAATCAAGATAGCTGAGCGAACAGGAATTATCCAACCACAAACTCAGGCCGGGCCGATTGCCCCTTGTCACGCACGCCGGGCTCTTCGACAATGGTCCCTCTCGTTGGCTAATCACGGTCGAACGAGCTGTCGACGGGCCGTCTATTCGGTTCCAATCTCTCGGATGGTGAGTCGTTATGCCAGAAACTCCCCAGGTGACCCTCAGCGGTTTCGCCGATGAAGCCGCCAATCAGAAAACGGCCATTCAGCAGTTCGCGGCTTTTGCGGCTCTCGGTCTGCAATACTACAGCCTGCGATTCATCGACGCCGGCGAGGGCATCAAAAACGTCATGAAGCTCAGCAAGGGCGAGATCCAAACGATCCGCCACTTGGAGGATGAATATGGACTGAACGTAGCCTCGATCGGTTCGCCCATCGGCAAAGTGAAATTGCTGGACATTGAAGACGGCACGAAAAACGCGTATGTACCGTTCAAGAAGTATCTGGAGAAGGACGTCAAGCGGGCGTGCGAAATTGCGCACGCCTTCGAGACCAAGTTGATTCGCGGTTTTTCATTCTATCATCCCAAGGGGACCGATCCGCGCCAGCACCTGTCGCAGACGGTCGATCAGTTGGGACAAATTGCCGAGGTCTGCTTGCGAAGCGACCTCACTTACGGCGTCGAACTCGAAGCCAACCTGGTCGGCCAGAGCGGCGAGATCCTGGGCGAAATACACGACCAGGTGAATCATCCGGCGCTGCTTCTGGTCTTCGACGCCGGCAATCTCACCTGCCAAGGTTTTAGCACCTACGAAGTGCTGGAACAGTTTCATTGGATGAAGCGAGGGCTGGGTTGGATGCACGTCAAGGACTATCGGCATCCGGAACCGAGCAAACGGCAAACGCACGTCGACGAAGAGACCCTCAAACACTTCGTGCCGGCCGATTTGGGCGACAGCGGACACGAAGCGATTTTCAAAGAGTTACGCGAGATGTTGCCGAAACTGGATCAGAAACTGCGCCGCCGCGGCATTCCAGGCGTATTCTTGGATCTAGAGCCGCACGTCAAAGCCGGCGGACAATATGGCGGGTTCAGCGGCCCAGACGGCATGGGCGTGGCGCTGCGATCGCTGTGCAAAGTGCTCGACTACGTCGAGATCGACTATCACTTGCGCGATTTCGACGATGTTTGCGCAGCCCGGGGCTTCTAGTCTCGACGTCAGCATGGTTCCGAGATGCGGAACAGCCCAGGCGATTTTGCCCCCGGTTCTAGACCGCTTTTGGTGCCGACTTCTCGATGGTCGGAGCGCCGTGGACCCCTGGCGTTACGAATTGCCTTGCTGACCTGGCCCCGACATAGGCCCAGTAGACGCTGGCCACCACGAGTGTCATGGCTCCGGTTCGCATCGCCTGATCGTCCTCTGGCCCGAGGCGAAATATAGCGAGCGCGCCCGCCAAAAAAACGAGAGCCGCGCCGAATGAACCCAGCGTCGTGACTAGCAGCCGCTTCTTTCCATGCGTATCGATGGCGCTGCGAGCATGGGTATTGGCCAACTCGCGCATGGCGGCCAGATCCGACGTCTCAACGGGTTGCGGGCGTCGCGCCAATTCTCCCGACGTGATTGGCATGTCGACGATTTGTCCCGAACTGACGTCGCGCTCCGCCTGCTCGACCGTCGACGGTTTCGGGGATGACGCCGATTGGGATTTCCGCTTGGGCCTGGTAGCGGGTGTGAACAACGCATCGGAAGCATTCCCGCCTCGCATGCGGTTGAGCAGCCCGGCCATATACTCTTCGATCGACTCTTCTCCGTCAGACGGCTGAGGTGGGTCGCCCTCACGCGGTCGGGCGACTGGGGATGCCACTTGTTCGGCGGATAGGTCGGCGGTTGCCGGCTCGCCCTCCGTCACGGCACTCCAGTTCGATGCAGTATCCTGGGAATCGTCGTCCACCGTCGGCCGAACATGGTCCAGTTCCGCCTCGGCACGCGGTAAGACCTGGTTCTGTTTCTGTTCTTGCCCGTCTCTTTGTTCGGCTTCGAGTTCGGCCCGCTGTCGTTCGAGATCCAAATTCTCCTGCTCCAAGCCCGTCGCCATTTCCAGCCGCTGGGCCAATTCGCTTTCCCGCCTTTCCAATTCGGCAGCACGGTCTTGCGATGCCTCGGCGGCTTGTTCCTGTTCGGCCTGACGGGCCTGGCACTCGGCGTCGAGTGCGACACGGCGTGTTTCGACTTCAGCCACCAACTGTTCCAAGGCATGGGTTTGCTCGACCAGTTTTGCTTCCTGCGCTTGACGAATTCGCGCCAGCTCTTGGCGCTCGGCCTGCAGCGTCGCTTCTTGCTGTTGCAGATTGTCTGCTCGGCATTTGATTTTTTCGAGATGTTCGGTATTCATTGCGTCGTGTCGGACCTGCGCTTCACTCCAATTGCGCTGCTCGCATTCGAACTGGGCCCGCTGGGCCTCCAGTTCCTCGCGGTCAGCCAACAACCGCTGCTCCCGCTCGGTGGTGGACGCGAGGTCGAGGCCGACCGGGGGCGCAGCGGCCGCCTGAGCTTCGAGTTTGACACGGCGTTCGTGCAATTCCCCGGCCGCAGCTCGAGCAGCGTCTTCTGCCTGGGCAACCGCGGTTTCGCGCCGGCCTAGTTCGCGCCCCGCGGCGTCGAGTTCCAAGGCGCGACGTTCGAGTTCGGCCTGACGCTGCTGGTGGCTCGCGGTTTGCTCGGAAAGAGGGTTCTCCAAGTCGGCTGACGGTTGATCTCCCCGCTGTCGAGCCGCCGCTAATTCGTCCGCGACTTGCGCTCGCTCCTGGAGTGCCGTTTGGCGCAGTGCTTCGATTTCGTCGTGGCCGCGGTGGAGCTCCGCCCGTTGGATGTCGAGTTGGGCCCATTCTTCGGCAAGGCGTTGCTCTTCTTCCGTCTGGTGGATCTTCCAATCTTTTTGTACTTGTTCGAGCTGCGCCAATTCGGACTCAAATCGCGTTTGCGACTGGACGCGGTTGCGTTCCAATTCCTGAAGCCATCGAGTTATTTCTTCACGCTGCTGGAGCAATGCGGCGCGCTCGTGCTCCAGTTCCGCCTGGACGCGCGTATTCTCGATCGTCCAGGCGCCTCGCTGCTGCTCAAGACTGTCTTGCGCAAGCCGAAACTCTTCCTGGGCACGGCGGTAACTTTCCTGCTTTTCTTCAAGGTCGCGACGCGCGTGAACGCTTTCTGCTTCCCACTCTTGGCGTTGCTGTTGAAGCGCGTTGCGCGCCGACTCGAGTTGCGCAAGCTGCTCGGCGATTTGGGGGGCGTGAGTGGCCAATTCCGGCCGACTGGCCGGCCGCTGAAACGCTGGGCTGATCGCGGTCGGTGTAAGGATTTGGGTCTCCCTAGCGTTTGCGTTTTCCTGTCCCATCGGTGCAGCCGCGTCGGAGGCGACCACCTCGAGCTCGATCGGGCCAATGGTCAAGCGATCGCCAACGACCAATAGCGCGTCGCTGAAAGTATGCCCATTGAGTCGTGTGTCGGCGGCCCAGCATCGAATGACGGTACCGCGTGAACCGCAGAGAATGACGCAATGCAATGGTCGCACGCCCGCGGCCACCAATCGCAAGGTACAGCCACGGGCCGAACCGATCGTGCATTTCGGAGCCGCGAGGCGGACAATCTGTCCATTGCGTGCCGTGCCTACAATCCGCAGGCATAAGGCGCCGACAGCCTGGCCTTGGGCCAAGCGAGAAGAGTGTTTCTTGGCCAAAACAACCATGATTCAACCTGGGGGTTCGAATTGTCCGAACGCGGTCGGGGGCCAGTGGCGGCCGCACCGGAACGCTCACTGGAGATTTAGGTTACGCGCAAACCTGCGTCAAACCGGCCGGCTCTGGCAGTGGTACCTGACGAGTCAGGTTTTCCAATTTGCGAAAAACGGCTGTATATCTTTGCCGGTTCTGTCGATTATCCGAAAGCGACAAGTGACCCGCGGATGGCCACGACCGTCGGAGAGGTTCTAGTGCCGCGCCGGACGAAGTGTCCTGTCGGGGCGCTGGACCGACCGGCTGGTAGAACGTCGGTACGCCGCCGGGGCACGGAACCGCTGAAACAGCCGGAGTTTTCGCCAAGTTGCCCAGAAATGGGTCGCCCGTTTTGCGACGTTCAAAAGTTGTTGAGAATTTGTGACCCGCATCCAAGTTGATGCGTACTATAGTTTGATTGCTGCATTTTTTGGCAGCGACCGAGATCGGTATTTTCGGGGGGTTATCCGCCCGTAGGACGTTTATTCGGGGTTTTCGCGAGGTGGCTCTTTGGGGGGGTCCCAAGCCACAGGCCACAACCCCATCGGACAAAGCAGGTACACGGAAATGGCACGCAAAGATGCAATCCTGAGCATGCGCCAAATTTTGATCATGCGTCGCAATGCGCTGCGTACGGCGTTGGCAGGTGACTTGAGTCTCTTGAAGGAATTGCGGGCGCAAGCCGCCGGGGACGTCGTGGACGCAGCGCTCGACTCGGCCCAGGACGAGATCAGTTCGCAACTCGCCGAAGTCGAAAGCCGCGAACTGGCGAGCATAGAAAATGCCTTGGAGCGAATGCGGGACGGGCAGTATGGGGTCTGCGAAGGCTGCGGCTGCTCGATTCCGATGGCCCGACTCAACGCCCTCCCTTATGCGACGCTGTGCATCGAGTGCCAGCGGGAATCGGAACGCTTCGGAAAGGGCTCGGGCGGAGACACCGACTGGGGTCGCGTGCTCGACACAAGTGGCGATGGCGACGTCTCGATCAACGACATTGAAATCGACGTTTGACGGGCCACGCCTGCAAGAAGCTGCAAGTCGGTCCTTGACGAATGCACTGGTGGACTGGATGGCGGTTCGAAACCCTGCAAGGTTTGCGACCGACGGGCCTGCCGGTGCATTTTTCGTTGTGGCCCTTGCGCCGCGGCACAAGGTGCCAACAGAGGTTGCCAATTCCTCGGCGCCTCTCTATCGTACATGTTGTCGGCCCGACGATTTGTCGGCCGCGTTTGCCACGCTGGAGTCATCCGATGGACCGCCGCGGCCTTGCTGTCGGAACCTTGAGACTGCTGTTCCTGCTGGCGCTGACCGGCCTGCCGAACGCCCGGCTGGCGGCCCAGGAGGACAGCGCTGAAGACGTGCAGCGGTCTGAGAAGGCGCGGGCCCAAATGTACGAATCGTTAGGACGCGAAGTGGCGGCCCTCGAACGTCAAAGCAACGTTCTCAAGATGGTCGCCAAGTTGGTCCGACCCACGGTCGTCCACATCGAAGCCGACAAGATCGAAGCGCTCAGCTTGCAATACGGCCGTAAGAGTACCCACGTGGAAGAGGCAGGGTCCGGATGCATCGTGAAGCTCGCCGGGCGGGACTTCATCCTGACCAACCGACACGTGATCAAAGCGGCCAACGAGAAAAACATCAAAATCCGCCTTTCCGACGGACGGCAAATCAACCCCACGAAAGTTTGGAGCGATCAGGACACCGACATTGCGGTGATGGCCGTCGAAGCCCCGGGATTGACCGCCGCGAAACTGGGCAACAGCGACGAAATTGAAATCGGCGACTTCGTGCTTGCCGTTGGCAGCCCCTTCGGTTTGAGCCATTCCATCACTTTCGGCATCGTCAGCGCCACCGGCCGACGCGACTTGCAGTTGGGCGACGGAGTGAAATTCCAGGACTTCATTCAAACTGACGCCGCCATCAATCCGGGCAACAGCGGCGGACCCCTGATCAACCTGCACGGCGAGGTCGTCGGCATGAACACCGCCATCGCCAGCAGCTCGGGCGGGAACGAGGGAATCGGGTTTTCCATCCCCATCAACATGGTCATGATCGTCGTCAAGCAGTTGGTCGAGCGCAACAGCGTGGTGCGGGCCTTCATGGGCGTTTCGCTCGACTCTGCCTTCGATCCGGCCACGGCCATCAGCGTGGGTCTCAAGCGGCCCCGCGGCGCGCGGGTCAAGGACGTCACCCCCGATTCGCCGGCCGCGGCCGCGAAACTGCAGAAAGGTGACGTCATCCTCGAATACAACGGCGTGCGCATCGACAACGACAGCCATCTGATCTATCTGGTCAGCTTGACCGAAGTCGGCCGGGAAGTTCCGCTGGTGGTCTTTCGCGATCAGCAGTTCATCAAGGCCACGGTCAAGGTGGCCAGCACCCCGTCAAATCGCATCCCGCAGAAACGTCCACCGGAAGTCGGCACCAACCATTAGGGGCGCCGGGCCGGGCCTGCTGGTGCACTGTGCTAGCCGCAACTCGCGCTGCCGGCCATCGCGATCCCTCGCAAAATGCAATCGCGCACCGCCGCGGCATCAACTTTCGTCGCGACCGCAATGTTCGTACGCCACTCGCGCAGACGGCGACGATCGAACACCGTGGCCCCGGTCGTCAGTTCGCCCGATAACTCGATGTCGGCGGCGACCAGTTCGACTTCGAACAGTTCCGGGTGCAAAGCCGCCACCAACGCCACGGCATCGTTGAGCCGGATGCTCTCATAGCCCAGCTCCTGGCGGTTGGAACGAAACAGAAACGGCAGAACTTTCCGCAAAAATCGTCCCGTTCGGCTGTTTTCGCCCGGCAATTGATCGAGCAGATCGTAGTCAAACGAAACCTGGCTGCTAATATCGATCGGCACCAGCGTTTTGGTCGCCACCGAACGGAAGACGGCCCGGGCCGATTCGGGATCGCAGTAAATATTGAATTCCGCGGCCGGCGTGATATTGCCCGACCCGTTCAGCGTGCCTCCCATGATCACGATCTGTCCCACCATCTCCTCCAGCGCCGGATCGCGGGCAAGGGCCCGCGCAATATTGGTCAACGGTCCCAGCGCGACGATCGTCACCTGACCGGTGGCGACGCGAACTTCGTCGCAGATCACCTTTTCCGAAGGATGGCGGTGCTGCAACTCGGAAACCTGAAAATTCGCATTCCCCAGGCCATCCGGACCGTGAAGCTGAACATTGCGGGTCGGCAGCCCAAGCTCTGGCAGCGAGGCCACTCCAATCCGCGGCCAGCGGGGCGGATCCAACTGCTCGATGATCGCCTGCACGTTACGCGTGGCCTGCTCGGGAAAAACATTGCCCCCCACGGCCGTGACGGCCACGACCTCCAACTGCGGATCAAACAGGGCCATGCAAAGAGCCACTGCGTCGTCGATGCCCGGATCGACGTCCAGCAGGACTTTCTTCGTAATCATAGGTTTGTGCTTCGCGGACCAAAGGGGGCCAACGGTGTCGCTGCGCGGGGGATTGTAGGTTCCCAGCGGACTTGAAACAAGAGTCGCGCCCGACCACGCCAGCCGGGCAGGGGACGGTTCGGCTCGAACCCGTATTCCCCGTAAAGTTTGCAAGTTACAATCGGACGTAATGGGCGCTGATCGGGAGCGAGTCGTGATCCAACCAACATTAGGTCGTCTGGCCGCCGGCGAAAATCTTTCGATGGACGAAATGGCCGCCGCCATCGAAGCGGTGGTCGCGGGACATTGCACCGATGGCGAAATCGGCATCCTGCTCACCTCGCTGCGGGCCAAGGGCGAAACCTGCCAGGAAGTCGCCGGCGCCGCGATGGCTCTGCGCCGGCATATGACTCCCATTCGCACCCGGCGCACCGGCGTCCTCGACACTTGCGGCACCGGGGGCGACGGCTCGGGCACGTTCAACATCAGCACCGCCGCGGCCTTGGTCGTGGCGGCCGCCGGAGTGCCGGTGGCCAAGCACGGCAACCGCGCTGTCACGAGCAAAACCGGCTCGGCCGATGCCCTGGCGGCCCTGGGCGTGAATGTCAACGCCAGCGTCCAACGGGTCGAACAATGCCTGGACCAATTGGGACTCTGCTTTTGTTTCGCCCCGCTGCTGCATCCGTCGATGCAACGGGTCGCCGAAGTTCGCCGAAAATTGGGCGTACCGACCATTTTCAATTTGCTCGGCCCCCTGTCGAACCCCGCCGCCGCGCCGTTTCAAGTCGTGGGCGTCGGTCGACCCGAGCTGCGACCCCTGTTGGCCGAGGCCTTGCTGCTGTTGGGAACCACGCATGCGCTGGTCGTGCAGGGCGAGGACGGCCTGGACGAAGTCACGCTGGCCGGCCCGACGCGCGTGACCGAAGTCAGCGGCGGCGGGCTGCGGAATTTCAGTTGGACCCCTTCGGACTTTGGCCTTGCGCCCTGCAGCCTGGACCCGCTTCGGGTTGAAAACCCCCAGCAGAGTGCGGAAATGATCCGCGGCGTCTTGAACGGGGCGCTGGGGCCGGCACGCGACATCGTCGTGCTCAACGCCGCGGCGGCCCTGTGGACCGCCGGCCGGGCCGACACCCCATTGGCCTGCGCCCAACTGGCAGCCCAAGCCATCGATCTGGGCGCCGCGGCCGAACTGCTCAAGCGGCTGGCACAATTGAGCCATGAATGAGCACCTATTCAATCGGGCCGGGGCCTGATAACTTATAGGATTCGCGCTGTCAGGGCGCGTCCCGAGGGAGATTCTGGAGAGATTCGCATGGCCAAGCCACATCGCAAATTGAAAAAAGCTAATCACGGCAAAAGGCCGGCCAACAGCAAGGCCCGGCGGCTGAAACGCAAAGATATTCGTACTTGATGCGGTCGGGGCGCCGCGACCCTGGCGCTGGCCGCCAGAGCTTTCGCGCACGCCCCGCGGCCTTACTCCCTGGTCCCCAAGTCGTTGCGCTGCGCTATTGCTTTGCTTGGGGTCCGGCGCGTCGGCCGGACCGCCCAAGTTGCCCCTGTAGACTTCCGGGGGTAAAATCCGAAGTTTGAATACCACCCAGACTTCCGACCACCCGAGCGGAGCGTTTTCGAAGTGATTGCAAAAGAGCTGCTGCTGGACTTGTCCGAGATCGATCTGGACCATGTCATTGCCGACCTGGACGAGATCCGCCGCCACAATCCCCAGCGCTACGAGATGGAGCAGTTGACGGCCATCGTCTTCGACGATTTCGACCGCAAAATCTGCGCCGGCTACAAGGACATCACCGACCACGAGTTTTGGGTTCGCGGCCACATGCCGGGCATGCCGCTGATGCCCGGCGTGTTGATGTGCGAATCGGCCGCCCAAATGTGCAGCTACTACGCCCACAAACACAATCTGCTGGGCGACAGCAAAGTGGTCGGCTTCGGCGGGCTGGAGGAGGTGCGGTTTCGCGATCCGGTGCGCGTCGGCGACCGGCTGGTGGTGGTCTGCAAAATGCTGAAAGTCCGTCCGGGGGCGATTATCGTCTGTCGGTTTCAAGCCTTCGTCGGACAGTCGATGGTCGCCGACGGCAAGATCAAGGGGATTTCGCTGCCGGTCGACGCCCTGGTGGTCCAGCCCAAAGCAACCACCTAGCCAGGGGCGTACCACGCCATGTTGCTCCCCTTGCGCGACGACAACCCCACGGTCCGCACGCCGTATGTCACCTACGGCCTGATCGCGATTAACCTGCTGGTCATGCTCTGGCTGAGCCTGCTCTCGCCGCTGGACCAGCAGACCGAGGTCATCCGCCACGGCTTCATCCCCGCGCGCGTGGCCCAACTGACGCATCCGAACCTGGTCGTCAAAGTGCCGATCGAGGAGGAGTTGCCGGCTCGCGACTTTCGCTTCGCGCATCAGCAGCAGCGATTGCGCGACGTCGAGCTGGAGCCGGCGTCCGGACAAATCGCGGCCTCGCTGCTGACCAGCATGTTTTTGCATGGCGGCTGGCTGCACGTGTTGGGCAACATGTGGTTCCTGTGGATTTTCGGCAACAACGTCGAGGAACGCTTGGGCTCGTGGCTGTATCTGGGCTTCTACCTCGTCGGCGGCTTGCTGGCCATGGCCTGTCACTGGGCCAACAATCCGCAAAGCGTCCTGCCGGTGGTCGGGGCCAGTGGCGCCGTGGCCACGATCCTGGGCGCCTACGCCGTCACCTTTCCCAAGGCCAGCGTGCGCACGCTGGTGTTTTTCGGCATCATCACGGTCATCAACATTCCGGCGCTGGTCTGGCTGGGGCTGTGGTTCGCCGGCCAATTGCTCGACGCGTTCTTGAACCGGGATCTCGGCGTGGCCGTATGGGCGCACATCGGCGGATTCGTCGCCGGAGCCGTGCTGATGCCGATCCTCTCGTTTGGCCCACCGCCGCCCGGCGGCAACTGGGAAGACGAAATCAAGAAACACTTTTCGTGGACGCCCTCCGATGGGCGCTAGAAAGCTGGCATGGGCCGACGTGCTCTGCGTCGCATCGATCCGACACTCGATCTTTCGCGACACTTCATCGAGCTCGACGCGCTGCCGCAGCCGCTGGATCGCGATGCGCTGTTCGGCCGTCGGGCGCGGCTGGAGATCGAAGTCGGCAGCGGCAAGGGGCTGTTTCTCAGCGCCGCGGCGGCCGGCGATCCAGAGAGCGACTTCTTGGGCATCGAAATATTGGCCAAGTACGCCCGCTTTACCGCCGCCCGGCTGGCGACCAAGGACTTGGCCAACGCCCGCGTCGTGCATGGCGATGCGCAATATTTTTTCCACGCCTGGCTGGCCGACCACTCGGTGCAAGCCGTGCACGTCTATTTTCCCGATCCGTGGTGGAAAGCCCGGCACAAAAAGCGCCGGGTGATGAACGAACATTTTCTCAGCGACGTCCAACGAACCCTGGTGCCCGGCGGCAGGCTTCATTTCTGGACCGACGTGGAAGAGTATTTTCAGACGTCGTTGGAAATCATCGCCGCCCACACGCGGCTTTCCGGCCCGCACCCGGTGGAAGAAAAACCGGCCGACCACGATCTCGACTATCGCACCCACTTCGAGCGCCGCATGCGCCTGAACAACGCCCCGGTCTACCGGGCCCAATTCCTCAACCCGATGGCCGGCACCCATTCCTCGCCCATTGCCACGACACAAAAGCCGTCCTAGTGCACCAACAACTATATGCGCGCGCAAAAAATGTTTTGTCGCCGCAAGTCGCGGGTGTGATTCACGATCGGGATTCGCGCTTATCGAGCGGTCGTTTTGCAAAACACGCATAAGTCTGACCTATTCGAGCGACACGGACGAAGGGAGCCACCGAGCACACCGAGGACACGGAGAAACGCAGAGAGTACGTAAGCTTGTAACTCCGTCCCTCGGTGTGCTCGGAGGCCTCGGTGGCAAAATCCTCCGGGCTCTCGCAGTCGAAATGCGGAAGAAATGCGCGGCCAGCGCGCAGCGGTGCCCAGGCACAAAAAAGTTCGTGCGGCGCCGCGATCGCGGTCGAGACCGTTCTCGTCGGACCGGACAAAAAATGCCTCGACCGCGGTGGCCGCGGCGACGCACTGGGATGATTTTGGGGCTTGCCGAGGAAATTGGGGTTTTGCCCAAGGAACCGTCATCCCCGTCCCTGGCGCCAACTCCACGGGTCCTACCCGACTCCCGATCGACTTACGCTACGGTCACGCAAAACGTATCTAGAATCGTTTCGTGTTTCCGCAGTGAGCGGCTCGCCGGTGTAGTTTCGCGACTTACCACGTCCTTACCCGCTGCGCTAACTTGGGGCTTTGCCATCCGGGCCAAGAACCAACCCACGCGATGCAAAACCGTTGACACCTCAACCACCCCCCAGGCCGATCAGCTAG
>JBGQKM010000047.1:0-25297 GCA_041499515.1 Planctomycetia bacterium | reverse complement strand
TGGCGACAGCTTGTATACCGAGCTGTTGGCGAGGGTTGGATTTCAGGCCGCAACCAATTTTAGGATCGCGATGGACAAGGTATTCGAGATGGCGCATGAAGGGGCGTCAGATTTCAAGTAATCACCAGGGCTGCGACAATGCGTATAATGCGCGTGACCTTGTTGTTGCAACTGAGTGCCCTGTTGGGTTCGAATGGGTGCTTCCAGCCTCGAGGAGGTGATGTCGTGAGCGACACTCTGGACGTCAACTTGACTCCCTCGGTCGAAGAATTTGGGGGCTGGTACAACATTCAGGGGGACTATGGCGACGGCCATCCGGTGCTGCGCTCGATGGAACCGATGCCGGAATTCGAACACGCCGAATTGTTCCATCTGTATCCGAAGGCGGCAAAATGGTTCGACCAACTTGTCACGGCGCGCCCGAATGTTCCTTTTGATCCGCTGCTTGACCCCCCTTTCTTCGTGCGCAGCGACGCCGACGATCGGACCTTGGACGTCGACGCGGATTTCAGTTACCTCAATGTGGCGTTGCTGCGCCGAATTCAAAAGGAATTCCTCGGCCGCTATCCGCTGTGGCGGGTGATTCTCATTGCGGAGCATCCGTCACGCAGCATTGTGATCTATCCAACCGCGATCCGGTTTGGCAATCGGCCTGCGGATGTCGACCCCGACAAAGCTCTTCGGGAGTTGGTGCCTGAGGAGTTAGCATTGCGCGCAGCGCGCGAGCGGCCTCGGCGGGAACACATTTCGCAAATGCAGCGGCTACTGCCCGACGCCGTTCAAGCGATTGGCGACCGGCTCTTTCTCGTCGGCGGTGTGCTCGATAACTACGAGGGCGATTACAGCCTGCTGACGATTTGCCTGTTGATTCGAGGGTCTGATGACGATGCTATTGGCGTCGATGGGCCCCCGGGCAGCCCGAGTAGCTTCCCCTCGTGCAGTAGCGCTTTTGGCGTTGATGCGAAAGGCGCCATCATCAGTTACATTCACGTTCCTGAGACAGCCGCCTTTTGTCTCGTCCCTTGGATACCTCCGGCCGACTATCGCGGCCCGCTGACACTTATCGAACGGGCCACGGGCAAACGCCACATTTACGAATTGAAGTCCGAGGACATCATCCCCACGTCTTCGAAAAGATAGTCACCTGGCCGCCATCGTTTCGCGGAATCAGGTGCCAGGATTCTGCGCCGCACGCTTGGACCATCGGAGCCACCGCCCAATGCGAATTTACTGCTTGGCGTCGGGCCGTTTTCCAAACAGCGCGAAATCGAGCGAGAGTCGTCCGGGACCGAGCAACAGGAGCAGCACTACGCTGGCGAGATACGCCGAGGCCAACTCAAAGGACGGCCCGCCTTGCGGGGCGACGAAGGGGTGTCCTTGCGGCAGGTGGTAGGTCGTGATTGCGACCACCATCGTGCAGCCCAGACCGAGCGCGGCAAGCGGAGTCAGGAATCCCAGCACGAGCGCCATTCCTCCGCCAAACTCGGACACCGCCGCCAGGCATTGGAAGACGCCGGGCACCGTCGCGTCCGCCCCCATCCAGTCCATCGGCGATTGGATCTTCGTCCAACCGTGCAGCACGAACGCCGCTCCGACCACGACGCGCAGCGCCAGCAAACCGACCGATCGACACCCCCGGCAGTCTTCGCAATAGAGCCATTGTTTCATGGGATTGTTTTCACTCCTTGTGTTCGAACGAACCCACGGCTGCCGAGTTTAGCCGAGATGCCCCGAACTGGCTATGGATCGACCTTGGCCGTTGGCCCCAAGTGCCAGCGGCACGATTGCGGTCCGTCGCGGCGGGTTGCCCGGATGGCCCGCGTCCGCGCGGTCGCGTTGCGAGCGGATTGGCAATTCCGGGTGACTTGGGGGCTTGCGGCTGGGATGAATTCTTGGTCCGCGCGTCATTTTTCGTTTGACGGAGCTAGTTGCACACGGGATATTATGGATGTTCGGCGAATGGGTGGACTAGGCGATTCTTGCCGAAATGCCGCATGGATCAGGGCTTCCGATGGCCGCCCCTAGTCCCTTGGCGGTTATTTAGGACTCAATCTTCGTACGTGTCAAGCGTCGTGGTGCGCGTGCAGCGTCGTCGTGCCATGCGCCTCGGGGAGACGGACGTGAGCTTTCAGCTTAATCTAAACACGGAAACGGTGGACCATTGCTATCCGGCTGAACCGCTGTGCCTCGCTCCGGCCGACAGTGTGGCCGAGGCGTTGCGGCGAATGAAGGAGAATAATCGCGGTTCCGTGCTGGTCTGCAAGGATCAGATCGTCATCGGCGTTTTTACCGAACGCGACGCGCTGAAAATGATGGCCGACGGCGCGAGCTTCGACGCGCCGCTCGAGCGGTTCATGACGCCCGACCCGGTCGTATTGCGCGCTTGCGACCTGGTCGGCAAGGCCATCGCCATGATGGCCCAAGGCGGTTATCGGCGGCTGCCGATCGTGGACGACCGGGGCCGGCCGACCGGTATCATCACGCTCGAGGGGATCATGCATTACCTGGCCGAACACTTTCCCGCCGCGATTTATAATCTTCCGCCCGAACCCCACCACTCCATGCAGGAGCGCGAAGGCGCCTAGTCGCGCCTAGAAGTGACGGTCATCATGATCCTTTGTCCGTATTGCGGCAGCGAGAATATCAAGGGCGAGGATGAATGCGCCGACTGTGGGCAGCCGCTGGACGATTCGCACCTGACGCCGCCCACCAGCGACGTCGAGCGCAGCCTGTTGAGCGATCGTATCGGCCTGCTAGTCCCCAAGCGTCCCATCACCGTGGCTCCGACGACACCGGTGGGCGACGTGTTGCGACTCCTGGTCGAACGCCGAATCGGCTGCGTCGTGGTGGTCGAGGGCAGCCGGCCGGTGGGCATCTTTAGCGAGCGCGACGCGCTGCGCAAGATTAATACCCAAGTCGCCGAGCTGGCCGCGCGACCGGTGTCCGAGTTCATGACGCCCAACCCACAAACGCTGGTGGCCGACGCAAAAATCGCTTTTGCGGTGCAGCGCATGGACCTGGGCGGCTATCGTCACCTGCCCATTGTCGGAGAGCGAGGCGAGCTGGTCGGCATCATCTCGGCCCGCGACATCCTCCGCCATCTCACCGACGAAATGGCCCGCGGATAATCGCCGACCGTTGCCTGACGCTCGTTGGCCCAGCGGAAATCGAACCCGATAGGCAATCCAAGGGAAAAGTCCGCGCCGATTTCCTCGTCGTCCAAGGTCAGCGGGCTTGGCGAGCGTTGCTGCTGATGTGCCGGATGGGATCGACCCCCGCTGGGTGATCGCGCCACCGCGGATGGCCCACGTCGGCAAGTGTTTCGCACAATCAGCATTCGTCATCCCGACAGCGGGCTTGACGCGCCAAGTGACAACTGTTATAGTTCTGTGTACACATACGGGATATCCTATGTTTATCCGCATCCAGCGTGGTTCGTCGGTCCCGATCTCACGGCAGATCGACGCTCAGGTCAGGGCGCAGATCCTGGCCGGATCACTGCGGTCCGGAGAGCAGCTTCCCTCGGTCCGCCAGTTGGCACGCGACCTGGCGGTCAATGTCAACACGGTCTTTCGCGTCTATGAGCGACTGTCGGCCGACGGGCTGGTTGAGCTGCGTCACGGCGACGGGACCTATGTCGCCGAGCGCCGCAAGAGCGCTGACTCGGCGCAGTTGGCCGAGCGGCGACGCGAGTTCGCTCTGGAACTCGACGCGCTGGTTCGCCGCGCACTGATGCTGGGAGTCGCAGCCGCCGATTTGCCGCAGTGGCTCTTGGAATCGCTCGAGCGCGTGCGGCAGGATGCCTCTTGGTCCGATCTCCATTCCCACGATACGGAGCGTTCCTCATGAGTCGTGCCGCAATCGCCGTTCAACGCCTGCGAGCCGGTTATGGCAAACAGACCGTGCTTGAGAATGTTTCGCTGGAAATTCCCCAGGGGCAGACCTTCGCACTACTTGGCCGTAACGGCGCTGGAAAGACCACCCTGATCCGAACATTGCTCGGACTCCTGCCGCCGAGCGACGGATCGGTTGAAGTGCTCGGGCTCAACCCCTCCAAGCAACCCCTGGAGATTCGCGGTCGCGTCGGTTATCTGGCGGAAGACCAGGCGATGTACGGCTGGATGACCGCCGACGAGATCGGGGCGTTTCTCGCTCCATTTTATCCCACCTGGGACGCCCGGCTCGCCCAGGATCTTTTCAGGCGTTTCGGCGTGCCGCGGCGCGTGCGGATCAAGCACCTTTCCAAGGGGCAAAACGTTCGTCTTGGGCTTGTTCTGGCGCTTGCCCACCGGCCGGAGCTGGTCATTCTCGACGATCCCACGATGGGACTCGATCCGATCACGCGCAAGCAATTCAACCGCGACGTGGTCGAACATCTGCAAGCCGAGGGACGCACCGTGTTCTATAGCTCGCACCTGCTGTACGAAGTCGAGGCGGTGGCCGACGCCGTGGCGATCCTCGACCAAGGTCGTCTCGTGCGCGTCGGCACGACCGAGAATCTGCAATCCGAGGTGAAGCGGGTCGTGCTCTCGCCCGATGCACTGGTCCACCGTTCGCAGCCCGCGAAACTTCTGGATGTCAGCAGAAGGATGCAGCGCATCGCCGTCACGCTCGATGACTGTGCCGCGTGGATCGCGGAGCTGCGATCCGACGGCGTCGATCATGTCGTCGAGGATTTGAGCCTGGACGACATTTTCGAGGCGTTCGTTATCGGTCAGGTCGAGCTCTGGCCTGGTCGATCCCCCAACCGTAGTGCGGTCGTGGCGTAGACGGTCGCGCTGCTGGAGCAACTTGCTCAGAGAAACCAATGATGAATTCACGACTGCCGATGCTGCTGTGGGCCGAGTGGCGCCAGCGCCGAACGCCATTCTTTGTCTGTCTGCTGTGGATGGTTTGCGGGACGGCCTATTGTGTCGCGTACGAATGGTCGAGCGGGTTCCGGGCGCCGGTGGCCAGTTTTTACAGTACCGCCTCACTATATGGGTTGTTCGTGCCGATCTTTCTGGCCATGCGAACGTCGCTCGGCGAGACGACCGACCGCACCCGATCGTTCAGCGACGGCCTGCCGATCTCGGAACGACGGCGAGGCTGGATTCGGCTGGCTGGCGGCGCAGGCGTGCTGGTTACGCCAATCGTGGCCGGCGCCCTGCTGCTCTCGGTGTGCCTGGCGTCCGGCTGGCTCGAACAAGCGCCGACGCGCCCGCCGCAAGACGCCCACTACGTCGGTCTGTTGAATCGACCGAGCTTGAGCGCGCTGTCCGCGGTCGGACTTGTTTGGCAAGTAACGGCCCTTGTCGCCTGGTCGGCGACCGGCTTGTACCTGGTGCTCTCGTTGCTGGGGACGACGCTGCGATCAGAATCGCACCTGGGATATTGCGGTGCCGCGGTCGCCATGCTGTGGTTTCTGGGCGATTCTCTCGGTGAAATCTTCGTATCGCAGGAGTTGCCGGGAATTGCTGCGTGGATTGGCGCGATCGCTCCGCAGGCCATGATCATCAATTATGGCTACGGTCACGAACGAGGGGGGTTTGGCGACCTTGCAATCTCCAGCGCGGTGCTCGGCCCGTTGCTCGTTAACGCGGTGATCCAGTTCGGCTTGGCTGCGATGTTTGTCCGCAGGTACAGCCGCACGCTCTCGGGCCGCGCGGCCGCGCGTGCTGAGAAGACCGCGCCGGGAGTCTGGCGTCCTTGGACGCCCAGGCTGCCGACGCGCGGCAGCGCCCTGGCGTGGCTGGCCTTGCGACAGTCGGTGCCAATGTGCCTGCCGGGCCTGGTGATCGCCTGCGTGATGACGCCATTTCAGATCGGCTCCAATCCGCAGGGACCGGTTCTGCAGCGGTACATCGACTCGCTTAGTTCCAGCATGTGGATCATCGGCATGCTGTGGTCCGTTGTGGTGGGCGCCGGGATCTTTTCGGCCGAGATCGATTGGCGGATCGGCGAGTTCTGGCGCACCCGCCCGATTCCGGCCTGGCGACTGTTCGGCGTCAAGTTCGTCGTCGGTCTGTTGGCGGTATTGCTGGTGCTGGATGGCACGGTCATCGCCGCCACCTGGAATTCTCCCAATTGGGGAGACTACCACTCCATGAACGGGTCGTACATCGCCTGCTTCCTGCCGCTGCACGCCACGATGTTCGCAATCGCCGTGGCCTGGACGTGCGTCCTGCGCCGAGCCGTGATGGGAGGAATGGCCGCGATCGCCACCTTTGCGCTCACCAACATCGCGCTCGAATGGTCGGCTGCAACGCGCGACTTCGATCCCATCCAAGTCTATAATCATCTCGGCTTGGCATCGCGAACGCCGGGCAGCCCCGTCGATTTCACGGCCCACGGCTATCCCCTCGTCGCGGCGACCATGGGATCGATCGTGCTCATTTCCATCCTGATCGGGTGGCTGGCGCTACGACGGTACGACCCGCGTCGGCAATCCGGCTGATGCGGCAACGATGCCGGCGGTTTTGTCAGGCTGCTCTCGTCACAGGGCGTCCAGCTCGGCCGACATGTAGCGGCGGGCTTGCGGAGCGTTGCTGCTGACGTGCCAGATCGGATCGATCCCTACGGGCAGTGGCTCGGCTTTGACATAAATCCGTTTTGGCGCCTGCTCGAAATACTCGTACAGCGCCGGGCAGAGCCAGGCGACCATCTCCTGGCCGGCCACGATGCCCGCGTACCAATTGCCGACTGCCGGAAGGCTGTTTGCCGGCCGTTGAGTCGCCGCGGCCGCTTGCTCGGGCAAGATCCACGTCAATGCCACGTCGTGGTCAAACGGCTGATCGCTGAACGACATCGCGAATCCGCGTTCGGCATGCGGGATTTCCTTGGCGGAGAGCAACGTGGAAATCATTTCCGACGCGCCCAGCACAAACGCTTCTTCCTTGAGCCCCGTCTCCGGATCGTCAAACACCCAGCAGATGTCGTGATACAGGTAGGGATAGAGGGTCATCACGCTCATGGCTCAAACCTCCTGGGCCCCTTGGATTCTATCCGACATTATATCCCACCCGATTCACTCGGCGCGTTTGCGCCGGTTAAAAGCGTCCGGCCGCTCCCTCGCATATCCCCGCGAGAATCCTGTGCGGCGCGGCTGACTGGGCACCCACTCAATCTGTACAATCCACCTACGGTTACGAATACCTCACTCGCGCGGGAGACCCACGCATGCACCGTTGGCGCTGGATCGTACGCCTCTGTTGCGGATGCCTCGCGGCGATCATCGCGCCTTTGGGTTGCGCCGTCTGGGCCGCGGAAAAACCACAAACGGCCGAACACCCCAATTTCGTCGTCATCATTTCCGACGATCAGGCCTGGACCGACTACTCGTTCATGGGCCATCCCCAGGTGCGGACGCCGCACATCGATCGGCTGGCCCGCGAGAGCCTGACATTCCGCCGCGGCTACGTAGCGTCGAGCCTGTGTTGTCCAAGCCTGGCGTCGATCATCAGCGGCCTTTATCCGCACCAGCACAAAGTGACCAGCAACGACCCGCCGATGCCCAAGGGCATGACGCTGGCCGAATTCAGCAAGTCGCCCGAGTTTCAATCCGGGCGCGAGGCGATGAACCGCCACTTGGAGGCCGTGCCGACCATGCCCAGGGTGCTGAAAGAACAAGGTTATCTGAGTCTGCAAACCGGCAAGTGGTGGCAGGGGCACTACAGCCGCGGCGGCTTTACGCATGGCATGACGCAAGGCCAGCGCCACGGCGACCGCGGGCTGGACATCGGCCGCAAGACGATGCAGCCGATCTGCGATTTTGTCGAACTGGCCCACAAGCAACACCAGCCATTTTTCATCTGGTATGCCCCGATGATGCCGCACGATCCGCACACGCCGCCCGAGCGACTGCTGCAAAAATATCAGGCCCAAACCCCCTCGCCGCACGTGGCCCGATATTGGGCGATGATCGAGTGGTTCGACGAGACGGTCGGTGAGTTGCTTTTGCATCTCGACGAAAACCATCTGACCAACGACACGATCGTTATTTTTCTGGCCGACAACGGCTGGATCCAGGATCCCGACCAGGACCGTTATGCGGCCAAATCCAAACAGTCGCCCTACGACGGGGGCTTGCGCACGCCGATCATGGTGCGCTGGCCGGGCAAAGTGCAGCCGCGGATGTCTGACGCGCTGGCCTCGTCGATCGACCTGATGCCCACGCTTTTGGCCGCGGTCGGTCAACCGCGCACCGGCGCCATGCAAGGCCTCAACTTGCTCGACGCGCGGGCGGTTGAAGACCGCAAAGCCATCTTTGGCGAATGTTTCACGCACACCGCGGTGGATCTCGAGCGCCCGCCCGCCAGCCTGCGTTGGCGATGGACGATCGAGGGATTTTGGAAGCTGATGGTACCCGACGCGACCAACGAGCCGGGCCAGCGCGCCCAACTCTACGATCTGGCGAAAGACCCGCGCGAAGAAACCGACCTGGCCGACCGGCGGCCGGAGATCGTGGCCCGGCTTTCGGCCCAGTTGAACGCCTGGTGGAACCCGGCCGGCAGTCCTTAGCGCCGGTTTCAAAAACTGCGGTGCCTGTCCCAATTTTTCAACACGCAGCGAGAGGACGTGCTGCTCGCGACAGACGTGTTCGGGCGAATGATGGTTGCACAGATACTACGCACCTTCGGAATCGTGACCGGCGTCCTGCTGTTGGACTACGCGCTGGCACGATCGCAGGTCCCCTATGGTCCGTTCGTTGAGGGCGGCTGGGTGGTTGCCCTCTTGGCGGCCCAGGTCGGGTTGTGCAGCGTGTGGGCGTCCATCAGCCGCGACCATTGGCTGGCGCGGCTCGTGATCCTTTTGGCGGTGTCCGCGGGCGTTTGGGCGTTTTTAGTCCGCTGGAATCATAGGGCCCAGAGCGAGCTATCGCCCGCCTTTTGGGTGCAAGGCGTGATCGTGGTTGGCGGCCTGCTGCTGACGCGCGTGATGCGGTTTCGCCTGATCCGGTCCAGCGAAGTCCGATCCGAGCCGTCCATCGAACAGGCCTCCCAGTTTTCGATCCGCGACCTGATCATTGTCATCACCCTGGTCTGTGTTGCTTTGGCGGCCACGGTCAGGATGGGATCGCTGAGCGTGGAGACCGACGCGCCTCGGATCGCTTGCGGAATCGGCGTGTTCCTGGCCGCCATCACGCTGTTGTCGGTAGGGGCGACTCTCGTGCTGCGCCACATGCTGCTGCCGGTCGCGCTCATTCTCGGCGGCAGCGTGCTGCTGGGATGGGGAATCGGCAAGGCCATACACTATGATCTGGTCGTGAGTACGGTCGCGCTGGGCGCGCCGGCCATGCTCCAGTTGGCCGTGCTCGTCCTGCTGCGCTTGTCCGGCAATCGCTTCGTGCGTCCCATCAGCGACGCCACGGTCAAAGACCGAAACCCCGGCGAGAACGGCGGCCGATCGTCGCGGTACAGGCCGTGAACGTGCGTTTGGCGCGGCGGCGGACAAACGCCAGCGAGCCAATCAGGCCGAGGCCGAGCATCACGATCGACGACGGCTCGGGCACGGCGGAGGGCTGGATGGCGAGGTATCTGGGGCCATTCAATCCGGTCCCGAACGTGCTCGCGATCCCAGCCAGCGTGATCGTTGAAATCTTGTCTTCATTTGGTTGCGCAGCGTAGAGGATGCCGCCGTCAAAGACCAGACCTTTGGGTCCCGAGCTGAGCGTCGTTGCAAGGTTGCTGAACGAGCCGCCGCCAGGGGCGACCTTGAGGAGTGTCGTCGAGGTGATATCCGACACGTAAAGGAAGCCGGCTGTGTCGAAGGCCAGTCCGTAGATGTTGGGGTGGCCGGTGAGGGTCGCGTAGGTGCTCGCGGCGCCGCCACCGGGCGCAATGACATCGATGGTTCCACCTGTCACCACATAGAGGTTGCCGATGCCGTCAAATGTCAGACCCCTGGGGCTCGACACGGTCCCATAGCTGCTCACCGTGCCGCCGGGCGTGATCTTGCTGACTTCACCGATGAAGGAATCCGCCACGTAGAGATTGTTGCTGGGATCAATGGTCATTCCATAACCACCGGCGCTGAAAGGCAGGGTCGCAAAGAGGCTCACCGTGCCGCCGGGCGTGATCTTGCTGACGTCTCCACCGCCCGCCACAAAGAGGTTGCCGAGGGTGTCAAACGCCAGACCTTCGGGGTTCGTGCCGAAGGGCAGGTGCGCAAAGTTGCTCACCGGGCCGGGTGGGGTGTATTGGTTAACGTCATCGCTATTGGACGACATGTAGACCGTTGCGGCCTTTGTTGCCGGGGCGGGGAGAAGGACGGCAGTGGCGAGGAGAAACGTGGAGAGGCTGATTCGGAGTATCATTTGCGTTCATGTCTCGAGGTTAATGAAGGATAGGAGCGGGATGGGGTATCGAAACCCCCGGATGAGTTTCGGCCGACTGCTCAAATATTGGGTCTGGCAAACGTTGCTGCGCCTCGGCAGAGGTTCTGCGACGATCCATCTCGCTGGGCTACGCATCCAGCCGGATCATGGGTGATCGGATTGCCCGTGTCAAGGGCCCGTCGCAAAGACTTCGCATTGCGACCGATTAAGAACGATTCCGCACGGCCCTTTCTACCCTCAGGATGGTTTCGGCCAATCTCGCAGAAATGGCGCCGGATAGATCACATTGCCCCTGATCCCCGCCAGAGCGCCATCGGACAATTCGAGTGCCATGAAGGTATGGCCGCCGAATGGAGAAACCAGGCCGCGAGCAAGCGCCGCGGAAAAGCCGAAGCGTCGATAGTAACGTGGGTCGCCCAGCACGATAACGATTCGATGCCGCTGGTCGCGGCACACACTCAAGCCGTCGCGGACAAGTTGGCTGCCGATACCCCGGGATTGGAATTCCGGCAGAACCGCCAGCGGCGCCAGAGCCAAGGCTGGGATGGTGTCGCCGTCAGTCACGATCGACAGAAAGCCAAACAGTATATGCCCGACAACGACGCCTTCCGCTTCGGCGACCAGCGAAACTCGCACGTCACCAGCGGCGCGCAGTGCGTCGACGAGCCGTGCTTCGGCCTCTCGGCCAAACGCCAGACGGTGAATCCCCCGGATCGCTTCGGCATCGCTCGGACGTTCTGCCCGGATCGCGTGCATGGTTCAACCTCACGGGCCGACTTTCGAAACCGTCGCAACCCATGAGTTTAACCGACAATTGTCATCCGGACCCCTCGAGCCCGCTCAGCGACATCTAACAGCCCCTTTTGTCTCGTCCCGGCTCCGTTAAACTAAAAGCACAAGCGCCCGTAGCTCAATTGGATAGAGCAGCGGACTTCTAATCCGCAGGTTGCAGGTTCGAGTCCTGCCGGGCGTAGCTTTCAGTTCTTGCGGTGCAGGGCGGTTGGGTTAGAATCGGTCGGGCTCGACGGAAAAAATGGCAGGGAAGAACATCCATGAACCTGGAAAACTCATGAACCAGGAGCGGCCGTGATGGTTTGGCACGTAGCGCGTCTGGGGTGGGTCACGCTGGGCATTTGCTGCGGCGTTTGGTTGTTGGCAGACGACACGGCGAAAGGCCAGGCCGCGGCCAAGCCGGCCCAGGGGACGCTGCGCATCAAGGACAAAACTTACCATCTCGAACACGGCGTGGCATATGAGGCAAAAGCCTTCGACCAAGACGCGATCGAGGTGATCTTGAGCAGCAAGCCCATCGCGGTCGACCAGCTCAAGGCTGCGCTGGTCAAGGGCCAGGGGAAGCCCGACAGTTTCTTTTTGTTTCAGCCGCACGTCGTCGTGACATTCGAGAAGTCGGGCAAAATCAGCTACTCCAACTGCTGGGCCGACAATACGTCGATTAGCGTCAGCGGCGATCCTAAGTTGAAAGGCGAACTGGCGCTGGCGAATGGCCGGGCGCTCGGAAAAGCGACCATGGAGACCGGCGAGGCGCCGGACCTCAAAAGTTTTGATGTTCGTTTCGACCTTCCCCTGCTGGTCGTTCCGATCCCAAATCCGGAGCCCAAAACGGCCAAAGCCGAAAAATCGAAGAGCAAGAAAGCAAAGCCCGCGCAACCGGCCTCCGACGACAAGCCTGCGGACGCAGACGGGCCCGTGCATGTCCGAGACCTGCCGCTGCCGAAAGATGCCAGCGACGTCGAGTACAAACAGCTTGTCGAGCAGATTACCTTCAAGAGCCCGGCGGACGTCAAGACGTTGGCCGCTTATCTGTCGCAGAAGCTCAAGGCGCAGGGCTGGGAAGATCCAGACTCCGGTGATCTGATCACGCCGCAGTCGGCCATCTTGAAGCGCGAAAAAGGTGAAGCCAGCCTGACGATCTTCGTGAAACGCGCCAGCCAGGGAAGCTCCGTGAACATCATGTCCGAAGGACTGTCGTGGAAAGAGCGAAAGCCGGCGGACGATTCGGATCAATAGACAATCGCCGGCAGCCCTGTGGTCGCTCGCCGCGCAGCATCCCGAACTGTTCGCCGCCGTCGTGCCGATTTGTCGCGGTGGCGATTCGGCCTGGGCCACGAAGCTTAAGGACGTTCCGATCTGGGCCGTTCACGGCAGCGCCGACAACACCGTGCCTGTATAGAACTCGCGAAAGATGATCGACGCGATCAAGGCAGTCGGCGGCAGCCCTCGATACACCGAACTGGAAGGTGTTGGCCACGATAGTTGGACGGCGGCGTACAACGACCCGCAGGGCGTGCTGCCGTGGATGTTCCAGCAGCGTCAAGCGCGGTAGTCCAATGCACCCGACGCGGCGCGAGGCCTACGAGGCGGGATTGGCGGGATTTTCCGCTTCGCGCAGTTCCGCTTCGCGCAGCTCTGCTTCCAGGGCTTCGATCAGCTTCTGTTCCCGCTCGACCTGGGTCTTCCAGTAGACGGGATTTTTCGTCGCATCGCGTGCGTTTTTCTCGGCGGCGGCCAGTGCCGCCAGGGCTAATGCCAGCCGATGTTCCAAGGGCTTATTCACTCGGGGATCCTCTGAGGTTTCTTGATTCCTGGCGCCACGACAACCGTCGATCTGATCGTCAATCGCCCTGGTTTCCAGGGCTTCGGCCGCGCCGCCGTGCCGGAATCGTGCAGAATGTTCTTACTTGCGGCGGCGAGCACCCAGTTGCCGCTGGCGATTGGCCTGATCTTTGGCGGCCTGTTTCGCGGCCTTCTTTGCCGACTTCTTATGGGCTCTCTCGAGCTCGGCGTCCGTTGGCTGTGGATTCCGATCGTCCGCCGAAGGGCTGATACTCATGGACATTCCTGACTGGCGCGAGTTGTGCGCCCAATGATTTCATATCAATTACACGCCAGACCGCACGCGCTTCTCTGCACCCACGGCTCGGTCGCACCGGACAGGCGGCTGTCTGGAACCGTACCTATCGTCGACCTGCGGCCGAATCGTCCACGCGGACTTTGAAGAACTTCGTTCAGGCGGCCGAGGCTGACCTTGGCTCGCAATGACCGACCTCGCTTCTACCGCAGCGTGACGAGATCGCCGCGTTCGAGGAATCGTCGATGCCTGCTGACTTCATTTTCCAGAAGTCCGGCATCGCAACAGGAACTGCCGAACGAGAAGGCATCGGGCCAGCGGCAGTCCGGAAAGCCCCTCGTCCTTGCGAAGAGTCCACATGCACTCTAGCACGATTCGGCCTTGAGTCAAGCCAGATCGACCCTGCTCGAACGATGGTATCGTCGCTCGATCCCCTATTTCGCATCGAGTTCCTTAGCCCAAGCCTTGATACATTTATCGCACATCGGCCCAACGGAAACGGCCACGGCGTCGATGGTTTGAGGCACGAATCCATGATGCCGAAGCAGTCGCACGATACGGGATAACGATTTGGAGCCATCGCCGCCGATCATGGTGGAATGGCAACATCTACAGAATTTCATAAACACTCCTGGCCAACCCAAGAATCCGCTCTGCGAACCGTGCATTCTATCACTTTTGGCGACTGGCTGCGAAAAAACGTTTGGCCGCCGGGCTGAAATAGGCCAAAAAACCCGCCAGAAGGTCTTCTTTTCTCGGTTTCGCTTGCCGGTCCCCACCCGCGCGTTGCATGGGGCATCGGCGTTCGCTAGCCTATTGCTCGGCACGTACATCGCTCACCAGGAAAAAGGGATTTCAGCCATGCACGACGATTTATCCAGTTTTCTGCCGAAGTCAGGTTTTACGCGCCGAGAGTTCGTGGTCACGACGCTGGCCACAGGGTTCGCGCTGGCGGTGCAGCCGATCTCGGCCGACACGATCACGACCGACAGCCAGGGATTGGATGCCGGCGAGGTAAAAATCCGCACGGCCGACGGCGAGATGCCCGCGTATCGCGCGATGCCCGCGGCGGGCGGGCCGTTTCCGGTGATCCTCGTCGTGCAAGAAATCTTCGGCGTCCACGAACACATCAAAGATTTATGCCGCCGATTGGCCAAGAGCGGCTATCTGGCCGTCGCGCCCGAACTCTACGCACGACAAGGCGACGTCTCAAAAATCTCCGACATCCGCGAGGTCATTTCCAAGGTCGTCTCCAAGGTTCCCGACGCTCAAGTCATGTCCGATCTCGATGCCGCGGTCGCGTGGGCGAAAGCGAGCGGCCGGGGCAACACTGCAAAGCTGGGCATTACCGGTTTCTGCTGGGGCGGACGAATCGTGTGGTTGTATGCGGCTCACAATCGCGATCTGAAAGCCGGCGTCGCCTGGTATGGGCGGCTGGTCGGCGATAAAGACGAACTGCACCCCAAACACCCGCTGGACCTGGCCGGCGCGCTCGGGGCCCCGGTGCTGGGCCTTTACGGTGGAGCCGATACTGGCATTCCGGCCGAATCGATCGAAAAAATGCGCGGCGCACTCGCGGATGCCAAACACCCGTCGGAAATCATCGTCTACCCAGACACGCCGCACGGCTTCAACGCCGACTACCGCCCCAGCTATCGCAAGCAGCAGGCCGAAGACGGCTGGAAGCGGATGTTGGAATGGTTCAAGAAAAACGGCGCGGCCTAACGCGTTTTTTTTGCCAACAATCAAACGCCTCCGCGGCGCCTGGGCCAAACCCTGCCGCGGCCCCCTCGTGGGGAAAAAGACGGTCCCAGGGTGTGCTAGCACCGCCCTTGGGATCGAACTATTTGCTCAACGGACTGGTGCGATTCTTCCGATGATCTCAATGAAGCGAACTTTGAGGACTCGGGGGAGCCTAATCCATGTCTGTCGACGATCCAACTGACTTGCCGCGCAAGGAACCTGGAAACCAGGCGGCCGCGGCTCGCCGTCGCCGCGCGGCGTCCCGCCGCGCCACGGGCGCTGAAGACCGTTTCGATATTGAAAACGTGACTCAGCGCGCCGCGATGCTTCAGCGGATGCAATGGCGCCCGCGCAAAGCAGCCTAAGCGCATCGCCGCCGACGGCAAGTGCACTCCGTGCGTGACCATCAGCGGCGATCCCATCGCATGTTCTTGCGACAGCCAAAATCTTTGGCTGCTTTTGACTCCATGCTCTCCGGCCCGACACGATCGGGCTTTGGACCCAGTGGCGATGCGCTCTCGCAACTCGGCAACCTGACTCGGATCGCCCATTGAGCGGTCACGCTCCGATGTCCTCCTCCGGGATTTCGGCGGTTTTTTCCGACCCGCGCGACTCAGGGGGGCTACTGGCACGAGCTCCGCGGGCCGATTATGCTGAACCCTTTGCGGCTGGAGCCGTTTCGCGCGCTTCGGCCTGTTGTTTCGATCAGGAGCAAGTCACCCGTGAGCACACCTAGCGCCTCATCGCCCGATTTTTCCAAGGGCGACGGACTACTGCCGGCGATTGCCCAGGACGCCGCCACGGGCGAAGTCTTGATGCTGGCCTATATGAATGCCGCCAGCTATGCCGAGACCTTGAGCACGGGCCGCGCCGTCTATTTCAGCCGCAGCCGAAACAAGCTGTGGCGCAAAGGCGAAGAAAGCGGCAACGTGCAGCAGGTCCAATCCATCTTTCTCGACTGCGACGCCGACACGATTCTGCTCAAAGTCCATCAAGTCGGCGGCGCTGCCTGCCACGAAGGCTATTCGAGCTGTTTCTACCGCCAGGTCACGCCCGAGGGACTCAAGGTGTTCGGCCAGCGCGTGTTCGATCCGAAAGAAGTTTACAAGAAACCCTAGCGGCTCGCGCTGGCGCATCGTGCGGAAATGGGTCCATGGAAAACCTTTTGAAGCTGGGCATTCCGGCCGGCAGCCTGCAAGAAGCCACCGGCGAACTGTTTCGCCGGGCCGGTTACAAAATCACGTTCCACGCGCGCAGCTATTTTCCCACGGTCGACGACGATCAGATCGAGTGCATGCTCATCCGCGCCCAGGAGATGGCCCGTTACGTCGAAGACGGCGTGCTCGACGCGGGGCTGACCGGTTACGACTGGATCATGGAAAACGGCTCGGACGTGCACGAAGTGGCCGAATTGGTGTTTTCGAAAGTCAGCCGCCGTCCGGTGCGGTGGGTGCTGTGCGTTCCAGAAGGCTCGCCGTTTCGCAGTGTCCAAGATCTCCAGGGCAAGCGGATCGCCACCGAAGCGGTCGGCCTGACCCAGCGCTATCTGGCCCGGCATGGCGTGCAGGCCAAAGTCGAATTCAGTTGGGGCGCGACCGAAGTCAAGCCGCCCAAGCTGGCCGATGCCATTGTCGAGGTGACCGAGACGGGCAGTTCGCTGCGCGCCAATCAACTGCGCATTCTCGACGAAGTGCTCACCAGCACGCCGCGCTTCATCGCCAACCATCAGGCGTACGCCGATCCTTGGAAGAGGCAGAAAATCGACGACATCGTGCTGATGCTGCGTGGGGCGATGGCCGCCGAGGGCAAAGTCGGCCTGATGATGAACGTGCCGCGCGACCGGCTGCAACAGGTGCTCTCGCTGCTGCCGGCCTTGCAGCAGCCAACCATCTCGAGCCTGGCCGACGAGCAATGGGTGGACGTGAACACGATTCTCGACGAGTCAATCGTTCGCAATATCATTCCCCGCTTGAAGTCGGCCGGCGCGCGGGGTATCGTCGAATACGCGTTGACGAAGATCATCGAATAGGAATCTTTGTATGCTGACATGCGGTTTCAATCAGTCGCGTCGGGCGATGCCCTGGGTCGCGTCGGCCGTGGCGTTGATGCTCTCCTTGGGACTGGCCTCTAGTGCAGCCGAGTTACCGCTCTTGGTTCAGGAAGATTTCGAAAACGGAAGCGACCGCTGGCAGCCGACCGATGCCAGGGCTTGGAAAGTGGTCAAGACGCCCCAAGGGCAGGTGTATAGCCTGTTCCAGCAGAGCCAATACAAGCCGCCGCATCGCAGCCCCTTGAATATCGCCTTGCTCAAAGAACCGATCGTCGGCGACTTCGCCTTGGAGGCCCAAGTGCAAAGCACGGTCAAGGATTACGATCACCGCAGCATGGTGCTGGTTTTCGGCTACCAGGATCCGGCCCACTTCTACTACGTGCATTTCGGCAAAAAGACCGACGACCGTGCCAATCAGATTTTCATCGTCAACGACGCGCCGCGCATCAAGATCTCGACCGAAACCACGCCCGGCACCCCCTGGGACGACGCCTGGCACAAGGTGAAGATCGTGCGCACCGTGGCCGACGGGGATACCGAGATTTATTTCGACGACATGCGACACACGGCCATGGAGGCCAGCGACAAAACCTTTTCCTGGGGCCAGGTCGGCATCGGATCGTTCGACGACCTGGGCAATTACGATAATATTGTCCTGCGAGGCACGGTCGCCAGGCCGACCGCGCGCTAGTTGGACCCGGCAAATCGAACGTTCGGGGCGCCACCGTGATCAATCGATTTCATGGCTGCCACGATACGAAACAGAAGCGACTAGACTTTCGCAGCCTGAAGGAGCTATCCAACCATGAGTGCTGAATCACGCCTGGCCGAACTGAAATTGCAACTGCCGCCGGTGCCCAAGCCGGCCGGCGTCTACCAGCCCGTGGTCATCTCGGGCCACATGGCGTACGTCTCGGGCCATGGACCGCTAAAAACTGACAAAACCATGCTCACCGGGCGGATCGGCGTGGACGTCGACGTGCAAGCAGGCGTACAGGCCGCGCGGCAAACGGGCCTGGCCATTTTGGCCACGCTGCGCGAAACTCTCGGCAGCCTCGATTATGTCGTCCGCGTCGTGAAAGTGTTGGGCATGGTCAATTGCACGCCCGACTTCACGCAACATCCGCTGGTCATCAACGGCTGCAGCGAATTGTTTCGCGACATCTGGGGCGAAGACCACGGCGTCGGAGCACGCAGCGCCGTGGGCATGGGCTCGCTGCCGGGCAACATCACCACCGAAATCGAAGCCATCTTCGAGCTCGATCCGACGCGCTCGAAACGATAACGGCCCGGGCGTTTTTACCGAGCGCCGCTTCACAAGTCGCCGCCGCCGGAAACCGCCTCGCGCAGGTGGCCGGTTTCGTTAAGCGTCAGCAGCTTGAAATCTTTTTCCCACACGACCGTGCTGATCGAGCCGTTGCCGAGCGTGAAGGGATTGCGCTCCGCCGGAATTTCCAACAGCGCCTTGAACGCGGCCGACAGCGAGCCGCCATGCGCCACCACAACTACCTGGCGGTAGCCGGCCTCGCGGATCGCGCAAAACGCTTCGCACGCCCGCAGCATCAGATCGCGCCGCGATTCGCCCCCCGGAATCCGGTAGTCCGGATCCTGACTTCGCCAGCGGGCCGACTCAATCGGAAAGCGTTCGTGGATTTCGTCCCAGCACAATCCTTGGAAGACGCCCGCGTTGATTTCCATCAACCGCGGTTCGAGCTGCACCTCGAGCTGCAGCTTGTCGGCGATGCACTGCGCCGACCAAAGGGCGCGCGAAAGAGGGCTGACAATGACCGCGTCGATCGTCTGCGCGGCCAGGGTCTCGGCCACGGCCTGGCACTGGCGCTGTCCCAAAGGCGAAAGCTGGCTGTCGAATTGACCCTGAATCCGCCCGGAAAGATTGTAAAAAGTTTCGCCGTGACGCACGCAAAATAACTTCATCGGGGCCTCGCACGACTACGCCGGGGGGGGGGAATCGCGATAGTGCCAGGCGCAAATCTCCCGGAAATGGCCGGTCGCTTCAACCCCCATTTTCAGCCGCGCTCGAGGACCGTCATTGCGGCCTGCCGACGTCCAGCGAGGTCAAATGCCGCGCTTCTTGCTTCTCGCGGTCGGCGGCCAATTGCTTCAAGAAGGCCGAGGAGGCCCGATCCAACATGATCACTTCGCTCTTGGCCTGCGGGTTGGAGAGCGAACGTACGATGCAAATGACCTCGGCGCCGTCGCCCCGCCTGCGCATTTCGGCCAGCGCGGCCCGTTCCGCGTCGCTCAACTCGCGCGTCGGCTCGGCTTGCGGCGCCGATCGCGTGGGCGGACCACCGCGCATGGAATTCGAGGCGAATTTCGGTTCCGTCCGCGTGGGCCGGTTTTTATACACGTCCGCCAACCCGGCCTGGTCCAACTGGCCGTGAATCGCGGCCAGCGCGGCATACAGACCCTCTTGATCGGCCGGATCGGCCGCGTTGCACACGCCAATCACCTGGCCCTCTGCGTTGAACAACCCGCCGCCGCTGCGCCCCGGCACCGGCAAGCCGGCGACTTGTACGTTCGGCGGGCCGAGAAATTTATCGATCGCAGTCACCCGGCTCTCCAGGGCTGTGGCCGGACCACCGTTGTTGCAACCGACGGTAATCACGCGGTCGCCCTTGGCGATCTGATATCCTTGCGGCGCGACCGGCGCCACGCTCACCGGAAGTCCCGGCCGAATGCTCACCAGGCCGATGTCGTTCTTCAGGTCGTAGGCCACCAGCCGGCCCGGCAACTTTTGCGGTGCGTTGGCGGAGAACAAATCGACCGCGATCTCGCCTTTACCTTGCGAGTCACGGAAAATATGCCCGCACGTCAACACCAGGGCTTCTCCCTGACGCGAGTCGATCAGCGTGCCCGAGCCGTAAGAAAATCCCTTCGGATCTCCAATCGTCAGCCGCACGCTGGCTTGGATCAAGTCTTGCGAAGTGACCGTGGCCGCGGGAGACTGGTAACCGACTTCACTGGCTCCCTCGCCACCGGCGGGCGCGATGCGCGAGCGGGTCAACGGGTTGCGATCCGCTTCGCCGGGCAGCGCGACGGAGCGCAGCGGCGGGTCGGGCGATTGAGCGCGGGCGATTTGGACGGCCGGTCGTTTCGGTCCGGCGCCGGCCTTGGCGAACAGGTCCAGCAGTTCCGAACGGCGCGCGGCGCCGTTGACGCGGCCTGTTTCCTTGCCGTCGACCAACAGCACATAACAGGGGATGCTTTGCACGTTATATTGCGTCGCCAGGCTGCGTTCGTGGTCGATGTTGACCTTGCGCACCGGATAGCCGGCTTGCTGGAGCTCGGCGATCGTGCCCTCCATCGAGCGACAGGGGGCGCACCAGGGGGCATGAAAATCCAAAAGCACTGTCTCGCCTACACCCGAAAGCGCCATCACCAGGGCTGCGATCTGCATCGAGACCATGATTCCCTCCATGGAAAAAATTGCCCCAACTGACATTCCCTGTCAGCGAGTTGTATTCGTGCGCGCATCGGTCGCGTGCTTGCGCGCAGCGTTGGACGTGGAAGCCACTTGCCGGAGAAATCCCGCCCCGGCAGACGAAGAAGCACCCCGAGGGCGCAGGGTCTGCGGGGAGACCGCTCGAACAACCTCCATGTCGAACAGCGCGGTTTGCGTGGCGTCGCTGGCTTTCGGTTCGGCCTCCTGCCGAACCTGGCGCTGACGCCAAGTATTCAAGCTACGGCGGGACTCGACTGCCGCAATCTCACTCCCGGTTTGGGTTTTCGAGAGTGCAACATCTTGGCCCGCTCTTCCAATTCTTACAATCTCAGTTCTTGGCCAGGGCCGGACGACGGCCGCGGATTTGGCCGCAACTCGCGGCTTTCTCTCCCCTTGCGCCCGCTAGCAGGCCGTGAGGCCTGCGGCGGGCCGCCGGGGCCACCGACCCGACGATGCACCTGGCGTGCCAAGATCGCGAAAAACGTCCGCCGCCATCAAGACCTCACCCGCCGCCGGCCGTACGATAGAAGAGGTGCTTCGAGTGCGGCGAGATGGCCGCCCCTGAGCCCTTGACGGTCGACACCTCGCCGGTAGGCTCACGTTTCAGACTTCACGACACGGTCGTTCGGGGATCTTTCGATGCGCGCTTCCTATAGCTGGCCGATTACGCTGGCGGTGGTGATGATCGTCCTGGTCGTCGCCCTGCTGGTCGGTTGGATCGTGCTGACGGTGCGCGAAGTCGAGCGGCCGGGCCTGTTTTGGGCGCAGTTGGTGGTCGGCACGAGCTTTCTGGTGCTGGTGTTGATCGGCGTGGTCCTGTACCTGTTGATTTCCATCAAGGGCATCCGGCTCAACCAACGACAATCGAACTTCATCGATAGCGTCAGTCACGAGCTGAAATCGCCGATCGCCTCGCTAAAGCTGTATTTGCAAACCTTGTCGCGGCGCACCGTGACCGAAGAGCAGCAGGCCGATTTTTATCGTGTGATGCTCGATGACATCGAGCGGCTGGACACGCTGATCAACCACATGCTCGACGCCGCCCGGTTGGATCAGCAGCCGGTCGAGGCCGACACGGCCGACGTCGAACTGTCGGCCGTGCTGCGCAGTTGCGCCGAAACGGCCTGCCTTCGCTATCACCTGCCGCTGGAAACCGTCCGGCTGCGCTCCACGCCGGCCACTCTGCGGGCTCGGCCGATCGACATCGAGATGGTCTTCCGCAACTTGATCGACAACGCGATCAAATATGGTGGCGCCGAACCGGTGGTCGAGATCGATTCGCAATTCGCCGGCGACGCCGTGGTGGTCACGCGGATCGTGGACAACGGCCGCGGCATCCCGCCCAAATTACGCCGCAAGATTTTCGGACGCTTCGTGCGACTGGGCAGCGAACTGGAGCGATCGCAGGCTGGCACGGGCCTGGGCCTGTTTATCGTCCGCACGCTGGTCAAACGGCTGCACGGAACCATCTTGGTCCGCGACCGGGGCGACCAGAGCGGAACGGTCTTCGAAGTCCAACTGCCGGCGCGACGTGGCCCGCAGCCGGCTGACCCCTTGTCGACCTCCCCGCGCGTGGCAGACTCCGAGGACGCGTTGCGCTAGAATGGAGACGTGTCACCATCGTCGGCGCGTTCTGCAGCGCGCCTTTGCAGCGGACGTTGATCGTTCCATGAAGCACATCCTGGTCGTCGAAGACGAACAGCATCTGGCCTTTGGCATCAAGTACAATCTTGAGGCCGAAGGTTACGATGTGACCACCGCCGCCGACGGTCCAACCGCGCTGAAACTGTTCGAAGACAGCCCGCAGGGGGTCGATCTGGTCATTCTCGATCTGATGCTCCCCGGCATGAGCGGCTACGCGGTCTGCGAAGCACTGCGCGAACAGGGCAACGACGTGCCGGTGCTGATGCTCAGCGCCCGGACGCTGGTCGAGGATCGGATCCGCGGCTACGACGTGGGGGCCGACCAATATCTGCAAAAACCGTTCGAGCTGGAAGAGTTGCTGAGCATGACTCGCAATCTGCTCTCGCGGCGGACCAAAGAGAGTCCGCGCCCGGGCGGCACGGTCGTCGGGCCGATCTACGAATTCGGCCGGGCCCAAGTCAACTTCGACACCTTCGCCGTCAGCGTGGCCGGCGAGCAACTGCGGCTGACGCACACCGAAATGAAACTGCTGCGCTACTTCGCCGAAAACGAAGGTGTCGTGGTCACTCGGGCCGAGCTGCTCGAGCACGTTTGGGGACTGTCGCACGTGCCGACCACGCGCACGGTCGACAACTTCATCGTCAATCTGAGAAAGTATTTCGAGGAAGACCCGGCCCACCCCAAGCATTTTCTCAGCGTCCGCGGCGCCGGCTACCGATTTGTGGCTAGCGGCGAAGGCTGAAAGAACGAGAGCACGCCGGCGCCTACGGCTTGACCAGCTCGAAATCTTCCGGCGTCGTGCCGAGGTAGATGTGATCGAACAGCGCGAACTCGCCGTCCACCGGCGACAGCGCGATGCCGGTCAACGTGAACTCGCCAAAATCGGCAAACAGGTCGCGCGTGACCACCGTGAACCCGCCGGGCAACTTGTCGTCGACCGCCAGCGACGCGCCGAAGCATTCGCCCCCAGGGCCGGCATGATAGCGGAACTTGGCCGGGTTTCCGCCGGCCGGTCCCCATTGGCCATCGTGGTTCAATTGCAGGCAAATGGCCTGGCCCCCCTGCTTTTTCCAGGCGAATCGCAGATAGCGAAATTCGCCCGGCGCGGGCTTTTCGCGAATCTTCAGCCCCAACCCGGGCAGGGCCGGATTGAAGCGTTGATCGGGCGTCACCTTGACGCTGGCCGTGCCGGAGTATTTGTCTTCGCTGATCAAGGTGGCCTGTCCGCCGCCTTGATTCAAGTTGGCGACGAACTCGGGCTGATCTTCGAAAATGGCCAGCGGTTTTTCTGCCGCCGGTTTTTCGCCCGGCACGACCTTGATGGCCACGGCGATTTCGTTGGCGCGCACCAGCGAGTTAGGGTTCTTAGCGTCGACCTGGCTGGTGGCCACGAGCTTCACGTTCTCCAGATCTCCGGCCGGCGTCGCATAGGGAAACGCGATCGCAAACTCGAAGTCGGTTTTATCGCCCGCCAGCGCGATCTCCGGCGCGACCAAGCCCTTCGGCAGCCCGGCAAGCGTGACGTTCACCTGCAGTGCAAATCCGGGGGCGCGCGTGATTTTTCCAGCCAGTTTGCCAGTGGGGCCGAGTCCCGCGCGCGCCGCGACCGCGCCCGAGCCGATCAACTCCAGCAGAATCGGCGTGGTGGCCGTCATACGCCGCCCGGGCGTCACGGCCGAGGCCGCGACGCCTTTGCCGTCGGCGGTCAACAAATCGGCCTGGATCGCCAGATCGTAGGCGATCTGTGGCAGAACTGCGGGCACGAGAATCTTGGCCGTCGCTTCGTTTTGATCCGCCGGAATCGTCGGCCCCACTTCAAAACGAACGGCGCGCTCGACGTCGTCAACTTCAGTGTCTTGATTGTTGACTTTAACCTTCTTGCGCGGCATGCGTTGCGTGGTCAGCAGCGAAAGCCGTACGGCGCCCGTCACGCCGGCCGCACGATCGACGCGCAGCTTGACCGGCAGCGCCGTACCCAGCGCAAACTGCACATCCGAGGGGAACAAATCCCAGGCCAGATTCAGCGGGCTCGGCGCGGTGACGGCCACGGCCACTTCATCGCGCATCCACGGCTGGTGCCTGTTGACCGTGTCGGCCGGTATCAGGGCCGCCCGCTTGAGCGAAATATTCGCCTCGGTGCTCGTGCCCAATATCGTGGTTAGCGCTTGCCCGGGGCTCAATCCCGGCGCGCTGAGCGTAACCAGGGCCTCGGTTGCGCCGGCGGGAATCTCATCGCCGGTGATCGAAACGCTGGTGGGAAGGTTGGAAAAGTTGAGCTTGATCGGCCCGTTATAGCCCAAGCGGTCGACGCGGACGCGGGCCAGGGCGGCACCGTCCTTGGGCACCAGGTAGCGTTCCTCTGTCAAGGAAAGCGCAAAGTCGGGCCGGCCGATCGGGTCGACCGCGATCCGATAGACGAAATCCGGCCCGCCGCGCCCTTGCAGGTCGCGCAGGGCGATGACCACCGCGTTGACGTTGGCGGGAACTTTAAAATCGAGCCCCGGGTCGCTCGTGCCGGGCCGATCGTCATTGTTGGCCAGCTCGCCGCCCTGTTCGTTTTGAATCGACAGCACGCCGTCCATCGGCGATCCGGCCCGCCGGGCCAGTACGTCAAATCGCAATTGCTCACCCGGCGTGACGCTCAGCCGGTAGCGGTCCAGTTGGCCAGCCGTGGCAAGCCGGCCGTTGATCGCCACCGGCGCGGCGGAAATCTCCTGCAGCTTGTCGCCGGCGGCGCTCTCCAAAATCTCAAGGCGGTCCGAGACGATCACCGGCGGCCGCGAACCGGTGAAAAGCGCGACGCCCGCGGGCCAGGGGGCCGGCTGAAACTCCTGCGCCCGACCGTCGACCTTCGCCCATAGGGCCGAGGCACGCGCATCTCCCGGCAAGTTGCCGCCGGTGAACTCGAAAGTGGCATTCAGGCCTCGTTGGACGGCCAGCGGATAAACCGTGTCGGCATAATGGAGCTCGCCGACTTTCAGGCGGAAGAAACCGGGATCGGCGCCCCGATAGACCGTGTCGTGCAATTCGATCGTGTACTGGCCGTCGGCCGGCAGCGTGACCGCACAACGCGCATCGTCGGCAATCGATGCGATCGCCCGGCTCCAAGCGAGTTGCACGCGGCGGGCGTCGTACAAATGAACGACCGGTTCGAGTTTGGCGCCCAGGCGCTGGCTCTCGACGTCGATCACCAGGTGCTGTCCTTGTTTG
>JBGQKM010000046.1:0-25328 GCA_041499515.1 Planctomycetia bacterium | reverse complement strand
GTGAGCACGTCCACGTCGCCATCGTCGTCGGCCATAATGGGTCCGCCATTCAGCGCGGCGACCAGATGGCTGAATTTGGTGTCTTCGACAAGCGTGATCGGGTCGACGATGTTCGCCGAGACGAGGATATCGTTGCCCGCGCCGCCGATGAGCCGGTCGGCACCGTTCCCGCCGATTAACAAGTCGTTGCCGTTGCCGCCGATGAGCTCATCGTTGCCGTCGCAGCCCACCAGGATATTCGTGCCGTTGCCGCCTTTGAGGCGATCGTTTCCGGGCCCTCCATAGAGCACGGTTCCCAGCCGCACGCCACCGGCTACCTGGATATCGTCATTTCCGGCCAGGCCGGCCACGATGATCCGCCCCGCGGAGCCCAGCGTAAACGAGCCCAGGTCTTGCGAGTTCAGAGCCACGCGGACGGCGCCCGTGTTGCCCACCGGGTTGATCACCACGTGATCGTCGGCGGTAGTGGCCACGACGATCAGGCTCCCGCCGGCCAGATGCGCCGTGCCCGGCGCGATGGATATCGTGGCATCGCTCGTGGCTTGCGCCGTTGGGGCCGCTTCATGACTGATCGTCACGGTAATCGCCTTGTGGTAACTCGGCGGGTCGCCACCACAGAACGTGTTGCCGAAATCATCTGGCAGGCCCAGACCCACGGCAAAGGTATGGCTGCCTTGGACCGTGTAGACTCCGGCGGCCAGGGTAATTGTCCCCACGCTCGGCGCGGTGCCGTCGCCCCAATCGATCGAAGCCGAGTAATCGCCGACCGCTTCGGCCCCACCCGGATCGGTGAACGTGGCCACGGTCTGAGTGGCCGAAGGGACTCCTTCGACGGCCGCGAAAGTAAAGCCGCCGGTGGTGATCACCGCGGGATCGAAAACCGTGGCGGTGCTGGTCACCGTCTGGGGATTCGTCGCCTCATGGTGGACGGTGACGGTAATCTGGTAAAGATTCGATCCCGGGTGTTCCGCCGCGCTCTCTTCGGCATACGTGTGCGTGCCAAAAACCTGGAACGTGGTGCCGCTCTGAACGATCGTGGCGGCGCCGAGCTGCACCCCGCTGCCGTCTCCCCAATCGATGTCGGCCGAATAGTCGGCGATAGCTTCGGGCCCGCCCGGATCCGTGAAGGTGGCAATTAGGACCGAGCCGCTGCTGGCGCCCTCGACCGGTGTGATGTTCTGACCGCCGACGGCATTCCCATCGGGATCGGCTACGGTGGCCGTGCTGGTTACCGACTGCGGCGTGGACGTTTCGTGGTTGACCGTGATTGTGATCTGGTACGGTGTTGACGCCGGGTGTTCCGCGGCGCTCTCTTCGGCATAGGTGTGCGTGCCAAAAACCTGGAACGTGGTGCCGCTTGGGGTGATCGTGCCGGTGCTGGTAGAACCGTCTCCCCAATCGATGTCGGCCGAATAGTCGCTGGCCACTTCTGGCCCGCCAGGATCCTTGAATGTGGCCAGCAGGACCGAGCCGGTGCTGATTCCTTCGGTCGGGCTGAGCGACTCGCCACCAGTCGCTTGCACTGCCTGGTCGGCAACGCTGATGCTGAAAGTCTTCGAGTCCGATAGCACGGTGCTGTCTTGGACCGTCACGGTAACCGTATAGCTGCCTTCTTCGGCGTAGGTGTGGGTCTTCGTGCCGAGTGAACCGGCGGCTGCGACGTTGAACGTGGTATTGGAGGCGTCGCCCCAATTGACCGTGACCGACCACGGGCCGTCGTCTGGATCGACGAAGCTTCCCAGGTCAAACGCCTTGGAGCTTCCCTCATCGGCTGTCTGATCGGCCGGAGCGGTCACCACGGGCTTGGTGCCCAGCGTAAAGTGCGCAATGGCGGTGCCAAACAGACCGGCGTTGGGCGCCGCGAGGCGATACTCGCCGGCCGCGAAGAAGCTGCCGTCGGAATCGGTGTTGATGCCGGTCAGGTCTCCCAGGCGGCCCGTGGTGTCGCTCGATGAGCCGGCTTGCACCAGCACGGGCGTCTCCATCGTGCCGGCTGAGTCACCGGCGCGGCGGCCGGTGACATACATCGACACAAACTGGTTGGCGCCGGTGCCGGACTGCAGGTAGGTCATGCCGATGTCCCCCCGCGAATTGATGTCGACCGAAGGGAAGACGACGTAGTTGTTATTGCCGGCGCTGACGTTGCCCTGATCGGACAGGGTGGGAGTTCCACTGCTCACGTCAATGCTGTACCAGCGGGCATCGTCCTGGGTTGCGGAGATGGACACCTGGTCGCAGGCCACGATGGTGTTGTTACGCTCCGCGGCCTTGAGGATGTGCGTCCAAAGCGCGCCGTTGTTTCCGGAGTTCGGTGTGATCTGGCCTCCCGGGTCCTGGGGTTGCACAACGCCCAGGTACGCGTTCACGTTGACGTTCGTCGTCGTGAAGGTGGGCGTGGCCGAGAGAACGCTGGCCATCTTGATCACGCTGATCTTATTGTCGTTGCCAGCGGTGGACTCGACCAGCCACATCGGATCGCTAGGCGCGGAGTCGTGCATTACCGTCGGCCGAATGCTGAAACCGGAAATGTCGTTCAGGAACAGGTTGGTGCCGACCGTGAGGGCATTTCCGGCCGCAAGGTCGCTCATTTTGACCGAGACGATTTGGACGGCGCTGCCGGGGCTATCCGCCGCCTGGTTCTGATTCAGCGTGAAGACAAATGCGTCGGCGTTGTAGCCGAAGTTGCCAGGATAATCGGCATTGCGGTTGGCTTCAGTGGTGACAATTCGATAAAAATTCCAATCCGCCGTGGTCAGCGTCGCCGGGCTGGCACTCTTGGAGACGGCGATATCAAAAGTATCGACGTGGTTTGTGTTGTCCACGTCCTGGTCGCCCACGATGAAGCGATTCGCCAGGTCGTTGAAAACGACGATCGGATCAGACAACCCTGACGTCGCGCTGGCCGCCGCCAGTCCACCCTGTGTGTACCAAAAGTCGCTGAAGGTGCGGCTGACCGACGTTGTTCCGGTGCCCTTTGGGGTGAAGATCGAAAGCGTCTGATTGATGGTTTCCACATAGCTCGTCGGGCCGGCGGCGCCGTTGGAGTCGGGTGGCGCGGATCCGCTCTGAAGCAATCCGACGTAACTGCTATCGAGATTGACGGTCAGCAGAACGCGGCTTTCAAGGGGTTCCAGCTGCGGCTGCCGGTTCCAACGTACTTTGGACATTTGACGCCGCGGTTTTCCTCCACGATTGTGCCAATACGATGTCTCGGTGAATGGGTGAATCATGTGGTGTCTCCCGTCTGATGAAATCCCTTGAAGCGCCGGATCCTTCGGGATCCGGTCATGCTGAATTGGACAATGGCCGGTGTTTCACGTTGCGCACAGTTTGTGGACTCCGATCGAAGGATTGCTGGTTGTGTTCTGAGCTTTGGCGGCCTGCTACTTCTCAAGCGATTGCCGGTGCGTGGCACGACCGCGAAGAATGAATGGCATCCGTGGCCCAAGGAACCTTGCAGGCGGAACACGCACTCCGCCGTACCAGCTGACGCTGATTTTGAAGTCATCACTCGCTCAAGCAGCCTGCGGAACGCGTGATTGAAGCCAACGCTCCCAACCTGCCTCAGCAAAACCAGGATCGCAATTCCAACCCTTAGTCAACTTCTCCGGTTCCGTTCGCGATGGGACGAGGGACGAATTTGTACGCAAAAAGCAAGTTTTGTCAATGAATCTGATATGAAACGGCGGGATTTTGACGGTTCGAATCACATTTTAAGTTCAATTGTGTTGCGGGTTTGAATGAAAGCCGCAAAAAACTCAAAACGCAGATTTCATTCCGCGCGACCGCGACCGATTGTCGATCCGCTGAGCAATCGAACGGGCCGTTGGATCGTAACGCACGACGCGTGGCCAAGGTCCTTTCGTGTGAACAATCCGCAAGGTTGCGATCCGCGGCGCGTGGCGGTTATGGCTTGAGCGTGGCAGGGTCGCCTAAGGTTTTGAGCACGTCGAACGGCGGCTCCCAGGCGTCGGGGCCGTATTCTCGGGTGGTAAAGAAATTGAACAGATAAATGCCGTCCGCGCCGTCTTGCCAGAGATGGCCAGCCGCGCGGCGGTATTTTTCGGGCGTGAGATATTGTTCTTTGGCGCCCCCTTCGGTGCATTCGATGCCGCCGTAGATCGGCACTTCGCGAATCCGCTCTTTCCACTCGCGGATCGGCAGATCGTAACGAACAAAAAGAAACTCGGAAACGACCAGGCAGTCGATCCAGCCACGTTGGGCCCAGGCCGCCGGATCGCAGCCGGCTTCGCGGCAGCTTGCATAGCTGGGGGGCGTGCGCCCGTAGTTCGACGGCACGCGTGCCGCCAGCACCAGTTGCCGGCCGCGTTCTTGGCCGACGTCAGACAGCATTTTGCGGACGCGCTCGACCAGCGCGTTCATCAGCGCCACGCGCTGATCGCTCGAACCGTCGCGAAAAAAAGTCGGAAAGCGGTTGAAATCCAATTCGATGCCGTCGCAATCATAGCGGCGCACGGCCTCTTCGATCAAGCGAAAGACATATTCGCGCGCCTCCTCGCGGCCAAAATCCAACGCCCCGCGGTCGAGTCGACAGTCGGGGTGATCGACCCAGAATTTCGTTTTCAGGAAATCATTGCCGTGCGCGTCGTTCATGCGAAACGACAGCCACGCCTCACGTCCGCGGCTTTTCGCCTCGGCCAGAATCACCGCATAGGGGTCGACGCCAGCGGCGAAGAACCGCCCGACGTTCTCGAAGCGCTGTTTTTCAGAAGCGGGCCATTTTGCCCGCTCTTCCGGCGTCGAAAGCGCGCCGCGCATCGTGCCGACCTGGGTCGGATAGTACATGACCTGGGCATTGACGCACAGCAGAACGGTATCCACCTGGCTGGTGTCGTAGGCGATTTCGGCCACCAGTCGTTTCAGATCGTCCACGGTGAGCGCGACGGGCCCTTTGCTGCCGGCTCGGTTCGAGAGGCACGAGTCGCCGTCGAGGTTGTAGAGGATGCGACGTGGTCTCGTGGGAAGTGATTTCGCGGGCGGATCGGCGGCCGAACCGCTTTCGCTGAACGTCGTCGCGCCGAGCAGGATCGCAAGGCATAAGGCGGCGCGTGGTTTTATCGTGCCGATCGTCACGGCTCGATATTCAAAAAGGCGACGGCCTCGCGCAGGAGCGTGTCGAGTGGAGGGGGGATATAGAGGCCCAGGAGCAGCACGAGTGCCATGAAAAGGAGGATCGGAGCGCCGGTGGCGACGCTGTCACGAAAGCCGGTGGCTGGGGTTTGCCCGGGGGGATTCCCTTGGACGACCGACAGGACCGTGGAGCCCATGCCGACAAATGCCACGCCGAGCATGAGCAGGAACAAGCCGACGACCAGGAATTGGCCACTGACGACCGCGGCGTTGACGATCGTAAACTCGCTCACGAATGGGCCAAAGCCAGGCGAGCCGGTGATGGCCAGGAACCCGGCCATGAACAGCGCGCCGGAAAGAGGCACGCGGCGGATGGCCCCGCTCACGTCATCCGTGAACTTGCTTCCGTAGGCCCGGTGAATGTTGCCCGCCGAGAGAAACAGCACTCCCTTGGTGAGACCGTTGTTGATCATGTGCAGCAGCGCGCCGTAAACGGCCATCCGGCCGATTCCAATGCCGAGGACCAGGATTCCCATATGCTCGACGCTGGAGTAGGCCAGCATGCGCTTGAAGTCGCGTTGCCGTATCATGAAGGCCGCCGCGACACCCATCGAAAGCAGGCCCATGAAGATCAGGATCTCGCGGGCGAACTCGGCTTCGGCGCCGGCGCGGCAGATTTGGTAGACGCGGAGGATGGCGATGAACGCACAGCTCGTGACGCCGCCGGCCAGCAGGACGCCGACCAGGCCAGGCGCTTCTCCGTAAGCGTCGGGTTTCCAGGTGTGCATCGGCGCCAGGCCCATCTTGGTTCCATATCCGACGAACAGCAGTACAAACGCCGCATGCATCCAGGGGGGCGAGAGACGCGGAGCGTCCTTGACGAGTTGGTCGAAGAGCAACGTCGTTTCCAGACCGGAATTGAGCGAGGAATAGGCGAGGAAAAACGAGCCCAACAGAGCCAGGGCGATGCCCACCGATCCGATCAGCAGGAACTTCCAGGTTGCTTCGAGGGAACGTGCGTTGTGATTGAAGTAGATCGACGGAGCACTCACCAGAGTGGTGGCTTCCATGGCCACCCACATCAGGCCGAGGTGGTGCGACAAAGTCACCAGGGTCATCATGGCCAACGAAACGAACAGGTTGGCACAGAAGACGCGGTTGGGCCTGTCGGCGCGCAGAGCCAAATATCCCGGCGCATAGAGGGAACAGAGAAAGAATAAGACGCTCACGAAACCCAAGACGACCTTGCCCAGCGGGTCCAGCAGCAGCCAGCCACCCAGCCCCGACAGCGCTGTTCGATCTGCCTGTTGGCCCAGAAGGTTCAGGACCATGCCCAGATGGCCCGCGGCCCCCAGCGGCAGGAGCCAGGGCCGGTAGCGGTTGGAGTCGACGGTGAAGGTCACAAGCGCCATCCCCAGCGGGAACAGGATGAGCAGGTAGATCATCGGTTATTCCTTCAATTTCGTCAGATGCTCGGTGCTGATCGAGGCGAACTCGCGATTGATGTGGTGGATGATGATGCCCATCACGAACACGGCGGTGAACACGTCCAACAGCACGCCGACCTCGACGAGAAATGGTATCGCTTCGAGCAGCAAGAGGCCGAACAGGAAAATCCCGTTCTCCAGCAGCAGAAAACCGAGCACCTGCATGATCGCCTGTTTGCGCGTGGTCAGCATGAGAAAGCCGGTCCACACCGTCGAGAGCGCAGCCGGCACCAGAAGCAAGCCCGTGTGTTCCGCGCCCAAGGGAAGCGTGTGCGAGAATTCCATCGCCAGGGCGGTGCCGACCGCGCCGAGCAACAGGGAGCTGGTGTAGCTCACGACCGGCCAGACCTCGTGGCGGATGTTGGCCTCGCGCATGGCGCGAACCAGGAATCTAGGAATCACGATTCCCTTCAAGACGATGGTGGCGCCGACCAACAGAAAGCCGCGACGCCCGATCTCCGAATGCACGAAAAGCGGCAGGATTCCCATCAGGATCCCCTGCGCGGCAACGGCGTTGATGACTCCGCGAATCCGGCTCACTCCCAAGGCGACGAAGTTGATCACCAGGACCAAGATCAACAGAGGGTCGACAAGCTGGTCCATGGGTTCATCTCACCAACAGGATGATGCCAAAGAGGGATAAGATGCAGGCCGCGACCAGCAGGACCGGAATGTGCGTCAGACGCAGGCGAGCCATCGTCGATTCCACGACGCCAATCACCACGGCGAGAACCACCATGGCCGCCACGAAGATGGGCCAGGCAAGCCACGCCGAGCCAGTCGCCAGGGGCACGGCCAGGCGAATCACCAACGCCTCGAAGACGAACAACTTCAACGCCGCGCCGTAGAGAATCATGCCGTAGGCCGGGCCGCTGTGGTCCAGGATCATCACCTCGTGGATCATGGTCAGTTCGAGGTGTGTGTTCGGGTCATCGAACGGGATTCGCGAGTTTTCGACCAGTAAGACGACGAACCAACTGAGCAGGACCAAGGTCAGCGAAGCCCCGGCCGTCATCCAGTGCGATCCGAGCGAGCTGCCGAGCATACTGGCCAATTGCAGCGACCCGGACAGCTTGACCAGGACGAGCAGTCCCAGGAAGAAGGCCGGTTCGGCCAGGCAGGCAAAAGTGACTTCCCGCGCCGCGCCCATGCCCTCGAACGGCGAACCGGTGTCCAAGGCGGCCAAGGCCGTGAAAAACCGACCCAGGCCGAGGAGGTACGCCCACAAGATCAGATCGCCCGTGAACGAGATCGGGGTGCTCGAGCCGGTCAGTGGGATTAACAGCGCCGCGATCGCGGTGGTTACCAGCCCGACGACCGGTCCGGCCCGGAATACCCAAGTGGTCGTCGTGCTGAAGACCGACCCCTTCTGGAAGAGCTTGACCAGATCGTAATACGGCTGCAAAAGCGGCGGCCCGACCCGGCCGGCGAACAGGGCCTTGGTCTTGCCGATGACGCCCACGAGCAACGGCGGCAAGCTGAGCGCCAGGAAGATATGGACCACGTCATGAATGATGGTTTCCATCGCGTCCCTTCTAGCGCCAGAGCAACAGGCCTACCAGGGCGAGAAAGATGTACAACAAATAGATCTGGATGTTTCCCTGCTGGAACACTCGGATGCCGGAGAACAGCCAGGCGGAGAATCGGAACGTCGGCAGCACGACCTCGTCGAGCACCGCGTCGGGCACCTCGCTGTGGAACGCGGTGTGTTGCGGGAACAGCGGCAGATTCTGCGGTTGGTGCGTGCGCGGACGAAGTGCCCAGGAGTACATCGCAACCAGCATCTGAGCGAACGAGGACGACGTGTACTGAATGCGGGGAGTCGGCGCGGAATAGCCGCAGCCCCAGGTGGTGCCCCGATCGACGACGCTACCGCGAAGGCGCGACCGCAACACGGCGCCGGCCAACAACAGGGCCGCCAACAACAACAGGCCCATGACCGTGATCCAGTCCAAAGGCGCCAGCGTGACGAGGCGCGGGCCGGCGTCTTTCAAGTTCGGTGCCCAAGCCGAAATTGCTGTCCCAAGAATCGGAGCCAGCAGGAGCGGGGCCAACCCGATCAGGAAGCAGCAGGCCACCAGCACGCTAATCGGCCCGAGCATGCTCGGCGGAGACTCGTGCGCGTGAGCAGCTTCTTCCGATCGGGCGGTGCCGAGGAAGACCGCTCCGTAGACCTTCACGAAACACGCCGCGGCCAATGCACCGATCAGAGCCAGCACGGGAACGGCAAAAGCCGCGCCGACGAACGACGGTCCGCCTGTGTCTCCCAGGGTGCCGAACAGGCCGAGATAGATGAGAAATTCACTCACGAATCCATTGAGCGGCGGAAGGCCGCAAATGGCCACCGCGCCGACCAGGAAACCGAGCGCCGTCCACGGCATCGGCTTGGCCAGACCGCCGAGCTGGTCGATCTCGCGGGTGTGGGTCGCGTGGATCACCGAGCCGGCGCTGAGAAAGAGCAGGGCCTTGAACAGCGAGTGGTTCCAGACGTGCAGCAAACAGCCGCCCAGGCCCAAGATGACCCAATCCGCGCGATCGAGCGAGCGGCCGACCAGGGCCAGACCGAGGCCCATCATGATAATGCCGATGTTCTCGATACTGTGGTAGGCCAGCAACCGCTTCAAATCGTGCTGAGCGATCGCATAGGCGACCCCCAGCACGCCCGAGACCACGCCCAGCGCCAGCACGACCAGGCCCCATTGCAGGGGCGGATTTGGGAACAAGGAGGTCACGCGCACCAGACCGTAAATGCCCATCTTGATGATGACGCCCGACATGATCGCCGACACGTGGCTCGGAGCGATGGCATGCGCGCTGGGCAGCCAGACGTGCAGCGGCATGACGCCGGCCTTCAGGCCGAACCCGACGAGTGCCAGGACGAAGACCGCGGTGGCCATCGCTGGCGTCATGCTGTCCTCGGCCAACGGCGCCATCGCAAACGAGCCGCTGGCGGCGTGCAGCAAGGCGAACAGCGCGAACAGGCACAGAGTCGCCACGTGCGCCGCCACCAGGTAGTCCCAGCCCGCTTCGCGGACCTCCGGATCCTCGTCTTCGGTGGCCACGAGAAAGTAAGCCGACACGGCCATCAGCTCCCAGCCGCAGAGAAACAAGATGCTGTTGCGGGCAATCACGAGCAGCGCCATGCCGGCCGTCAGCGTCCCATAGAAGAGCCGCAGCTTGCGGCCATTCTGCGGATGCTCGGTCTGTTTCCAATAATCGAGGCCAAAGACGTTGCCCAACAGCGATATCAGGAAGATCGGCAGGAGAAAGACGGCCGACAGGCCGTCGATGGCCACACTGAACTCGGCGCCGGGCAGCCGCCAGGGCAACTCGATGGGCCGACTGTCGCCAGTCGCCCAGAACGTGATGATTGCGCCCAAGCCAACCCCCGCCCCGAGCACGGCCAGCAGCGTGGTCAGCCATTGTCCGAAGATCGACGTCCGCGAAAAAAGGAGACCGACTAGACCACTCGATGCGGCGAGGATGATTCCCGCGAGCACAAGCGATTCGCTCATCACGCACCCCACCAGCTGCCAGCGAACACCAAGGCCAGGGCCAGTACGATCCTGGGGAATATATATAGCAGATCGACGCGGACCTTGCCTTGCCCGAATGGCGCGGAGACCAACATGGCGGAAGCCACGGCCCGCTGGGCGCCGCCGGAGCGGCTTGCAGAGCTTCTGGATCGCCGTGTGCCGAGAAAGCTGCTGATGCTCGACGAGCCTCAGGACAAAAAAACGTCTGGCTGGGGAGCGGAACCCGCCGTTCCGCCAGGACGCGTTGAAGGATAGAAGGATAATAGGAAACCATGCGTCGCCGAAGTGCGTGCGTCGTGCAGTGGCTCGAAAACCCGGCAAGCTGGATCGTCAACCAGGCGTGACAGGCGAGTCCCGGTCCACGCGATCTTGGGACTGAGCGTCGATGGCGCCGCCGTTGATCGAGCAGAGGATCGCAGTCCTCCGCGGCACCAATTTGGCCGCGGGCAGGGCGGAAATACGGATGCCAGGAAAAAATGTGGAAAAATACAGAACGTGCTTGACGCGGGCGTTTGCGTTGGTAATATGGTGAACGTCCATAGTCTGGATTTGATTTTGGATCAGCCCAAATGGGACGTAGCCGATGAGTCTAGTGGGCGCTGGCTGGCAGCGATGCAGCCTGGTGCTCGCGACGCGACCTTCTTGCTGAGCCGCTCATGAAAAAGTAAGAGCTCTACAGCGTAACTCTTTCTCTTTTCATCTTCTTTTGGCGGCTTATTTGGCAGCGAGATTTCTCGATTGCCCGGTCGAAGTTTCGGCGGTTTGGCGTTCACCTTTGTTCTTACTGCTTGCCGACTGCCACAACGTTGGCCGATATTCGTCTGTTAAAAATTCAGATTTTGGCACCCATGCACATGCGGGAGCAAAACCCGCGGAAGGAGAATTCGAATGGGTAGGAAACAGCACGGTAGACGATCCTTTTGGCGGTTTGGCCTGGCTGGCGTCACGTTTGGCGCGCTGGCTATTGGCTGGGACAACATTGGTTTTGCTCAACCATTAAAGCCGGGTACGCCTTTGGGCGGCGCTCCAGATTTCATCTTGGAATTCGACGAGGCGGGCCACGGACGGGTGATCACTGGCGTGGGCGCGGGCGCGGTCGCGGTCGCGGTCGATCAGACGGGGGTGCCCCAACTCGGCGGCGGCATCGCGTATTCCCTTCCCGTACCGGTCGTTCCTGGTGACGTGGTGATCAACAGCCTCGAACTCTCGGAGGCTTCTCGCGATAATCCCAGCGGATTTTCAGACCTTCTGACGTTTTCCAATCTGGAAAACCAGGGCGTCCTTTTGTACCGATCTCTACAGGACGAAAACGAACCGACTCCGGATCCGGCCGATGTGCTGGGTTTGCTCCCGGCGGACACGGCCTTCTCCACGTTCGAGACCGGACCTGAAGGAAATAACAGTTTCGCGTGGTTGGGTGACGTCAACGGTACATCGAGCACCGTCTACAACGGGATCAGCGATATTCCAGAGCCCTCGACATTTGTCCTGCTGGGGCTGGCGCTCGCCGGGTTTCTTGGCCATCGCCTGCGCAAGCGATTCATCTAGACGTGCTGCATGTTGAAAATCACAACCACTGGCCGCCCTTCGTGGCGGCCTGTTTTTTGCGCCGATACACTGGATTGCGAGTTGGCCAGGCTGCGCGAGTGTCGCTTGCGGCCAGCACGCTCTGTTGGACCGATTCGAAGGCAAAGCGCAGGGTAGGACTGCGCCCCAACAAAGAGCGCGGGGCCGTTGTCGCCCTGGGGCCGCGCTCGGGCCACGCGCAATTGAGCGACACTGCGGACGGAGTCTACGCGCGATCGTTGTCGTCGATGAACGTGGCCAGCGAATCGATGTAAAGCTGCGGGATGTAGCCCGCCATGATGGCCGTCAGATGCGATTTTCCGGGCAGCACGACCGACGTGAAGTTCGCAAGTTCGCGTTTCATGCGGTGCGTTTTGGCATTCGGGCTGTCGAATTCGCCGTTGATCGCCAGCACGGGAAACTTGATTTTGGTCAGATCGACTTTGCCGCGATCGCTGGGGTTCCACGATTGTCGAACGGCCGTAAGGGCCTCTTCGTCGCGGTCGGGGCTGGTTCGCAGCTTTGCCGACGCCTCGGATTCTTGAGGGTCGGGCCCGGGATTGTCCTTGGGCACTTGCGCTTTGTACTGCTCGTCGATCTCCGGCACGCCCGAGCCGCCGAACGAAGCGGTGATGAATCGCTCGGGCTTGATGGCCAGGAGTTGCGCGACGATCGCGCCGCCCATCGAGTATCCGTGGATGTGGGCTTTTTCGATTTTCAGATGATCCATCATCTCCAGCACGTCTTTGGCCATTTGCGGTCCATACTTGGCTGAGTCGTGCGGTTTTTCGCTCTGTCCGTGACCGCGGCAATCGATCGCCACGACACGATGTTTCTTCGCCAATGCGTCGGCCACGCCGTTGGCAAACCAATTGCCCTGGGCGTTGCCCGTATATCCATGGATCAACACGACGGCCGAGCCTTGGCCGGCTTCGAGATAGTGGATCTTGACGCCGTCAGAGGCGGCGAAGGTCCCATGCGTCGGTTCGACCGCCCTGACCGAAGCGCCACAGGCCAACACGATCGCAAACAGCATCGTTCCAAACAACCGCTTGGTCCCTTTTTCGTATCGCATGGCTCGCTCTCCTTTGCCAATCACCAAGAAACATTACCGCCGTTGTGGCCGATTGTCCCCCGATGGCTGGGAAAAGGCAAACACTTTTTCGCGACCGGACTGCGGAGCGGATCGGGCCGATCATCGTTGAGCCTGTAGGTGATGCGTGCCGCGGTAGCGCGCCATTTCAAGTCCGATCGAACAAGCCTGGCCGGCATCCGGCCGCGATCCGCCGCCGCTTCGCCGATTTTGGTAACCCCCCGAAAAGATAGTTGCGTTCGTTGCAAGGGCCGCAGACACTGCGCGTGGAACAACACTGTGGACAGAGGAGAAGAACGGATGAGGCATTCATTTCGTCGTTTTGCCATGGTATTCGGCATAGCGCTCGCCCCGAGCACGACTTGCTCCAGCGGCAAGTTCTGGCGTCACCGGCCTGGGATTGCTCCCCACCGGACGGGGCGATCCGGCAGGCGACTTTAGGGCCGAGCACACTGCGCTCGCGGCGTGCCTGGCCTCTTTTGGCCAATCCGCGCGCATCCGTTCGCTCACCTCAACACCGCGCGACGAACACGCTCATGAAGACACGTACTTCGACGGCGTGCCAGTAGCCAACGATCTATCGAAGGAAGGGGCAGGGACACCGGCTCAATCAATCGGAGGGAAACCGTGAAACGCAATCTTACATTCGAGGCCCTTGAGGGTCGGGCCATGTTGGCGCATTGGTCAAGTCTAACGTGGACGCCAGTGATATCGATCGCCAATAGCTCGACCGTCGAAGGAAACTCAGGCCAGCACGACGAGGTTTTTCGCGTGTCGCTTAGCCATCCGTCGTGGCGGACCATCACCGCGACGGTCGATACGACCGATAGCTCGGCCATAGCCGGTGTCGACTATCTGCCGATCAATCAGCGGATCACGTTCTTGCCCGGACAGACTTCGCTCTCGGTGTCCGTTCCGATCCTGGGGGACACCATCGCTGAATCCAACGAAACGTTTTTGGTCATGCTCTCGGGCGTGCATAATGCCTGGCTTCGCAATCCGGTAGCTGTCGGCACGATCCTCAATGATGACATCGCGCCGCCGCAACTTCCCTCGCCGCCACCGACCACGACCGGAACATTCCCAACCGGATTTGGCGTCAATATCCACACCGGCCCGACCTGGAAGGCAAGCGACATCGCGTTGATTGCTGCCGATGGATTCAAGTGGGTTCGCTCCGATCTGTTCTGGCAATACACAGAGCGGACCGACGGCGTTTACAACTGGTCGGAGTATGATACGTTGGCAGCCGGTTTCCAAGCCTACGGCATCAAGATTCTTTTCACGCTCGACTACAACAACCCGATTTACGGTGCCGCCAACGACAAAGTTGGTCCTTCGACTCAGACCGAGTTCACGGCCTATGCGAAGTGGGCCGCTGCCGCGGTCCAGCACTTCGCCGGCCACGGCTACGTCTGGGAAATCTGGAACGAGCCGAACGACGCTCACTTTTGGCAGCCCGCGCCGAACCTTGCGAACTACATGACCCTGGAAACAGACGCCTATAACGCTATCAAGGCCGTGGCTCCGAACGAACTAGTCATCGGGCCCTCGGCGACCTATGCCGGATCCGGTTCGCTGCCCGACCAGGCGATCTCGTTCTTGCAGAGCACGTTCGATGCTGGTTTGCTAAACACGGTCGATGCCGTTTCGGCCCATCTCTATCGTCCGCATGGCGGCGCTCCGGAAACCGTATTGCCATGGCTGGCCCTCTACGACAATCTCACGGCGGGCTACGCGGTTAAACGGCCCTTGGTTTCCTCGGAATGGGGCACCAGCCGCACGGAAGTCAGCGAGCAGTTGCAGGCCGCGTACATCGTGCGGCAGTTTGCCATCAATGCCGTCTCGGGCATTCCTCTGTCGATCTGGTATGACTTCATGGATGGCGGGACCGACACGACGAACCGCGAGGATATGTTCGGACTGGTGGATGTCAACCGCCAGCCGCATTTGGCCTACACGTCGGCCAAAGTGTTCAACAATATCGCGGCCAACGCCACGAGCGTCACGCGGCTGGCCAGCGATCCGAATGATTATCTGGTGCAGTTTGACGGAACGACGATGGAATGGACGACCGGGGTTTCACATGCAGTTCCGCTCCCCGCAGGGGCGACCAAAGCCATAGATATGCTCGGTCAACCTTACCCGATCAACGCCGACGGCACAGTGACGATCAGCGACATGCCGATTTACGTGACATGAAACGAAACGGGATGAGATTTGAAACCCTTGAGCCCCGCGCCATGCTCTCATGGGCATGGTTGAACCCGAGCATGTCGATTGCCGGCGCCTCGATGCCGAAACGGAACGTTGGGCAACACAACGAGGTTTTTCAAGTCACGCTGAACCGCTCGTCATCGCAGACAATCACCGCCTTACTGAAAACATCCGACGGCACCGCCAAGGCCGGCAGTGACTACCTGTCGATCCATCAGACGATCACGTTTCAGCCTGGCTAGACTTCGCAGAAAGTCTCCGTGCCGATCCTGGGCGACACACTCGTCGAACCCGATGAAGCGTTCTACGTTACGCTCTCGAATCCAGTCCATGCACGTCTGGGCAACGCGACGGCAACTGGTACGATCCTCAACGACGATACGAACCCCCTGCCGCCGCCACCGCCGCCAGTGCCATCACCGACCGTTGGTCCCCAAGGTCCAGTCGGGCCGCAGGCTGGCGTCGTCGCGCCGGTCGGCGCGATCATTCTTTCGGCCAGCAGCGGCACGGCGACCAATCAGTCGATCATCAACAACGCCCCAGCCGGTGCGACAATCTTCTTCAACGCCGGAACGTACCCGTGACCTGAACATCCAGCCCAAGGCCAACCAGACCTATATTGGAGCCTATGGCACGATCCTGACGAGCACGACCCAGCCCTACGCCTTCCGCGATGAGGCCAACAACATCAACAACGTGACGGTCAAGAACTTCGTGATCGACGGCTACAAGCCGGACATTTATAACGCTTCGCTCAACGGTGGACCGAACTGGAAGATTTTGAACAACGAGGTCCGTTACTCGGCGACTTGGGGTGTCGGTGCCTACAGCGGCGCGATCATCGACGGCAATTACATCCACCACAACCACAAGGCTGGGCTGGGGCCGAACGGCGCTAACGTGACAGTCACGAACAATGAGGTTGCGTTCAACAACTGGCTCTACGAGTTCGATCCGCTCAATGAAGCCGGCGGATCGAAATTCTGGGCCTGCACGAATCTGCTGGTGGCCAACAACAACTTCCACGACAACGGCGGCTATGGCATCTGGTGCGATGGCAACTGTTGGAACGTGACGATTGCTAACAATTGGGTCCACAACGAGGGGCTGTCGGGAATCCAGTACGAAATCAGCGGACAGGCCCTGATTCAAGGGAACCTGTCGGAAAACAATGGCGTGAACTATTTTTCGACCGATTGGCCCGACGGCGATGGAATCCGCGTCAAAACTTCGCACGACGTGACGGTCCAATACAACATCGTCCGCGACAACAAGAACGGAATCGTCGGCGATTCTTTTGCCGACGCTGGGTCGTTTGCCAACAATGTGTTTCAATACAACACGATCACGATGGACCAGGGCACCAGCGGCATCTGGTGGGACGGCCAACCGGCCAGCAATCCCTTCCCGAATGGCTCGAAGTGGATTGGAAACACTTACATCTTGAGAGGTTCGGCCGCATTCGCCTGGTCCACGGGCACGAATTAACGCTTGCCCAATGGCTGGCGCTGGGGAACGATTGAAGCGGTCGCTGACAACCTTTGTGTTTGTCAACGTACTTCGAGCTTCGCACTTTCGCGCATTGCGTCGCGCGATATTTTCCGAGACTTGGGTGAGATTCTTTGGGGGAATCGTAGCAGACAACAGGCAGTTCGAGCGGGAGAATCCCAGCGGAAAAACTCCGAGTTCCGCTGAACGAGAACAGAATCGCGTCGCGGCGCAACGAACCGTCATGAACGCGAGCGAGTCGAGACTCGCCAGAAACGGTTGGTCGGCCGCGTAAGTTACGCTCTCTCCGCCGCGTGGGATTCCTTTGCACCGCAATCGCTGGAACGCCCTGGAAGGACCCGCGGCCTGCGCCTCGGTGTGAGCGGTCCTGTTCGACGTCAGAGTCTCCAGGCTTTTTGGAGAGCGAGTTCGGCCGCCTGTAGTGTCCACTCATGCTCGATGTTGGCCCCTTCCATGTCAATGATTGTCCGCACGGCAGCCTGTCGCAAGCGGGCTTCGGGATTGCTCGAGCGGCCGTCCGTCGGAACCCCGGGCCGGCTGCGGTTCCAGCTAGTGACGATCACAAGCTAATTCTCTCTTTCGAGGGCGGGATTGCTTTGTGCCGCTCAAACGTCGGCAGCCCGGAAGGACCCAGCGGTTTTGATCTCCGCATGGCGACAACATGGCATTTTAGGGCACGACGATTATGATAACGCTAAGATTGTTCCTCCGCGAAATGCCCTTGGAAGGCCCGTTTTCTTGAACCACGTCGCGGCGCGCGGCTTGCGCTGTAAGAATTGTCGCTATGGCAACGATCTCCGAAGCATTGGCAATCGCCGTCCAGCACCACCAGGCTGGCCGCTGGCGGGCTGCCGAGCAGATCTACCGGCAGATTCTGGCCGTCGATCCGCAGCAACCCGACGCGATTCATCTTCTTGGGATGATGGCTCATGGGGCCGGCCAGCACGAGGTGGCCATCGAATACATCCAGCAAGCGATCCGCTTGAACGGGACCGAGAGCGTCTTTCACAACAATCTGGGGGCAGCGTATCGCGCCGCGGGGAAGCTGCCCGAAGCAGTCGCCTGCTACCGCCAGGCCCTGGAGCTCAAGCCGGGCTACGCCGAAGCACACTACAACCTGGGCAATGTCTTCAGGGACCAGGGGAAGTTGGACGAAGCGGTCACCTGCTACCGCCGGGCCGTGGAGCTCAAACCGGACTATACCGAAGCGCACAACAACCTGGGCATTGTCTTCACGGACCAGGGGAAGTTGGACGAAGCGGTCACCTGCTACTGCCGGGCACTCGACCTCAAGCCGGACCATGCCAATACACATAACAACCTGGGCAGTGTTTTCAGGGACCAGGGGAAGCTGGCCGAAGCAGTCGCCTGCTACCGCCGGGCACTCGACCTCAAGCCGGACCATGCCGAGGTACACACCAACCTGGGCAATGCTCTCATGGACCAGGGGAAGCTGGGGGAGGCCGACGCTTGCTTCCACCGGGCACTGGAGCTCAAGCCGGACGATGCCAAGGCGCATTACAGTCTAGGCAATGCCCTAAGGTACCAGGGAAAATTGGACGAAGCGGTCGCCTGCTACCGCCGGGCCGTGGAGCTCAAACCAGACTACCTGGCAGCTAGTAGCGCTCTAGCTCATGGGTTGCAGAATCTGTGCGATTGGGAAGAGCTGAAGGGTCTTTCACAGCGCGTGATCGAGCTCGTTGACGCGGATACCGACAAAGTAATCGATACGGAAGTATCGCCGTTTGCTTTCTTGACGCTGCCGACGATGACTACGGCCGAACAGCAACTGCGCTGTGCACGGCAATGGGTGGAACGGCAACTGAAATTGCCATCCGAGCTTGCGCGAAAGGCGTCATTCAATCGGCCATCGGGTGTTAAGTCAAAGATCACGATCGGCTATCTCTCCGCCGACTTCCATTCCCATGCGATCGCCATGCTCACGGCTGAGTTGTTCGAGAAACACGATCGCGGCCGATTTGCGGTCTTCGCATACTCCTGTGGCTGCGACGACCACAGCCCGATGAGGCGGCGGCTTGTGAACGCGTTCGATCGGTTCGTCGATGTGAGGGATCACTCATATGCGGAAACGGCGCAGCGCATTGCCGCGGATGAAGTTGACATTCTGGTTGATTTGACGGGTTACACGAGGGATGCCCGTACCCGAAGCCTGGCGCTGCGCCCGGCCCCCATTCAGGTGAACTATCTTGGCTACCCAGGCACGATGGGGGCTTCGTTTATGGACTACATCCTCGTCGACGATTTTATCGTCCGCCCGGAGCAGCAACCGTTCTTCGCGGAGCAACTTGTCTACTTGCCGGGATGCTACCAGGTCAATGACAGCCAGCGAGAGATCTCCCCGCACACGCCGTCGAGGGCCGAATGCGACTTGCCGGAGGCGGGATTTGTCTTCTGCTGTTTCAACAACAACTACAAAATCACGCCCGAGGTGTTTGGCATGTGGATGCGCCTGCTGCATGCCGTTCCAGGCAGTGTGCTCTGGCTCTTGGAAGGCAATCGCTTTGCCCCTGGCAATCTGCGCCGCGAGGCGCAAGTGCGAGGAATTGCAGCCGAGCGGTTGGTGTTCGCACCACGTCTCGCCCCGGCAGAGCATCTGGCACGGCATCGCCGGGCCGATTTATTCCTCGACACTTTCCCCTACAATGCACATACAACAGCCAGCGATGCCCTGTGGGCGGGCTGCCCGCTGCTGACGATTGCCGGCGAGACGTTTATGTCCCGCGTGGCCGGAAGCTTGCTGCGCACCTTGGGCTTGCCCGAATTGGTCACGACGCATCTCGATGAATACGAAGCGATGGCCGTGCGGCTAGCGAGGGACGCAAAGCAACTTGACGACCTGCGCGCGAGGCTGCGAACCAACCGGACCACATCCGAGCTCTTCGATGGCGGACAATTTGCCAAGAATCTTGAGAAGGCGTATGAGACCATGTGGCAGATCTACGCCTCCGGGGAGGAGCCATCTACTTTTCGCGTAAGCCCGACGGGCTAGCCATTGGAGCCGAACGGCGGCCAGGCAATAAGAGCGCCGGAAGAGCCCTCGATCGATGCACCTGGCAAGCAGTTATCGCCAAAGATCGTTTTCGAGCGTGCTGGCCTTGGTACCGGGCGGGCCGAGGTAGTGGTCCCGGTCGTTTTTGTCAAACCCGCACCGCCCCTATTTCAGTCCAACCGGCTCACACCCGCCGTCGATCCACTTGCGGACAATCCTCACGTCCCACCGGTTGCCATTTCCGACCTTGAGTGGCTCGGGCATTTATACGTACGCACTGAAACGGCGAAAACCCGTTGTTTCAAGGGGTTGCGCCCTGATCTGGATGCGTAAGCCCTGGGGCACCAGTCCTGGCCGGCCCTGTGACATTACCCCCTCTTGCCCGTCGGAATTACTCGCAAATTTTTCCAAAAAAAATGTTGCACTGCAATCTTGCAACGTATAGCCTGTTGGTAGATTTTCGTGAGCGGGTTTCCATTTCAGCGTCGCGCCGACAATGTGGCGGCAGCGACAGTGCGACGACATTGAATGGAGGTGCGTAATGAAATCAGCCTTTCCAGCGTGTGGTTCGAGCTGTCCATTTTGCTCTCTTAGCCCTGGAATCCGTCTGCTGTTTCGTCGTCGATGCGAGGCTTCCGCCTTCGCGGCAGTGATGATCGGAGTGATCCTCTGGCCGGCCATCGCGGCCGCGGCTACGATTGGCGCCAGCGTGGGGCCCGGACCATCCACGACGACCACGTTTAATCTTGCAGGTACGGGCTGGGTCGTCGATGACGGCTCTTTCCCGGCCAGTTTTGGCACGCAGGTCATAGCCTACGATCCCTCGGCCGGCCCTTGGGACAAGGTCCTCGCGGGCGGCGGCGGAGGCGATTTTGCCGCCAGCGATACTGGAAGTGGTGCGCTCATGCTCTTCAGCGTGACCGAGTTCCTGACCATCGGCGGAACGACTCCTTGGACCGATTGGCATGAGTCGATTTTGCAAGCTGGTTGGCGCTGGTTGGACGACCGTGCTGGATCGGGCGAGCCCTCGTTCACGTTCTCCAGCGGCGCGCCAATCCCAGGTCTTGGCATCACTTTTACCGATCCGACGGCGCTAGGGGGTGGCAAAATCGATTTCACATTCGATCCGCTGCCTGTGGGGACGCATCTGAAAATCACCAAGCGACTAATCTTCGAAGGGCTTGACCCGTTGCTGCCCGGCGAAACGTTCTTGGGAAAGTTGGATCTGATTGAATATCCCACCGTGCCAGAACCAACGGCGCAGGTTCTGGCCCTGTCAGCGGCGGTGTTGGCGCTGGCCGCCACGACGGCACGCCGCCTCAAGCGAAGCAAGATTCCATCTCAACGGCGTCAAGCGTAGCCCAAATAGGGTTTTGCCCTTGATTGGCGACGGGAATCAACGCCACGAAATCGCTGCGCGGACATGCACGGCGCGCGCTCGCGTTGGGCCATCGCGTAGCTAGCGCAATAGCCGCCCGACAAACGAAAGTTTGCCCCACTGACGGCGTGGTGCAACGGCTCGTCATCGCCGGCAGCGATCTACCCTAGAAAATCGGCCGACGACATCGTTGCATTCGAGGTGCCGATCGACAACGTGGAATACTTGTGGCTTGAGCTACCAGCTGACAATTTCGGAGGAACCGGGATGCTAAAGTTTCAGATCCCGAGAGAGATGATCGTTTGGTAGCCGAAACGAAGTCTACTCGGGCCGACGAGTGCCCAACGGGTTCGCTCTCCTATTCGAGTTGAAGCGGCTCGCAGCCGCCGTCGATCCACTCGCGGATGGATTGCACGTCCCAGCGTTTGGAACCGCCCACGCTGAGCGGCTCCGGCATGATGCCGTCCTTGGCCCAGCGGTGAACGGTGCTCCTGTTGAAAACCGCAAAACGGTAATTACCGTTTTGGCTCGGTTCAAACGGGCCGCACTACCGAACGCCGGCAGGTAGTCTAAGCAAAGACTTCAGCGAGATTTAGGTCCAAGTGGGCGATACTGGACTCGAACCAGTGACCCCTAGCTTGTCGAGCGGTTTTTTGAAGGCTCGCCGAAAGCCGCAAGACATTGATGCAACGGAATTTAGCCAATTCCAAAGGAATTGCAAGGTGTTGCAAAGCCATGCCAGATTTTGCGAGGAAAAGTCGTAATTGGCGACGTAGCTCCGTATTCTTCCGTAGACGCAATCGCAATAGAGAGTGCCGAGCGACATGGCCCGGCTGCGATCGTGGAGCGTTCAGATCTAAATCACGCTGTTGATAGGTCAACGCCACACGTCGTCTGCTCGCGACCCAATTAGCCGCCGGCGCCGAAAAACTGTCCTTGCTCGACGCGCGGTATGCAAGCGGTTCGCCAGGATCGCGCATAGCGTGTTCATGCTGAACATCCTCAAGCGAGTTGGGGCGCAGAACCGCAATTTCTTCGCTCGTTCGATGTTCTAGCCTTCGTACCCCGAAGCGCGAATTTCAAGCTGGGACATTTGCGAGATCTGTCTGGCCAGGCGGATCACCAGATCGATCGAAGGTGAAAAAGATTGTTCAATATTCTCCGTTGTCAGGGGTGTTGCCGTAACGGCGTCGCGTAACGCTTCGGCGACGTAGGCCTCGACTTCCATCAAGTCGGAACATACGCCCCGTAGAGCGATTGTCCGCGCGGTGGGACTGTCCCGCGTATCCACTCGATGGTCGTGGATGTGCTTGAGGCGATCCGCAAGCCGCAAATTGGGTCGCTCCGCCGTCAGCGATTCGGCGATCGCTTCGCCTGCTTCGGGCGCGCTGACTGCATGCTCAAAAGCAAACTGGCCTCTGTTCTGAAATTCGTCCATGATCGTATCCCCCTTCTATGACCGTCCGCCCAAAATTCGAGTTAGGATCCATCCTAACGTGATTCTCCACGACACTTCCGCACCACGTCTCCGTGAAAATGGAAACCCAGGTCCGCCAGAATTGGTGCCAACCACAATTTGGCCCGCCGCAGGGCTCGTTTGCCATTCCCAACGGCACGGGCTAGTTGGCGGTTCCTGTGATGTGCTGCCTGCAACGCTGCCAGTTCGCGTCGCACGTCGACAACGAACGCGTCGTTGGCCCCCAAGTAAACGGTGCGCATACGGCCCTGAAAACGAAACCGCAGCCGCCAGTAGCCACGCTCTCCACCGAGCCGCTTGTCTCGTTGGACATAACCTTGGCGACGAAGCGCAGTCAATTCATCATCGGTAAGTCCAAGCCGATGAAGCGCCGCGAGTGGCCGTTCATCGTGTGCTTGGCAGGCTTGGGGGATGTTTTGCGTCGTGTGCATGGAAGGATGTGATTTGTGAGAGCCAGCATCTGTTTGCTAATCGCCAGCAATTCAGGCAAATTCTTTTTGTCGTCGGTTTCGCAATTTCGAGGATTAACCTTCAGCCTAGCAAACATCTGTTCGCGAATGCCAAGCATTTTCTCCAGAAACAGCGCGTACAGATCCGCCCATTGGACATGCATTGCGCGCTCGAACGGATCGGCGATCACCTGGGTCTGGCGTGTTATTGGCCCTAGGAGATCTCGTTGTACGACCGACCGGTAGACGGCGAGGGCTGCCTTGCACCGCTTCCGAGATCCTGCGTCCCCCGAGTCGCTCAAGAACGACTGCTGCACCTGTTCGATTGCTGTCGCCAGGTCAACGGGCGACTTGTTTTCCCGGATCAATTCCAGGCTATGGTTACTCAGATCGAGGCTGTCAAAGAGCGCGCTCTTCGCCCAACCGACTTCGCGTTTGGCCAGAGCGAATTGCATCGACGCCATTTCGTGACTCGTCGGCGACCATACGTTGACGTCGAAAAGATCAAGATCTCGAAACGACTTGAGGTCCTGAAGGTACCGAACGGCTGTGCGGATAGCCGAAGGCTCAGCGAGCGAGAAGGCTTTCGGCGACCACTTGGCGATGGACATGGTCACAAAATCTTGAGCATCTTCGCCCATACTGTGACATCCCGGCAAAACCCACAATTCAGGTCGTGCGTAGATGCGTTGCGCATCGGCTTGTTCATCCAGTGTACGAGGCGGTCGCTTGCATTTGGGATCCATGCCGTGGGAACTCGGAGAACGCTTCACACCGAAAAGTTCGCCTAGAAGTGTCAGTCCGTAGTCGTCGAGTTCTGAGACGCCCCCAACTGGCGCAGCCGCGAATCCCAGACTTCGTGAAATGTTTCAGCGGCAATGGCACAATCCGATCGGTTGGCTAAGGAGTCTGGTTGTCTTCCAGGGGCAAGGTGGGTTGCTTCAGGGTTAGGTTTCGTTCTCGTCGGCGATGCCGGGCTTGGGCCAGCTTCGTGCGTCGCGCCTCGTGCAGCTCAGCAGGCTGGCCGCGGTAGTAGTCGATCGGTCGCAGGTAGCCCAACGCTCGGTGCAGCCGCTCGTGGTTGTACCAGCGGATGATCTTCTCCAAGGCCTCCTCGGCTTGTTGTCGGTCGGCGAACTCGGTTTCCTCCAATGCTTCTCGCAAGGTCCGGTTGCTGCGCTCCACCAGACCGTTCTCTTCGGGGCAATGCGGCTTGATCCGTTGATGCGCCAACCCGTTCTGCGCCAGCACCTGGCGGAACTCGCGCGAGACGTAGCAACTGCCGTTGTCGCTGCGAATCTCCGGCGGCAACTGCTTCGTCCCCTCCCAGGTCTCCTGCTCTTTGTCCAAAGCCGTTTGCGCCGCCAGGCCCACGCTCACCCCGCCCATGTCCGTCAGTAACTCCCAATGCACCAGGTAACGCGAGTACTCGTCCAGGAACGTCACCAGATAGTACTGGCCCGCCCCGATCCGCAGGTACATCAGGTCCGTGCCCCAGCGCTCGTTCGGCCGCTGGGCTTTCTCGAGTTCCTCGCGATAGCGTTTTGTTCGTCTCCTCCAAGGACAAACCAGGTTGGCTTCCCGCAAAATGCGATACACGGTCGAGGGACTCACGTACGCCACGTCCTCGTCGATCATCCGCCAGGCCAGCTCGCGATGCCGCAGCTCGGTGTGGCGGCAGGCATAACTTCGCACCGCTTGCTTCTCTTCCTCCAAGGCTTCGTAAGCTTGCACCGCACGAATCGCTGGACCCTGTCTCGCGGCCTGGGCCCAGGCTTCCTCGCGCAGCCAGCGATAGTAGCTACTCGGCGGGATGCCCAATGCCTGGAGCGTTCGCCGCGCCGGCCACTTGCTCCGCGCTTTGGTCTGCTCGACCAGCGCGTGGACTTGCCGCTGCAACTCGGGCGGAAGCTGGCCGTGATCTTCTAATCCGAGAGCGTTTTTTTAAGATCGACGTTCTCGGCCGTGATCTCGGCGATCACGTCCTTCATCCGCCGCAGTTGCGCCGTGGTCCGCTCCTCGTGCACGCTGGGCCCGCTGGCCTTCTCCTCGAAGACCTTCGTCGCCGAATGCAGCAGCCGGTCCTTCCACTGGTAAAACTGCGTGGCGCTGATCCCTTCCCGCCGGCACAGCTCCGACACCTTCGTGTCCGCTTGCAGTCCAGCCAACACGATCCGCAGCTTGTCCGCCGCGCTAAACTTTCGCCGGCCCCGCCGGTCCGCACTCGATCCATTCGTCTCGCTCATGGCATGTCCTCCTAGGACTTGTTATAACGCCCAGGAAGACCAGACTTCTACCAACCCCTCCGTGCCACTTGCCGCGAAACACTACAAACGGCGTCATCCCCACCCTTGGTTACCAGCGTCGGTCCGGCCCCGAGCGATGGCGCGTTGAATTGTTTGGTAGCAAGGTGAATTACGCCGCCGATATCGCGTTTGATGATGGATTCGTGACGCACGACAAGTCCTTCACCGACTATCTCGGTACGCGCTTCGAGTATGAATTCATGTACGAG
>JBGQKM010000045.1:0-25369 GCA_041499515.1 Planctomycetia bacterium | reverse complement strand
GCCTCGCCGGCAGCCGACTGGACCCAATAGTAGCGCGCCAGCTCGGCCCGCTGTTCGGTCGAACGAATCTCGGCGGCCACGGCCAGGATTTCGTGGATCGACTGCGGCAGGGCCCGGGGCGGCGCGGCGGCGGTCGTCGCTGAAATGCGGAACCGGCCCAGCGTGTGTTTTCCGCCGTACGATTGCACCAGCGTAAAGCTCAGCGTCTTCGGCCCGGCCAGAGACACCGGAAGTTTGGTTTTGAAGATGGCGTAGTGCGGCTTGCCGAATTGCGGGCTTACCGCCCAGCCCGACTGGGCCGAAGGGTCGCCGTCGATGGCTTTGTCCACCGGCCAGCCCTCTTGCGAAAAATCGGCCGTGGCTTCGGTCAGCTCCAGCTCCGCGGGCTCGGCCAGATCGAGTTGCAGGCTCGGCTGGGGTGGCGCGGCGACCGTGCGCCGCCAAAGGGTCTGTCGGTTTTCGTCGAGCACCGTAACGCGGAAATCCTTCAGCCGGGATTCGGTGCCAGGGTCCGTGCGATTCCAAACGACGATCCGCTCGACCGCCGCCGTGCGGCCCAGGTCCAGTTCCCACCAGGGATCGGTTTGTTCGTTGGTGTGCGTGACCGACTTGTTGGCGAAAATGCCGTCGGTGGTTCCGTCGACGGCCAATGCGGCCGTACCATCGGAGGCCGTGCTCGATTGTGTCGCCTTGCCCTGCGGCGCGACGTTTTCGGGCCCTTGAAAGACCTGGACTTCGGCCAGTGAGAGAATTTTTTTGTCGCCGGGAATCTCGATCCGTACGAACCGCCCCGAGATCGGCCCGGCGGGACGCGGCGCGGCGCCAATGCGAAAATCATTGAGCACGAAATTGCCGTTGGTCCGGCCAGGGCCCTGTTGCGGCAGACTTTCGTCGCTTAGCGCTTCCAAGCGAAACGCGGTGATGGCGTTCAGGTCGGTCGCGGCCTCGACACGATAGGTCGCCTGATCGGGGCTGGCGCCCGAGGCGAGCAGCGAGTGGTCGGGCAGAGTTTGCAGATTCGCGCCGTCGTTGGCCGCCGCCGTTTGCGGTTCCAGGATGACCCAGGCATGCTCCCGCTCGCGCAGGGCTTGTTCCCACTGGGCCAATTCGGCCTCCAGATTGGCCGGCGGCGTGGCAAGCCGTCGCTGGACCGCCACGATGAGCGTCTCGGCATCCGCGATCTGCTGCTCTTGCAATCGAGTCGGCGTGACGACCTTGGGTTCTTCGTCCCCTCGGTCGGCGTCCTCGGTTTGGTTGAACAGAGCGTAGGCCTGGTAGTATTCGCGCTGGGTGATCGGATCGAACTTGTGGCTGTGGCACTTGGCGCAGCCCATCGTCAAGCCCATCCAAACTTGGAATGTCGTTTCGATGCGGTCTTTCACCGCCGCGACGCGAAACTCCTCGTCGTCGGTGCCCCCTTCGTCATTGGCCATGGTATTGCGGTGAAAGGCCGTGGCCAGGATCTGCTCGGGCGTCGGCTGCGGCAGCAAATCGCCGGCCAATTGCTCGATCGTAAAGCGATCGTACGGCAGATTGCGATTGAACGCCTCGATCACCCAATCGCGATAACGCCAAATCGTGCGCAGCGGATCGGAGCCATAACCTTTGGAGTCGGCATAACGGGCCAGGTCGAGCCAGACCCGCGCCCAGCGCTCGCCATAACCGGGGTCGGCCAGAGCCCGATCCACCATCCCCGCGTACGCGCCGGGCTGCGTGTCGTTGACAAACGCCTCGACGTCCTGGGGCGTTGGCGGCAAGCCGACCAGATCCAAGTGAACGCGCCGCGCCAACATGTAGCGATCGGCCTCGGGCGCCGGAGCGAGTCCCGATTTCTCCAGCCGCGCCAACACGAAATAGTCCAATGCGTGGCGCGGCCAGTCGGCATGCTGCACCGCCGGCAGCGTTGCTTTGCGCGGTTTCTGCCAGGCCCAATGGTTGAGCCTGGCGGCCGGATGATCGGCGTCGGCCGGCCAGATGGCCCCTTCACGCACCCAACGCGTGATCAACACGACCTGCGAGGCGGTAAGTGGCTGGCCTCCATCCTCGGGGGGCATTTTCAGATCGTCGTCCGACCCGTCGATGGCCGCCACCAGCCGGCTGGCCTTGGGATCCGAGGGCACGATCGCCTTCTGGCCCGAGTCGCCGCCGGCCAGCGCCGCGTCGCGCGCGTTCAAGCGCAGGCCTCCTTCTTGCTTGCTGGGGCCGTGACACTTGTAGCAATGCCGGGCCAGGATCGGCTGAATGTCGCGCACGAAGTCGACCGGCGCTGGTTTCGCTTGTGGCTCATCCGCGCCGGCAGAACGGCACAAGAAGCCCATGGCATTCGGCAGACAAACGGCAAACACGCCCAACGCAATCCGTCGCAAAGCTGACGTGGTCGAGGAGGTTTGCATGGGCGTGGTCGGGCCGGCACAAAATGGGCGACACCGCAGGGGCAGAGAACCCATTATAACCATCGGCCCACCGGCACGACACTAGCGCGGCAGCGGCTTGAGCTTGATGTTTTTGTACCAGCACTCGCCGCCGTGGTCTTGCAGGCCGATGTAACCGCTGCGCGGATGGTCCTTGTAGGCGATATCGAACTTGTGCTCCGAGCCGTCCGGCCGCTTGTTTATCACCGTCCATTGGTCCAAATCCATTTTGGCCGTCGGCATGTCGTTGAGCACGACCGAAATCAGGTTTTTGTCGCAGGTGATCTCCATATGATTCCATTGGCCGACCGCCTTGATGGCGTGGGTTTGTGTTTTCACCAGATCGTAAATCGCGCCGGTGTCATGAAAACCGGTGCCCGTCGTGTCGTCGACCGCGACCTCAATGCCGTTAAAGCCGACATCCTTGCCGGGCCGGACCGTCAGCGGGAACGTGCGAATAAACACGCCGCTATTGCAACCTTTGCTGATCTTGAAATCGAGCGCCAGGACAAAGTCGCCCCAGATTTTTTCGTGGATCAGCATGTAGCCGCCGCACTTGCGAGGATTCAGCGCGTGGTCCTCGACGGGCCGCTGGCTCGGCGTTTGATTGCTGGTCATCCAGCCGTTGAGCGTGTCGCCGTCGAACAGCAGCAACCAGCCCTCTTTGGCTTCGGCCTGTGTCAAGGCGTTGTCCGCCGCCAGGGCGTTGGAAACGACCAGCAACCACGACAAAGACCAAAGCATCGGCTTCATGGGAAAACTCCGGTAGAGGGTTTGCAACGTCATCGAGCAAGTTGAACCAATCTAGCCGGCCGCCGCCGGCAACGCAAAACATCGGTTTGGCAAATGTTCCGATGGCCGGCGATTGGCCGCTGGGGTTTTTAGACATCCAAAACGGCTCGCCAGAATGCCGGGGCAGGGGCCCTAACGTTCTGGCTACTTTTCCTTTGTGTTCGCTCGGGGTCCGTTTAAAGCCGAAATTCTGGCTCAGCCTGTCTGGCCCTCGATGGGCCGGCTACCTACAATGTGTCGTTATCGGGTGATCCGGAATTGACCTACGATTATAAACAGGAGGAGTTTTGAAGATGAAAGCCTCAGTCACCTTGGGTTTGGCTGTCATATTGTTGGCCGGTGCGACGGCCGTGCGTGCCGCTGAACTGAAAAGTGGTTTGCAGCCCGGCGACCTGGTCGGCGCGTTTGAAGTCGAGAAATGTGGCGGCGCGGTCAACGACGGCCAGGAGGTCGGCGCCAACTTCTGCTATCGCTGCATGTTGGGAGCCAAGCCGGTCGTGATGGTGTTTGCCCGCAATGCCGACAGTTCGCTGGCCGCCCTGGTCAAGCAGTTGGACCAGCACGTGGCCAGCAACGCCGACAAAAAGCTCTCATCGTTTGTCAATCTCATCGGCAGCAGCCCGGCGGAGTTGAAGACTACCGCCAAGGAATTCGCCGCCAAGAACCAGGTTGAAAACGTGGCGTTGGTCGTTCCGCAAGAAAACGAAAACGGCCCGGCCGAGTTCAACATCAATCCGGCGGCCGAAGTCACGGTGACGATTTATCGCGGGGGCAAAGTCGTGGCCAGCCACGCGGTCGGCCCCGGCGGCCTGGACGAGAAGGAGATCCAAAGCATCCTTGCCGACACCGGCAAAATCCTGAAATAACCCTTTGCCAAGGCCATGCGCCGAGCCGCTTGCCCTGCGGCAAACACTTGGCGCCGTGGTATTTGTAACATTCAGGGACGCGAACTGGTCATGCCGGCCAGTTCGCGTCCTGTCTTTTGCGCCAGGGGGCCCGGGCCGGCCGGCCTGATGCGCCCTTTACGCCATTAGCCGACTGGGCTATTTTTTCCGCCAACTCGATCCCCCGCTGGAAACGGTTTGCTGGTATGGCCGTGCTGCTGCAACTTCTGGATGCTCACAAGAGCTACGGCGACCAGGTACTCCTGGACGGCGCCGAGGTGACGCTGACCGACGAGCACAAAGTCGGCTTCATCGGTCGCAACGGCGCCGGCAAGTCGACGTTGTGTCGCATCCTGTTGGGCGACGAAGAGCTCGACAAAGGCGAAGTCGTGCGCCATCCGAAACTGCGGCTCGGCTATCTCCGCCAGCACGATCCGTTTCTGCCCGGCGAAACGGTGCTCGAATTCCTGATGCGCGACAGCGGCCAACCCGACTGGCGCTGCGGCGAAGTCGCCGGCCAATTCGAGATCAAGGGCGCCTATCTCGAGGGCCCGATCCAAAAACTTTCCGGCGGTTGGCAAACCCGCGTCAAGCTCTCCGCCTTGCTGCTGCACGAGCCGAACCTGCTGCTGTTGGACGAGCCGACGAATTTTCTCGACCTGCGGACGCAGATCTTGTTGGAACATTTCCTGCGCGAGTTTCGCGAGGCGTGCCTGATCGTGTCGCACGATCGGACCTTTCTCAATGCCACCTGCACCCAGACGCTCGACTTGTCGCGCGGCAAGCTCACGCTGTTTCCCGGCAAGGTCGACGCCTTTGTCGAGTATCAACACGAAAGGCGCCAGCACGACGAGCGGGTCAACGCCACCATTTTGGCCAAACGCCGCCAACTCGAAACGTTCATCGATAAAAATCGCGCCCGGGCGAGCACCGCTTCGCAAGCCCGCTCGAAGAGCAAACAGCTCGAGCGCCTTCAGACCCTGGAAATCGCGGGGGCCGAAGCCACCGTCAACATCCGCGCGCCGGCCGTGGAACCGCGCAAGGGACCGGCCCTGCGCTGCGCCGGACTGGCCATCGGATATCCCGATTATGAGGTAGCCCGCGACATCGACGCCGAAGTCGAGCACGGCTCGCGCGTGGCGGTGGTGGGCGACAACGGGCAAGGCAAGACGACGTTTTTGCGAAGCGTGGTCTCGTCACTCGCTCCGCTGGCGGGACAGATCCGCTGGGGTTATGGGTGCGAAATCGGCGTCTATGCTCAGCACGTTTATACGAGCCTGCCCGAGAAACGGAGCGTGCTGGAGTATCTGGAATATGCGGCCGCCCCCGGCACCAAGACGCAGGCCATCCTCGACCTGGCCGGCAGCTTTCTGTTTCGCGGCGACCACGTGCACAAGCCGATTTCGGTGCTCAGCGGTGGCGAGCGGGCCCGGCTGTGCCTGGCAGGCTTGCTTTTGAGCCAATACAACGTGCTGGTGCTGGACGAGCCGGGCAACCATCTGGACGTCGACACCGTCGACGCGCTGGCCGAGGCGCTGGTGGACTATCAAGGCACCGTGCTGTTCACCAGCCACGATCGCTACTTCATGAAACGCGTGGCCACGGCGATCATCGAGGTGCGCTCTGGCCGGGTGGTGAACTATCGGGGCGACTATGAGGCCTATTTGTACTACGTCAACAAAGAAATCGAGGACGGCGAGCGCGAGCAGGCCGCCAGGTCGACGCCGGGCAAAACCAAACCCCCCGCGCCGCGCGAAGACCGCAAACATCGGGCCCAGCGGCAGCGCGAAGTCCGCAAGGAAGTGTCGACGTTGGAGCGCACGATCGCCCGGCTCGACGAACGCAAACGCGATTTGAATGCCCAACTGCTGCAAGCCACCGACCCGGCCGAAGCCCTGCGCCTGCACCAGGAAGTCACCGCAATCACCAAAGAGCTCACGCCCATCGAACATCGCTGGTGCGAACTGCAAGAGCAAGTCGAGGCAAACGAGGCGTAGGCCGAACCCCTCGAAGGCTGGACATTCCGGGTTGCCCACGCTTTAATCTTCATTCGAGCATTTCTCTTGCTTGCCAAAAATATCACGCTCGCAGCCGGCGTAAAAGCCCGTCATGCTCATTGCGCGGGTCAAGATGCGAGAAGGGATTCCCATACGCCCAAATATCCCAACTCACTTTGCATAGATGGTTGCGGTCCCCACGTCCCCCGTGCCTCTTGGAGCTGGCCAACGACATCGGCCACTGTGGCGGTCTTCATCCACTTCAATTCTTTCGCGCGATTAAGCAAGAAATGGAATCGGCACCGCTTAGCCGCTGAAGGCGTCTGGGCAAATCGCCTAGATGACGGCGTTGATTTGTGCATTTCTCCGAACGCATCGAAATCGTCAATCGAGGTTGTGACGATCCCCTTGCAAATCACGCAATCGCATATCTTGTCGTGAAAGTCCTGCGGTGTTTCGATTCCAAGCTCTTTAAAGCAACGTGCAATCTGCGGCACGCCAAATCGCTTGTAGACGCTCGGCAAATAATAGCGAACCGTTGGAGTGGATTGCCCGATGACCGGCAGGACACCCTTTTGTTCGCCGTAACCGACACCGTGGCTGATGCCGTGCATCCCGTATTTTGACAGGGCAAGACTCAGGTAGCCGCCGTGCATATTGTAGACCTGCATTGATGCGCTAAGCCGTTGCACAAGACTCTTGAGCGCCGCAAGGTGTGGCCCGTCTGCTTGCTCTTCCAGAAGCCCGCTGAACCAAAGCCACACGCCCTTGGCTTGTGTCTTTGGAAGTTCAGTCACGAGACGCTGTATTAGCGATTGATTAGTCAGCAATTCCATGTCAGCGCACAGCGCAGCGTGTACGGGACGCTCCGGCGACAGCGCAGTAGACGCGCTTGCAAGATTCAAAACGGCAGTTGTCCAAGCGACCGGATTCGTTGGATCAATGTAGAAATACGGCGCAAACACTACGGCGGGTCGGGGAGCTTCGGCCGCGTATTCTTTGAATTCCGTATCTTCGCCGAGAATTTCCTGAATTCGATTAAGCTGATAGTCAACAACAGCTTTGCAGAACGATTCTGTAAGAACAGCATCATTAAACGCTTCGGGCGGAATCGCCCTACCTTTCGCAATTGCAGATTTTAAAGGTTCGCCGATTCTGTCTGCCAGGCCGCGATAGGAGCGCTTGAAATCTCGGTACTTTTCTTTGGTGCCGCTCTTTGTCTTTCGTGTCTGCTCCGACTTAATCCAATCCAAATCGGAACGATGCCTGTTGGTTCCATCGACATAGCTGCCAAACGCATACGTCATCGGGTCCAGATAGTAGGGCAGTTTCGTCTTTTGGCCAGCAAAACGAACTAACAGGCTAGCCGACGCGCCCGGAGTTGCCTCGACTAGATTTGCGCCGAGAATTATGCCGTCAAACAAGTGAATGGTCTTTGAAAAGTAGTCCTTTTCGGCGTGGCTACCCATTCGCAAGATAACGTGTGGTTCAACCGCCGACATCTATTGTCGCCTTTGCAATAGGTCAATATACGCATCACGATAAAAAGCGCGCACCACCTTTGATTGTGCGGCTCCGAGTACCTCTCGGCACAAGCCAGCCGCGCCAACGGCAATTAGACCAATTCCGTGCGAAGATAATAGGTCAAGGTTGACTCTTTTAACAATCGGTTCAGGCAAGGCGATAAAGGAGTAGTCGGAGCACAATTGATAAAGGAGTGCCTGTTCGACCGCACGCCGCCAGTTGTTCAACTTCAGTTCGACGGACACCGAAAGATTTAGTGTTGGCGAGAATCCAAACAGGTCGATTCGATACTCGTAGAACTGCATTTCCGGCGCTTGCAACTGAAACGATTTTTGTCGTTTGTAGTCCGCAACCAGAGGGTACAACAGCGACTCGCGTTCAAAGCTGGCCATGCTTCAATCTCAAACCGCTGATCGTTCCAAAGTGATAGTGCCGACAGGCGACACAACCGACGCAAGCAACCGCCAAGCAAAGGGAAATGACCGATGCCACGTAAACTGTCAAATCGAGTAGCGAATAGAATTCGGCTTTGTCCAGCCAAAGCGTGACCAAGACGATGCCCTGCCAAACCAAGAGTGCAATCAGCAACCAACTCAGATAGATTGACCAGCGGCACCAATTGCGCCGCGCCGCTAGAAGTTGGCGGTATTCGTCAACATAGTCCGCGCTGGAATCTAGAAAATCGCGGATACATTCCCGAAACGCTTCGCTATTGATCGGATTGACCGGCTTCTCAATGTACGAACCGCCGTCAAGGGTTATAAGGGGGGTCGGTACGCTGCCGGGGCTTTGAAAGATGGGCTCAAGGCGGGTTTGCAAATCGTTGCTGATTTGACGGCGCAACTCACCGAGCACGGTTGACGTTGAATTGAGCGGCCCAATAGTCGAATCACTGCGGTCGCTGTAGTAGTAGAACACGGCTAACGCGGTGCCGCCTATTGCAACGTGCAAGGTCAAGAAATTGGAGATCAGATCAGCATGGGTCATCGGCTGCCCCGCCGAAGCACTTTGTCCCTGATCTCCGATTCAACAGCCATTTCGGGATACTTGGTATAGACGTAAAGCAGCAAGTCGTTCAGGGAGTGATTACCGTACTTCGATTTGATCTTGCGAATTCCATTGACCACTGGCTGATAATTGCCGGATTCCAAAACTTGCTTGATCTTGGCGGCCCCCTTGGGCGTAATAAGGTACTTGCGCTCCTCATACGCGTCAGCGGCGGGTCGATCGTCATGCGAAAGCCTCTCCTCTGGCCCCATCAGTTGGTCAAATTCCAGAAGGTCAACTTCGGCCGCTTCCGGCTCGGTCGTTTCGGCGGTCACTTCGCTTTGAATCAGCCCCAGATTTTCGAGGAATTCCAGATCATCGTAGACCTTGGATGAGTATGGACCCGCCTTGTACGCTGTGAAGGCAAAGCCGTTTGACGTGGGCACTAGTTTTTCTTCCTGTTCCAAGAGGAAAAGCAGCTTTTGCAGGCGAGTTATCCCGCCAAGCCCCTCAGTCAGCTCGCCCTCTTGCCCTACTCCCAGCAACAGCAGCACTAGGTTCCGTCGGTCAATTGTTGGCATAGCTCGATCCTCCCAAGCCGCCAGCGGAGAAACAATCCCGCCCCTATGCAATGGATCATACCCGCTCTCCCCAAGCAAGCCTATGCGGCTCGGCCGCAACGGCGGTAAACTGTTGAGTTTAAGCAGGTGAGGTGGACTGAAGTATGGATAGTTCACGGGAGCAGACTTTTGCCGCCGTATTTCGGGCATTTGATGAATACGTAATGGCCCGCAAGCGCCTCGCCGTGGCGCTCGCCCAAGTCGGCGTCCGGACGCCAAACGTTGATCCATTGGCGAACTTCGCCGAGGTCATCGTCGCATGCGAATTTGACGGAGCCATTCAGCCGCCCGCGAACAAGGGATTTGACGTGCTTACGACTGCCGGCCAGCGAATTCAAGTCAAGACGCTGCGCGTGTCGAGCGACCGTCCCGGCGACAACGGCATCGGCTGGCTTGCGTGCACTCGGTGCGGCGGCCGGCGCGACGATCCTTTGATCGATGCCGACCAACTTGCATTGGTCGTGTTTGTCGACTTCCGGCCACACACGCTTGTTGCTTTCCCAATCACCGTTCAGGAAAAGTTTCCGGTCGTCGGAGTGCGCGACATTTTTCTTGCACACATTGATAAGCTACTTGCGGGACGATATCCACTTGAAGAAGGGCAGATCACAATCAAGCGGCTCAGATAATACGCGAGAAGAGAAGTTGTCAGGTCCATTCCCAGCTTCACCCTCAACTTGCGCACCAGCGCTCCCACATGCGGCGGTAGGCGGCTTCCAGATTGCGCGTGAAACTCTGCGCGTCGACCAGGGGCGACTGGGCCATGCGATCGCGCAGGCTGCTGCGCAACTGCGTCAAGCGTTCGACGTCGCCGGCCCACGCGGCTGCGATCTCGACGTATTGCTCCTGCGTGTGGGCGATCAGGTCATCGAGTCCCAGGGTTGCCAGGGCGCTGCCGCCGAAGCGCGTTACGTACGTCTGGCCGGAGAGCGTGATCACCGGCACTCCCTGCCACAGGCAATCGCAGGTGGTCGTGTGCCCATTGAACGGAAACGGATCCAGCGCGATGTCGGCGCGGCAAATCAGTTCAAGATATTCGTTGCGCGGCAGGCGATTGACCAGTTCCAGGCGCTGGAGCTCGACGCCGTGGGCCGCGAACGTCTCACTGAGATACTGCCGCATGGAATCGGTCATGTCGGCCCGCAGAATCAGCCGCGATCGGGGCACGCGCAGCAGGATCTCGGCCCAGGTTTTTAAAACCTGCGGCGTGATCTTGGAAAAATTGTTCACCGAGGCAAACGTGACATAGCCGTTGGTCAGTGCCGGCAGAGCATTGATCGGCGGAGCCGCTTTGTCGGGCAGATACGTAAAGAAGGTCCGCGGCAGCCGCACCAAAGTTTCGGTGTAATACGCCTCGGTCATGCCAGGCGGATCGGAATAATCGTCGGTCAGCCGATAGTCCATGGCCAGCATGCCGGTGGTGTTCTGATAGCCGATATACGTCACTTGGATCGGGGCCGGCTTGCGGGCAAAGACCAACAGCCGCTTGCCTCCGTCGATGTGGCCGGTGAGGTCGACCAGGATGTCGATCTGATCGCGGCGCACCAGCTCGCTCACCTGCTGGTCGCTTTGCCCGAGGACGTGTCGCCAGTGGTCTACCGAACGGCGCAGGCGGGCGGTGGTTTCGTCCTCGTGCGACGTATCGGAATAGCAAAACACCTCGAATCGGTCGTGGTCGTGCGAAACCAGGATCGGCTCGCTGAAGAAGTTCACGGCATGGTGGCGGAAAAAGGGCGACACATACCCGACGCGCAGCCGGCGATCGGGCGAGCGGGGGTTGGCGTGTGGAGCGGCGTTGGCCGTCAAGGGGTCGGCATGCCGCATGCCCCAGGCCCTATGCTCGGCAAACAGCGCCGCGGCGCCATAGGCCGGATGGTAGTTGAGCGCGTACAACAGATTGCTATGCTGAATTGCGCCCTCGGCGACCAGTTCGACGGCTTTGCGATGGTGTTCGATCGACTCGTCCAGACGGCCCAGCGCCTGCAGCGTCACAGCCACGTTGCTGTGCGCAGGCCCGAAGTCCGGGCGCAGCTCGATCGCTCGCATGCAACACGCCAGCGCCTTGTCGCGTTGTCCTTGTTCGCTCAAGAGCATGCCCAGGTTGTTGTAAGCCTCCGCGTAGTTGGGATCGACGCGCGCCGCTTCCAAATAAGACGCGAAGGCGTCTTCCATCATGCCCTGCAACTGCAAGGCGGAACCGATGCCCAGGTGCGTCGGGGCATGGTTCGGGTCGATGGCCAACACCTGGCGGTAGCAGTCGAGGGCCTGGTCGATTTGGCCGAGCTTTTGCAGCGCGGCTCCCAGCCCCGTCCAGGCCGCTATCGAGCGCGGATCGACCGCCAGCGCCGATCGATATTCGCCGCAAGCCGCTTCGTATTGCTCGCGCAATTCGTAGATCACCCCCAGATTGACGTGAGCGGCGGCGTAGCCGGGCTTGAGCCGGAGGGCCGTTTCGAAATGGGCCACGGCCTCGTCCAACGCGTTTTGCTCTTTCAGAATCGTGCCCAGGTTGTTGTGGGCGTCGACGTGTTCGGGGTTCAGTACCAATACAGCGCGATAACTGGCGACCGCCTCTTCGAGCCGACCTTGGCTTTGCAGCACGGCGCCCAGGTTGAAATGGGCCTCGATCGATCGTTCGTCGCCGCGCAACACGCGTCGGAAACAGGCTTCGGCCTCGGTCCACTTGTTCTGGTCATCCAGGGTCAGTCCCAGTAGCATCCGCGCCTCGGTATCTTCGGGCCGCAGACGCAACGCCTCGCGCAGCGATTCGACGGCCTCGGCATGTTTGCCCTGCCCGCGAAACAACATGCCCAAACGCGTATGCGCTTGGACCAGCCCGGGCTGGATTTTTAGCGCTTGTCGATAACACTCGACGGCCTCGCTGGGTTTGCCGAGGTGCCGATAGGCTTCGCCCAGGTTGGCGTGAAACGCCGCCTGCGTTCGATCGACGCGGATCGCGCGGCCGATTAATTCGACCGCCGCCTCGAATTGGCGGGCCTGCATGGCCAGCATGCCAAGCAGGTGCAGGGCCTGGGGGTTGTCGGCATCGACCGCGAGCACCTGGCGATACAACCGCTCGGCCTCGGCCAATCGGCCCTCCTGATGATGGCGCGTGCCCAGGGAAAGCGCTTCGGCGATCGTTACCATAGGATCCATTCGCTCACGCGATCCGCCCCACGCGCAGATACAGCGGCCAATCGACCCGGCGCACCGTTTCGGTTCCCCAGGCCCGGGTCAAATCGGCTTGCACTTGTTCCAGCGGGTTGACGCCGTGACGCTGCATATATTTTTGCACCGACGACCAGGTTCCAAGATAGCCGATCAAATCGCGCAAGTGCCAATCCAGGCTCATCGCAAACGGCGGAGCCGTCAGTTCGTCGAAAGGAAACGCGATCGTGGCGTAACGCTCTTCGATCAGCTTACGCTCCGGGGGCCAATACGATCCCAACAGATCCGAGTAAAGATGCCAGACCACTCCGTCGACTTCCGGAGAGATCACGGCCAGGCCATAACTCCAGGCCGCCAGCACGCTCCCGCCGCGCCCCACCCGGCGCAACTGCTGATAGAACCGATCGCGATCAAACCAGTGCAACGCCTGGGCCACCGTGACCAGATCGACTGAGTTTTCAGAGAGCGTGCACTCTTCCGCCGAAGCGACCCAGTACTGGACCTTGGGATGCTGCTCGGCGTGGGCGATCTGGCTGCTGCTGGGGTCAGTGGCCACGACCTCGGCGAAATACTCGGCCAGATCGACGGCCGCCTGGCCATTTCCGGTGCCGCAGTCCCACGCCCGATCGCGCCGGTTGGGCAACGACGCCAGATACTGGAACAGGGCCGCCGGATATCGCGGGCGGAACTGCGTGTATTGGTCGGCTTGCCGGGAAAAATGATCTTTAAACGCCACGGAAGCAAACCTCGGGCGGGTCTCGTTCTCTGTAGAACCGGCTTGGAAAAGGCAGGGACTGCCCCCGTCTCGCGGCCGATTTGAAACCGATTCTAATATAACCGAGGACGAACCGCCGGCCCTGAAAAATGGGCAAGCATTCACGGCTCGCCAGGCACCGGGCGGGGCGCATCGCCGTACTTTTGGCCATGGCGCGGCCGTCTCCGTGCCGGGCTGGCCCCATTTGTGCAATGCCGGGCTAGATGGGTTGAAGCCCCCGTTCAGCGGCAAAACGCCCAGAAAATATTTGACATCACAGCGGCAAACGTTATAACATCGCTCCGCGGCTGGGCCTTCGTCCAGCAGCACGGTAACTTCGTGTCCTCGGTCTGAAGTGCTAATGCTCCGATAACCCGGCAAGTTTTGTGGGGGAGTGCTAATGACCAGCTTGCGTGCGTCCGTCTGACCGGTCTTGCGCGCGATGCTGCGAAATCGGTCTGACTAATCAGGTCCGAGTGTCGTTGGCAGTGGAACTCCCTCACAACTTCTGCAAAGGGTTATCGTTTATGAATACCAGCACCTTTCGAACCGTCGTATTGTTGCTCGTAGTCGCCGCCCTGTCTTTCGTGGCGACTGGCTCCCTGTGGGCCGCCTCTCTCACCTTCGACGATACCGCTCCCCCGCCGAACGAAACCATCACGGTTTCGGCGAACGACTTCGAATTCGGCCTTGCTCTCAACGGAAGCGCGTTCCAAAGTGGCTTGAATAATCTGGCCGTCACCGTGCCGCCGCTGCCCGAGACCGGCCCGATCGGTTTCACCGGCACGTGGATCACTGGCGGTCAGCAGGGACCGGTCGGCGGAACCATTTATCTCGTTGAACCGCCGTTGGATCCGCTGTTGCCGCCGCTGATCAGCGACATCCTGCAATTCCAGATCATTCCGAACACCGACGGCACTGCGACGATTGATGGCAGCTTCGTGTCGGATATCAACGACAACCTAGGCACGCTGCCGGCCGGCGTCGACCCGAGCAAAGTGTTCCTTGAGAGCGCAACCGGGGTACCTTTGGACTTTGTCAACCTCCATATTCAGATCGTGTCGGACATTAATGTTCCCGAGCCTGCCACGTTCGGCCTGTTGGCCGGCGGGCTGTCCGGGCTGGCCTGCCTTGGATGGCGGCGTCAACGAACCCGCCAGGCCTGAACAAGCTGGATCGTGTTGACCCATCGGCCCGCGATCGATCATCAAGGCGGCTGCACGACGGCCAGTGCAGTCGCCTATTTGTTTGCGCGGCCTTTGTGCCCGGCACTGGCTGCGATTTCGGCGATCATCTCGGTTGTATCAGCTCAGCCGTCGGTTTGAAAAAGGAGACACCCCCTCCGAGACAGTCGGCGTAAGGCCCGCAAGCATTGGCCATGTCCAGCCGGTGGGCTTCGATCTGGTCGCCAAGCCCACGCCGTCCACCACGCCAGCGAGCATGTTTTCCGGGATTTCGAACAATTCTTTGGAAGGTTTGTAAAATCGCTTGACTTCGCCCAGTGTCCCCGCCAGACTCATGGCCAGATTTCCATGGCGACACGTCCGCCCAGTTGGGCACGACGCGACCGGGAGACCCGAGTTCGGCCATTGTCGTTTTTTCACGCGCTACAGAGCTCGAATGCTCAGATAACCCCGCAGGTTTGGAGTGCTGCTAGTGAGTCGCGTTCGTGCAGTCGTCTAAGCGATTTCGCACGATGCTGGCGGATCGGTCCGATCCGCGCGTCATTAGCTCAACAGTTCTCCTCCACCGCCATCCCAGGGGTTATCGGCCATGAATGCCAACGGCGTATGCACGTCCACGTATCGGATCCTTAGCGCGGTCACCTTGTTGACCGCGATGCTCCTGACCGCGGTCCCGGGCCAATCGCAGGTCACCGTCACGAACCTGGTGACCGATGACCCATCCGGGCACCCGGCTACGATCACCGACCCCAACTTGCAAAACGCGTGGGGCATTTCGTCGAGCACGGGCAGCCCGTTTTGGGTCTCATCGAATGCCAGGGGTCTGGCGACTCTTTACAATGTGAACCCAGGCACGAATGCGACGAGCAAGGCGGCCTTGGAAGTCGCGATCCCAGGCGATGGCAGCGTGACGGGCCAAACTTTCAGTAATATCCCAGGCAACTTCAACAGTGATTTATTTCTGTTTGTTAGTGAAGATGGGACCGTGTCCGGCTGGCGCGGCGCACTGGGCACGACGGCCGAGACTTTGCAGCTTGCCAGCATCGACAACGTCTACAAAGGAGCCGCATTCTTTAACGCGGGTGGCAACGCGTACCTGTACGCGGCCAACTTCCGCGCCGCCAGGATCGACGTCCTGAAGGGAAACGCAGGCGTTCCCGATCTCACCGGAACGTTCACCGATCCCAATCTTCCCTCGGGCTATGCTCCCTTCAACATTCAAAATCTTGGCGGAAAGCTCTATGTAACGTACGCCCAACAGGACCTGGCAAAGCACGACGACGTCGCGGGAGCCGGCCATGGCATTGTCGATGCCTTCGACACCAACGGGAGTCTGCTCTCACGGATTGCAACCACGGGAGTACTCAATTCCCCCTGGGGTTTGACGATCGCGCCAGCTAGCTTCGGACCGGTCGCGGGCGATCTCCTGGTCGGCAACTTCGGCGACGGCACGATCAATGCCTTCAATCTCACGACTCTCGGCGATGGCGCACCGCTTAGGGACGCGGCCAATGCGCCGATCGTGATTGATGGATTGTGGGGGCTCACGATCGGAAACGATGGAATGGGCGGAAGCACGCAAAAGGTCTATTTCAGCGCGGGTCCAGACGGCGAAACGCACGGACTCTTCGGCGTCATCGTCCCCGAGCCCTCCAGCGTCGTGCTGGCCGCGTTGGGTTTGCTCGCATTGGTCGCGTGGGGCCGGCGGCGGCGCAAGCGCTCGGCCGCTATTTCCGCCGCCGGTTCTCTTGGCCCATTTGCCGGATTTACCGGGCTGTGTCGCGTTAACTCGTTTTCTTGAGCTGAAGTCCGACGATCACTTCTTGAAGCCCTGTAAACTACGCAGGCCGCCGTCACCAAGACCGATGGTGACCACGTTTTCGAAATACTCGTCCCAGGTCCCATTACTATGCGCATTGGCCATCGCCGCAATGAACTCGATCGCTTCTTGAAGCTTTTGTAACGTTTGCTGTGGCGTCGCTCCGCTTATCGCCGGCGTCGATCCCCCGTAGGCGGCGGCTGTCGCCTGGGCTGAGGATAAGAGAACGCCGGCGACCGTGACACAGTCGACCAGTGTCCATACCGAGCCTTCCGGCTCTATCGAGTCGCCGGCCCTAATGCGTTTGATGATGTCGCCGATACGTTGCTTACTTAGTAATGCCTTAGTCGTTGGGATCATTTCCGCGTCTCCGGATACCAGTCGGGTTCGGCTAGGGTCGCGCTCCGTCGATGCCGAATACTGCTCGGCCACCATCCCGTCATTCTCCGCATTGCGCCCAATCTGTGAAGTATCAAAATCGCCTCCCCGCCCGGCGTGCGTCCCGCGCCAGGCAGGGGTTTTCACGATCATCGCGCGTCCCCTGCGCTTCGCGCATCCGCTGGCAGCGTCTGCAGCCGTCTATTTTACCACTCATGAGATGACCATCGTGAATCGTCACTGTGGATTGCGCCGTCTTGCATCAGGCAACGATCGCCGTGATGTCGTCCCGGCGTGCGTCATTTCAGGGAAGTGATCGCGGCACGTAGATCATCCGCTCCTCGGGCTTGCCGCGAATACGTATTCTGGTAAGCTGGGTCGTGGAACGTACTTTGGCGGCGTAGCTCAGTTGGTTAGAGCAGCGGAATCATAATCCGCGTGTCCGGGGTTCGAATCCCTGCGCCGCTACTTACGATTGAGACAGCACCGTGTCGCACGGTGTCGCATAAGTCCTCAACCTGCAAAAGGTTGAGGTTATCGACGAAGCCGAGTTTGGATTTCGAGCTGTCGCACTGGCTCGCTTCGTTTCTCTCTGAATCGCGTCCGGTGCGCTGCACCAGGCGCTGCACCTGATCTGACGTGTTGCCATCGGTCCCGGTCGCTTGCGCTGCCGATTCGGGCTCAGCACAGAGCTGCCCGACGCGGGCGATAGCCTCGGCGGTCTGGCCTGGGAACAAATGCCCATACGTGTCCATCGTCAGGGTGATGCTCTGGTGACGCACGACGGTTTGAACGACCTTGGGGTGAGCCCCCGTCATTGAAAGCCATGCCCCGCACGTATGACGTAGCGAGTGGAAGTCGAGCCGTTCCCCCTCATGGTTGCTCTCGCAAAGGAAATCGCTCTGCTCGCGACGCAGGCGCTTCTCGGGGTAATTCTTGACTGCTTCCAGCCAATTGCGACGTGCGTCAGCCAGGTCCGCTCTCAGAAGCCGCACGACATCGGTTTCGTAGGGCATGCGAAAGACCGGCGCTTGGGGAGCCTTGGTCGCGACGTGAGCCTTTAGCTGGGCAGCAAGCTCAGGCAGCAGTTGCTGCTTGGCCTCTTTCTTGTTCTTTGCCGTGCCGGCCTTGCACACGATGTAGGGTTGATCGGATTGCAAAAAGAGCCGTCCGCGAGTGAGTTGCCGAAGCTCATTCGAGCGGAGCCCGGTTTGAATTGCGGTCGTGTAGAGCAACAGTCGCTCGTGTCCCGCGATACCGCGATTGACCGCCCCGGCCGCTGTCGCAGCCCTAGGGTCGCGAGCGCGCACAGCGTCTGACAGTCAGCGCACCATAAGCGCGATAACCCTGAGGTCGTCAACACGCATTGCGTCTGACACAATCACAAATAGTCGTCAGCGCACCGCGAGCGGGACGACCCTCAATCGCCAGCGCGCACTGCGTCTAACACAATCACAAACAATCATCAGCGCACCGCGAGCGGGACGACCAATGGGTCGCCAGCGCGCACTGCGTGCGACGCCACCGCAAGGGAGCGTCAGCGCACCGCGAGCGGAGCGACACTCAGGTCGCCAACGCGGACCGCGTCTGACACCGGCGCAAGCGACGGTTCTGGTAGTCGAATCAGGCAGGGCTCTTTAATACGCGCGCACGACGATTGGCTTTGAGCAACGAGCGCAAAGCGACCGCGTGCCGGCCAGCCCCCCTCATGCTCGGGCGTCGGTGAGCAATTAGCTCAGAGGCCATTGCAAACTGGCCGCCATATTGCGATGAGCGAGCCTAATTCGGCATCTCCGAACATCGTCCGCCCAACCTGCCCGCTTGACCTGTTTTTCCGGAGCGGAAAAGTTACCTCGCGGTGTCTCGGCACAGGCGCAATAGGCGATACAATCGCGCGTCGGGCCGATGCCGAGCACCACTGCGAAGTGTTTGCTGGAAGAGTTGGATGTGGCCCATGCAAGCGCTCATGCGCGTTTTGAATTTCGCTTCTCACTACGAGACTTCTCAACGCGGATTTGCCCCTGCTCAATCTGCGCATGATCTTGGAGCAAAGGTCGAACTCCAACGCAGCAGACGAGATCCTGGAGCGATTGGCGCCATCTTGGTTGTGGCTTTCGCGCCCGCGACAACTCCTTGCAGAAATCGTCTGGTCGGAACTGTATAACCGTGCGCGACTGGTCGCCATTCAATGAACCTTTGGGCGCGGCTGCCCAATTTGGCGTGGGGCAGATGCCGCTGCCGAATTCGGGGTCAAAATCAGGAGACGACGCGAACTTTGACGGTTAGGCCGGCTGTGCCGAAGAGTCGCAAACAAGTGATGTCTCGGGTCGTACGGGTCCGACCCAATATTGTAAGAAAGCGGATTATAGCGACAGCGGGAACCGCGCGGCCGCCCGTCGTTTCGGGGCCGTGCAGAGTATTCGCTGTGGTGGACTCAAGACGGGGATGCCATCGACCCCCCGCGAGTAATGATAATCTCAGCCAATAAGGAGCGGTTCATAGGCTCCTCCTTCCTCATGCCCGCCCTTCCCTTCACCCAAACCCGAGTTTGTGAGCGTGAATGCCATGAGATTAGCAATCAGAATCTTGTTTGTCGTCCTCGCCTCGAAAACGTGTACGCTAGCGATGGCACAAGATGTGGAGCAGCCCTCGGAGGCGAGTGTTCGCCAAGCGGATCCGACTGAGCATCGCGCATTCCTGTCGGCCGCACCAGGAGAGAACGCCAACCGCGTTCGGCCTGACGACCGCTTACGGCGGGCGACGAGCGTGATGGTTCCCGTGAGCAACTCAACAGCTCAAGCGTCCGATCAACTGCCATCTACGGCGCCGTCCATCACGAACTCGCGGGACGATGATCTCGACGGATGTTGGCGTCCCTCTTGTAACAACCCATGTCCTTGTGTCTACGGCACGGTCGAGGCACTGTTCTTCATGCGGGATCCCCGATTGAGTCGCCAGCCGATCGTCGTCGACCCCAACACGAGCACGACGTTCCTGTCGACCTCGAATCTCAATTCCAACTTCAATCCCGGCTTGCGGGCAACGGTTGGCGTGAACCTTTTCGAAGGCCGAGCGCTGGAATTCGAGTATTTCGGCCTCTTTGAAGGAAACGCGTCCGCGGTTGCCGTAAAGCCTGATCCCGGTGCGTTTCTTACTTTCCCGAATAACCTAGCCGGCAATGTATTTGTTGACATGGAAAGGGCTCAGGTAAATTATTCTTCCTCGCTGCAAAGTTTCGCGGTGAATTTGCCCTGTTGTTGCGGGTGCTGCGACGAGTGCGGCGGCGCATGTGGCTGCGGTGAGGTCCGCTGCCGATCTTTTACATGGTTTGCCGGCTTCCGCTACATCAACCTCGGCGAAAGACTCAACATTTCAGCCCAGAGAACGGTTTCCGGCGCGGTCGAGGAAGGCACCTACAACATTCGCACCGCCAATAACCTTTACGGCGCGCAGCTTGGGGCGAGGCTGCGACGCACGCGGGGTCGGTTCGGCTGGGAGGCGACTGGCACGGCCGGCATCTTCGGCAACGATGCGCAACAGACGCAAACGGTGACCGACTTTCCCAATTTCCCGTTGCGGCCGACCGTGTCCAGCAGCCGGGGCGGAGTTGCTTTTGTTGGCGGCGCCAACCTCTCGGCCCTCTATCTCTTGAACAACGTCTGGAACCTCAGGGCCGGCTACAACGTCATGTGGATCGAGGGACTGGCCCTCGCCCCGGATCAGATGGATTTCAACTTCGCGGCGTCGCCGAGCGGCAACCAACTGCACAACGGCGGGGGCTTGCTCCTGCATGGGGTCAACGTCGGTCTGGAGGCGCGCTGGTAAGTCAGACGGCGGCCCTTTCCCACCGCTCCCCGTACTTTCACCTAGAATAGCGGGCGCTGGGTTATGTACTCATCCGACGATAGGATGGCCTCGGCCGCGAACTGTTCGTCGACCGTTCTGGCATCCAGTTGGGCGGCCCAAGCGGTCTCGCCGACCGTGTCGGCCGTTCGTCTCAGGTAGTTGATATAGAAGGAGTCGACCAACTTCACGTGGCGTTCATGCGAATCGATAAACGATTGCACCGCTTGCGCCGGCGTGACGGCGCCGAGCGTCAGCGCGGCTATCCACGATGCCTGGCCGGCGGCGTCTGGTGTTCGTCCCAGAATGTCGAAATACAAACTCCGCACGAATGACAGATTCAAGGGGTTGTCTTGCAGATACTCCGCCGACGTGGTGAAGCTGAACATGACCGACTCCGCGGTCATGCCGGCGAGCATACTGTTGACCCAGGCTTGCCGGCCTGAGGCATCGGCGGGGCGGTTGAGGATGGTTCGATAGAACCCATCGACCTGAATTCCACGGTGCTCGGCCGATTGCCACACCGTTGCCACGATGGCGCTAGCCGACGTGCCGTTCATCAACTCGTTCGTGTAAGTCGTGAGCCCGAGTTGGTCAGGCGCCCGCTGCAACACGTCGCGGTATAAAGCGGTCACGAAGGTCACGCCGTCAATCAGGCCGCCGACCAGGGGCAGGATGGGAGCCGGATTCTTGATTGTCGCGATGAAGTAGGGGCTCGGGAAGCTGCCAGGGACCGTGGTGAACGGCGAAACCTGGAGCGGCGCGACACTGGCAATGTTGAACGCCCGGATCTGGTTCGTGGTCCCACCCGGTCCCTGCACGGCAAGAATCGCATCCGCGATGCCGTCACCATTGGTGTCCATTGTCGCGACCTGCACCGGCGCGGTTCGACTCGGACCGGTGAAGGCCGCAAAGCCGACGCCATTCGCCGATAAGCTGGCCAACCTGGCGGAAGCGGTGTTGTTCCAGGCCCAAACGTCCACCAGGGAACCGCCGTTGACGCCGGCACCCACCACGATGTCCGGGATGAGATCGGCGTTGATCCTCGCCACACTGAGGGACACTCCCCCTTGGTAACTGGTGGTGGTGCTGAATGGAGTGAAACTGCCAGCGGCCGTGGCCACGGCGCTAGGCGTGGGCGTGATCATGCCGTTAACGTCGAACACCTTCACGGTGGTCTTCATGCCGGCGCCGCTCCCGACGACGATTTCCGCCTTCTGGTCCCGCACCGTATTGTTGAACGGTCCGTTTCTCAGCGGGGTGCTTCCCATGTCGGCCGCGGCAACCACCGCGCCGCCAATAAACGACGATGGGAACGCGAGGAAATCCCTATAGGGATGTGACCCATCGAACGTAGGTACCCCGCCGACGAGCACATTTCGGAACACCTTCACCTCGGCTGGCCCAGTGCTGGGAACCGTGATGATGTCGTTCAACCCGTCGCCATCGACGTCAGCGACCGCCACCTGGACGCCGCCGTTGAATTTCGAACCGTACGGTTGGAACGACGTCAGCAGACCGCCATTCTGGTTGTACACACGAACTACCGCAACAATGCTCCATCCCGGAGCCGTAACGATCTCGTCGATGCCATCGCCGGTGAGATCGCCGGTGGCGACCCGAACGCCGCCCTGGAAGGTGTTCCCGTAGGGCGCGAACTGCGACAACGCAGCCCCGCTCGCCTGGTCGATCACCGTGACGAATTGCGGCGTGTTCGGACTCTTGGCCATCCCGATGACGATCACACTGTGTTGATGGTTGCCGAAGGCCAGTCCGGCGGTGAGCACCTCGGTCTGACCGGGCAGCAGCGTGCCGGCCTCACCGGCAAAGGCCACCACCTCTTGGCCACTGGTCAGAATGAACGTCGCGCCGCCGGCCGTTTGCGTCCAGCCGGTCTGCCCTTGCTCGCTGACCGTGTACGACCCCGGCGCCAAGCCGGTGAACGAATACTCGCCGTTGCCGCCCGTGGTGGTCGTGGCCAAGACCGCATTGCCCTGGCCATTGGTGCCAAGAAGCACGATCGTCCAACCGGCAAGCCGCGGCTCGCTGTTGTTCAGGCCGTTGGCGTTCAGGTCGTTGAACTTGTAGCCGTGAATCGACGTTTGCTCGAAATTGCCGAAATCGACCCCTGGTACCGACCCGCTCGACGGCACGGTGACTGGCTGGAAGCGACCGAAAATGTCGCTAGTCGCCGGAAAAGAGTTCGTCCAGCCGCTCTGGCCGACTTCCCGCACATTCCAGTTGCCTGGCGTGACACCTAGGATCGTGTAGGTTCCCCCGGGGCCGGTCACCGCGGAGGGCTCCGTGGCGCTCTCGAATATGCCGTTGTTGTTGTAGTCCACGTAAACCGTCCACCCCGACAGACCAGGCTCGCTGGCATCCATGACCCCGTTCCCGTTCAGGTCGTTGAACTTTATGCCGCTGACGACGCTCGCGTTCGGTGCAGCGGGCACGACACTGCCATTCGTATCAAACTCAAGGCCGCCGCTGTAGCCGGGGCCGCCGTTGCCGGGCCCGCCAATCGGGCAGACGTTGCTGATGACGTTGGTATCCATGGTTACCGCGCCAGTTTGCGCCAAGGCTCTGCCGTTCAGAATTGATACAGTGGTGGTGAGGGTGATGCTCGTAAGCGCGAGAATATTCCCTTCGAACGAAGTGCTGGTACCGAGCGTGGCGGAACTGCCGACCTGCCAGAACAGGCCGTCATCGGCGCCGCCATTGGAACCGAAATTGATCACCTGAACAGACGAGGCGCTGGCGGTCGTCAGCGTGCTCCCTATCTGGAAAACCCAGAACGCATTGTTGTTGCCCTGGGCGTCGAGCTGGAGTGTTCCGGTCAACTGAGCCGACGAGTCAAAACGATAGACGCCCGAGGTGAGCGTGAGTCCACCCAGATCCTGACCAGTCAAGTTGCTGGTGACCGGCATGGCTGCCAAACCATTGTACGCGGTAGTGTTATCAATTTGGGCCTGCTGCGCGACCGCATCGGTTTGGTGTACCGTTCCTGTGATCGTGATGCTCCCAAGGCCCGTGATCGAAGTACCCGCGTACAAACCCAGATCTCCGGTGAGAGTGGTCGGGCCGGTATTGGTCACCGTCGAGGCAGCCAGAACCGCGAAACTCCCCGCCGAGCCCAGAATACTTGTGAGCATCAGGCGATCCTCCAGGCCGTGGAACCCCAGCGGCCGGGTGAAGCGTTTCGTGACCGGCCTCCGACGGGTGCGCTTGCGGGACGAGGACTTTCCGAACAGCTCAGCGAATCTCGGGTAAGACATTGTGCACCTCCGCGTTTAGTGTCTTGAGCGACGAATTACGTCCCGCAATCGAGTCCACCTCAGCAACGGTCTCTTCCGTGGAAGAATTCCGTTGGCAGGGCCACGGCCAGCGATTTGGGCTCGTAGCCCGTTCGCTGCTGCTGGAAAGCGATTGCCGCGTGTGCAATCTGCCGCGCCACGTTTGAATCAGTTTTTCTGGATTTGCCCGTCGGACTCCTCCCCAGCGGTTGCCACCTTCCTGCGCCGCCAAAAGCCAAAAAAAAGCCGACGCGGACGAACACCCTGAGGTGATCAACCACGTCGGCTTACTCGTTAACGAGCCCCCCGGCCGGGCCGAGTTTGCTCTTTACCTAGTCATCCGAAAAACCGCACACTACCTATCATTATAATACCCAATCTATCATTATGATACCCCACCTATCAATAATACCCAGATTTCCCCCAGGGCTGCCGGCATTCGTCGCCAACATCGGACTTTTGATCTCAGCGGGGACAGAAGTTCTCGCCTCAGAAGACTTTGCAGCGCGACGAGATTAGGGGCGAGATCCAAGCCCTTCTCGCCAGCACGGCGCCAGACGAAGATCGCGTCGAGCGATGGAGGGTACTTCTCGCTGAAAGACTCCACCTTCAAACCAAGCTGGACGCAGACGCACATGACCCCCGCCCCTAAACGCCGCTGGTCTTACTGGCTGGGCGGATCATAAAATCGTTAAAAGATTTCCGGCTGTCTGACCGATGGCGCGGGGGAGGGCGCTCCTCGCTCGACCATGCAAGGTCGGGAAAAGCCCGTTTGACTCGGGCCCGCGCCTCCACTCAACTCCCGTGCCAAACGCCAATTGACGGCGCGCTAGTCGGGGGGTCAAAATGCAGCACTACCCCATGCCGTCATGGTGCGTCCTGAGTGGAGCCACCGCGACTGAGGTCTACCGTGAGCGAAGCCACACCTCCGAAACTGACTCTGCCGCTCTGGGTTATCTTTCCCAGGCGAGTGGAGTCCCCACCAGCACCCGAGCCCTGCGACGAGCCAAGTCACGTCGTGGCGTTTTCGGAATCCGATAAGGCGATGAATTACATGAACTCGCGCCAATCTGGTGCGTGGAAGCTTGACCACGTTTTGACCGAACCTCAATTGCTTTTGATCGTTCGCGACCTGCACCATCATCAAATCGGGGCGATCTGCCTGAATCCCGAGCCTGACGGAAGCGGTGGAACTAAGGTTTGGCTGACGGACATCATCAAGTCGATTGGCGTGAAAAAGGTCTCGCTGGATTAGTGCTGGGCCGCCCGCCCAGCATCACGCTAACGGGACAATACCCACCGGCTTACGCCCACTGCGTGTGGGTTTGGCTACAAAGTAGCTATACTCGCTGGTGATGTTTAAGTACGCATTGAGCCGCGCAAACCCTTGGCAAGGGGAGTGGTGCCGATGATCGAGTTCGCCTGTCCGTACTGCGGACTCGCCATCAAGGCCAAGGATGCCCCGCCAGGTCGAACTGGCAAGTGTGCGCGGTGTGGGCAGCGGATCCATGTACCTGTCCTCTCGCCCCCGCAACTCGCAGTTCCGGTTTCGCGCAAAGGCCAGCCAACACGGGTAGCCCTTTGTTCGTCTTGCTGGATCTTGTCTTGGTTTGCAGTAAACCAACCCCGGTAAAACCCCAAGCCGACGATTCCGACCACGAGCATCAAGAGTACGAAAAACAGCCTTTTCATGATACGTCCTTCCGCGAACATTT
>JBGQKM010000044.1:0-25702 GCA_041499515.1 Planctomycetia bacterium | reverse complement strand
GGGAACGTGTTGAGGCGCTTGCCCGGGGGTCGCACCGTAATAGACCGCGTGCGCGCCGGCGTCGATCTCGATCGCGGTGCCATCCAGCGCGAGGCCCAGAAACAGGCCCCGACTACGCGAGTAGGAAAGAATCTCGGCCCTCAGCCCGACATCGGTCGCCGCGGCCGCGTTGCGACCCACCGGACCCGCCGCCGCCGATGCGTCGGCGCCGATGGTAAACTTTCCGTTGAGCAGCCCTTCCACGCTCTTTTTGGTCATGAATACCAACACGACGTCCGTGCCCTGAACGCCGGCCTGCCAACCGACGCTGCCGCCGGTGAGCGTGACAAACTGCGGCAGACTCCACTGGCCATCGGGTCCGCGAGCCAGCACCACGCCATGCCCGCGGCGGATGCCGGCGATGAACCCCACTTTGATGACGCCGGGAACGATCGCCACGCCATGCGCTTCGGCAAGCAGAGCGGCCGGAATCTGCCGGGCCGGGATGGCCATGACCTCGTGCAAAACCTGGTCGGCGGTGCGGACCGTCTCGTCGGGATCGGCCAGCGCCGGCGCGGCCGACAAGAGCAGGCAACCGACGGCCAACAGCGTGTAGCGCGCGAAATACGATCGCATCGTCGAACTCCTCTTCCATTCCGCCGATGGACGTTCATCTAAATGGTTCAATCCATGTTCTATCGGGCAGTCCTGTTCCGGGGCAATCTCGATTTGTTCGATCCCCGGCAGGCTGAACCGAGAGCTAGCGCCAGCAAGGCACGCACGCAGCCCGGCTGCCACGAAGACCGCTCGGCAGAGCGAATCCGCATGGTCCTGGGCCATTTGGCACGCCACGTCGTCTGGCGCAGCGCCCGTTTCGGCCTGACGGTTTGGCGCGTAAGAGACCGCTCTACAACGGTTTGCGGACATAATGCTCCTTTGAACTTGGGGTCGGGGAATCCTGGCGTCCGATTTGCTCCGTGGAGCGCTCTCGACCGGTCGTGCGATGCTCGCCCAAGGGACGGACCGAGGGCCACCGATGGCAGGCAACCAGTGATGACCCGGAGTTCGACGATGCCAACGACCGACGCGAGGCCCGGCCTCGGGAATGCGCGCGGCTTCAGGTGCGTGGTGATTCTCTCGGCGACGGTTCTGTTGGTCGGGCTTTCGTCCCGGTCGGCCTGGGGCCAATTCGGGATGGAGTTGGACGCGCCGCCGATCCAGTATCGCACGGCCCCGTTGCACGACCCGATCAGTCGATTGCAGCAGCGAATCGATCAGCACCAGGTGCAACTCGAATACGATCACAAGCTCGGCTACCTGCCCTCGATTTTGCGCGAACTGCAGGTGTCGGTTTCGTCGCAGTTGCTCGTGTTTTCCAAAACCAGTTTTCAACGCGAGCAGATTTCGCCTCGCACGCCGCGAGCCATTTATTTCAACGACGAGGTCTATGTCGGCTGGGTGCAGCGGGGAGAGGTGGTCGAGATCTCGAACGTCGATCCCGAACTCGGCGCTGTGTTTTATACGCTCAAGCAGCAGGCGACCGAAAAACCCACATTCACACGGCAGACGGACTCGTGTTTGCTGTGCCACGATTCGGCCATGACCCACGGAGTCCCGGGACATCTGGTGCGCTCGGTCTTTTCCGATTCCGCCGGGCTGCCGATTCTCAGCGCCGGCACGCATCTGACAACCTACCAGAGCCCGCTGAAGGAACGCTGGGGCGGCTGGTACGTCACCGGCACCCACGGCCGGCAGCTTCACATGGGCAACAGCGTCGTGAAAAAAACAATCCATCCGGAGGAGTTCGATTTCGAGGCCGGCGCGAACGTCACGGATTTGTCGAGCCGCTGCGACACGCAAGCGTATTGCGCCCCCGATAGCGACCTCGTGGCGCTGATGGTGCTGGAGCATCAGACTCCGACGCACAACCTGATAACGCTGGCCAACTACGAAGGACGCGTCGCGCTGCGCGACGAGGCCGTGTTGCATAGCCTCGACAAGGAACCCTCGACCGAGCGAAGTCCCAGCATCCAGCGACGCTTCGAGCACTCCGCCGAGCGACTGCTCAAGAACCTGCTGTTCGTCGACGAAGCCAAACTCGACGAACCGCTGCAGGGGACGTCGGCCTTTGCGAAGGATTTCGCCGCGCGCGGGCCGCGCGACGCGCGCGGTCGTTCGCTGCGCGAGTTCGACTTGCAACACAGGCTGTTCAAGTACCCGTGCAGCTACCTGATTTATTCCGCCCCGTTCGACAGTCTTCCGCAGCCAGTCAAAGAGGTTGTCTTCCGCCGGATGTGGGAAGTGCTTACCGGTCAGGACCAGACGAAGGACTATGCGCATTTGTCGGGCGAAGACCGCCAGGCCATTCTTGAAATCCTGCGCGAGACCAAGCTCGGGTTGCCCGCCTATTGGACCGCCGAGGCGCCGACCGGGTCATAGGTCCGGCCCGTGTTAGCCGCGGATCAGTTTCTCCGCTTGTCCGCGCGGTTCGACGGCGGCCAGAATGCCCAGCACGATCTTGCGCATCTTCGGCTCGGCCATGCGGGCCGCTTCGACGACGTGTTGACTATCGATCGGGCTCGGCGCGTCGCTCAGACCGAGGTTGGTGATCGCCGAAAGTGCCAGCACGCGCAGGCCCGCATGCACCGCGACGATCACCTCGGGCACGGTCGACATGCCGACCGCGTCGGCGCCGATGGCGCGCAAAAATCGGTATTCGGCCCGGGTTTCGTAGTTCGGCCCGCAAACCGCGACATAAACTCCGCGATGGGCCACGATGTTCTCGCGCCGGGCAATCTGCAGCGCCCGCTCGACCAGCGTCCGATCGTAGGGCTGGCTCAGGGCGCGCCAGTGCGGTCCGGTCCCGTCGTCATCGATTCCGACCAGCGGGTTGTCGCCCAGCAGATTGATGTGGTCCTCGATGACCAGAAGGTCGCCGCTGGCAAACGCCGGGTTCAGGCCACCGGAAGCGCTTGCCACGATCAGCAACTCGATGCCCAGCGCCCGCATCACGCGCACCGGCAGCGTAATCTGTTGCAGCGAATAGCCCTCATACCGATGAAGCCGTCCGTCCATCGCCACCAGCGAAACGCCCGCCGCCCGGCCACAGACGAGGCGTCCCCTGTGTCCCGGTGCCGTGCAGCGCGCGAAGTGCGGAATTTCGTCGTAGCCGACGATCCGTTCGCGCTCGATTTCGTCCGCGAAACCACCCAGGCCGGTGCCGAGGATGATTCCGACTCGTGGCCGGCCGTCCCACCGCCGGCGGATCGTCTCGACCGCAACGTCGATTTGAGAAGTTAACGGCAACATGGCGCCCCTACTCCCTCCGAGTCCGCTTGAGACGGCCTGCGGCGCCTGAGATCGAACACAGGCTGACCAGTCTAGCGGCCTCGCGCGCGGCCGCCAAGATGCCGTGTGTGCGTTGGCGAGGAGCGACTCGAAGATCTTCAATGACTGAAATGGGCGGCGTGCACGCGCGTCAGGAGCGTACGGTCGCCGATCCATTGCGTCGGAGGACTGGCAAAGTAGCTCGCCAGAAGATTGAGCCGGCTCGCGTACGCGGCCCGGCGCTCGGCAAACGCCTGCCACGACGCGTCGTTGCACGAGATCGGGTAACCGGCCTCCGCAAGCTGGCGGCAGGCCGAATCAAACTCGGCTCGCTCGATGCCCGGGCCTTGACCGGCGAAATCGACGCGCCGGCGGGCAATGCGAACTTGCGTCAAGTCCACCAGCGCATGACAGCCAATGCTGTACAACATTTGGGCGCTGGCCCGGCCTTTGTGCAGGGCGCCGGAGTGCTGATCGCAATTCTCCGGCACGGCCGTGGTCAATAGCGTGGCCGCGTCCAGCACGGCGCCCAGCGCGCTGATCCAGGACTGGCCGTCGTGCGAAGAGCGAAAGTAGGGCAGAATCGGATAGGCCAGATGGCTATCGAGCATTTCGGCGGTCCACAACTCGAACTGGGCAAAAGTGGCCGGCAGTTCGTCGACGATTCGATGGCGGCCATACGTCTCGAGCAGCATCACACCTGACGGCGGCACGCCGGCCCGCGCATCGAGCACCAACACCAGCACCTCGCGACGCGCGAAGGACGCATATAAATTGAACGCCAACGCGATCACCAGTGCCACGATCGTCAAGCCCGCGGCGCCAGCCAGCACCACCGCGATGCGCGCAGGGGCCGCTGTGGCCACGATGTCGCCAAAACCGATCGTCAAGAGCGAGGTGCCGGCCACGTAGAACGCGGTCTCGTAATCGATAATTTGAGGCCGAAGTTGATCCTGCAGCGCGTGCAGAATCAACCCAAACCCGAAAATCAGGGTTGCAAACCAGACCACCAGCAAAAACACGATCGCCAGCGGCGCAAAAGTGCCCAAGAAATCCTCGCGACGCCAGGCGGGTTGCATCCGCAGCCCGATCCGCCGCCATACGGGCCACAGAAACAGCAACAGGTGCGGCGCCAAGCGAAACATGCTCCCGGTGCGTCGCGGCAAGACGACCGATTCGAAGACATCGAACAGCACGATCGCGACCAGAACGATGCCGGCAATCAATTCGAAGACGAGCATGGATAGACCCTATTGACTTGTGTCAACTAGCCCGCAGGAAAGTTGTAACGACGACGTTGTTCATTTTAGAACGCGCATCGCGATTAGCGTTTGATCGTCCGTTGGCGGTGCGTGCTCGCAGAAGGCAGCTACCCGGCTTCGAACCCGGTCGATGCACTCCTGGGCGCCACTTGTGCCGCAATCGAGAAGCGATCGGTCGAGCCGGTCGATCCCGAATTGGAGCTGCCGATTTGCGTCGTTCGAAGGAACCATGGCCTCGGTAATTCCGTCGGTGTAAAGCATCAGCAGGTCGCCCGTTTCCAGCGTAAGGGTCGACTGGTCGTACACCTGACCGGCGGCGATCCCAAGCGGCAGAGCCCCGATGCCGTCAAGAGACATAATCTGGTTGCGCCGCACCAACCGCGGCGGGTTATGTCCGGCCCTGGCAAAAGTCAGCCTGCGGCTGGGCGGATCGAGGACCGCATAAAACGCCGTCACGAACGTCCCTCCACGCGTGTAGGCGCGAGCCAGTTGGTTGTTCAAGTAATCCAGCAGCGCCCCCGGCGGCGTATGCGAGCCTGGCTGCGCGTGCGCAATGGCGTGGGTAATGGCCATGAGCACCGCCGCCGGCGTACCGTGGCCCGACACGTCGGCAATGAACAGGCCCCATCCGCCGCCCTTGAGCGGAAAGAAATCGTAGTAGTCGCCGCCGGCTCGGGCGCTCGTTTCGTAGTGGGCCGCGAGTTCGAAACCCGGAATGGCCGGCAATTCGTGCGGCAAGAGCGACCGTTGGATATCTCCGACGATCTTCAACTCTTGATCCAGCGCCGAAAGCGCGGTGCCGAGTTGATTGCGCAGCACCAGGTTTTGTGTGCCCCGGCCGAAAAGCCCGCCCTGCCAGTGCAGCATCGGGATCATCGCGTGATCGATCTCGACCCCGGGCGGCAAGAGCAGCACCGTCATATTCAGCGCCTCGCCGCCGTCGTAATTGGGCAGGGCGACCAGCGACTGAAAACCCTCGAGGTAGAATCGCGCCGGATCGTCGGACTGTAATCGCGGCGGCAAATCGGCGATGATCACGGGCTGACCGCCGTACGCGATTTCTCCCAACAGGCCCCCGGACATTTTTGGCAGCCGCTCGCGTTGCGTCCACGGGTTGAAGTGCTCTGCGAACCGCGACGACCGCGTGATCAGGTAGAAAGGCGGATCGACGTTTCGGCGAGAGACGGCGACGTAGTCATCGATCGCGATGAGGTCGCCAATGCCATTCCAGTAAATCTCGACAAGTTCTTCCGGGTCAGTCACGCCGGAGATGGCTTTCATCGTTCGATCGATGATCGCCAGCTCCTCCTGCCAGGGGCGTCTGGGCTTCAACATTGACTATCTCCTGGGTTTCCGCTTCAACCCACTGAACACGGTGGCGGCCCATTTGTCAATGTACGCGTCCCAGAGCGATGCGTTGTGATACGGCAGCAGGAGACGCCGGCTCAAGTCACCGGGGAGCTTGATCCGCGCCTGCCAATGGCCCATACTCATCGCGGACACGGCTTGATCGGTCGGCTGTCGGCGAAACAAGTTGGACCCAATACGGCAATCTCCTTGGAGCCCCGCCATGGTTTTTGTGTGCGAGCCGCAACGTCACGATGGGCGCCGGTTATTAAACAGAATAATTACATTGCTCATACTCGTCCTCGCATCGGCCGTTACGAATTCGCCGCATTCTGCCGCATCTGAAGCCGATTCCGCCAGGCGACCTAATGTCGTGATCATTCTGGCCGACGACTTGGGCTACGGCGACGTGGGGTGTTACCACGAAAACTCAAGAATTCAGACGCCGCGCATCGATCAACTGGCGCGCGAGGGACTGCGGTTTACCGATGCCCACACGCCCTCATCGGTCTGCTCGCCGACCCGTTACGGATTGCTGACCGGACGCTATGCCTGGCGCACGCGACTCAAGTCGGGCGTGCTCAACGGCTATTCGCCGGCATTGATCGACTCCGGACGCTTGACGCTGGCATCGCTGCTGAAGCAGCACGACTATCGCACGGCTTGCGTGGGCAAGTGGCATTTGGGCCTGGGCGCCGCGGAGCCGGCCGACTATGGCCAGCCGCTGGTCCCGGGACCCAACGCGGTGGGATTCGACGAGTCATTTGTTCTGCCGGCATCGCTCGACATGCCCCCTTATGTATTCGTCGAGAACGAGCGCGCCACCGTCGCACCCAGCGAAAAGATCGCAGAGAGCCGGATGCGGCGGCACGGCGGCCAGGGGTTTTGGCGCGAAGGGGCGATCGCGCCGGGCTTTCGACACGTCGATACGCTGCCCACTTTGGCCTCATGGGCCCTACGCTTTATCGAAAAGCAGACCCCCGACAAACCGTTCTTTCTTTATTTCCCGCTCACCGCCCCGCACACGCCATGGATGCCGACCGATGCATTTCGCGGCCGCAGCAACGTCGGGTACTATGGTGATTTCGTGACGCAAGTCGACGCCACGGTCGGCCGCGTGCTCGACGCGCTCGGGCAACGGCAACTCGCCGACAACACTCTGGTCATCTTCACCAGCGATAACGGCGCCCATTGGTTGCCCAGCGACATCGCGCAATGGGGCCACCGGGCCAACGCGAACTGGCGCGGGCAGAAGGCCGATATCTGGGAGGGGGGCCATCGCGTGCCGTTGATCGTTCGCTGGCCCGGAGTCGTCAAGCCCGGCCGCCAGAGCGATCAATTGGTCTGTTTGACCGATCTCATGGCGACCTTGGCGGCGATCGTCGGCCAGAAACTTCCGCGCGACGCCGGCGAGGACAGTTTTAGTTTTTTGAGCGTTCTCGACGACAAGTCGGCCGACGAGCCGCGGCGCGATACGATCGTCCATCATTCGGCCGACGGCACATTTGCCATTCGCCAAGGCTCGTGGAAGCTGGCCTTGGGTCTGGGCTCGCACGGGTTTAGCGACCCGCGGACGGTCGAGCCCGAGCCGGGCGGACCGGCCGGCCAGTTGTACGATTTGCGCATCGACCCCGCCGAATCGCGCAACCGTTGGCTCGACGAGCCCCGGCTCGTCGAACAGCTCACCGCGCAGTTGACCACCCTGCAGCGTGCAGGCCGCAGCCGGCCCGGAGCCGAATAGTTGCCTGGCAGGATTGGCGTCCTTAAACTTACGACGCCGTCCGAGTGACCTCGTCGATCGACCAACGACAGCAGGAGACGAAAGTATGGATCGCGATCTTATCGAGCGGTATGCGGCCGGAGCGAACAAACTGGGACCTGCGATCGCCGGGTTGAGCCTGGAACAACTCAACGCGTTTCCGGTCCCCGGCACGTGGAGCATTCAGCAGATCGTGTTGCACTTGATGGATAGCGACCTGATCGGGTCGGACCGCATGAAGCGGGTTGCGGCGGAGGAGAAGCCGCCGACGTTGATCGGCTACGACGAATCGGCCTTCGCCCGCGGTTTGTTTTACGAGGAGCTCGACGCACGGCTGGCCTGCGAGGTGTTCCAGAAGAACCGGCTGCTGACGGCCGAGGTGTTGCGGCGGTTGCCGGAGGCGTCCTTTGCTCGCACCGGCCATCACAACGAGCATGGCTGCGTGTCGCTGGCCGATTTGGTCGAAACCTATGTCGGGCATCTGGACCATCATTTGAAGTTTGTCCACGAGAAGCGGCGATTGCTGGGCAGCCCAGTCTAGCGCGGCCGCCGCGCCGACGGCCCACGGATCTGGACGATCGCTAGAACGACGAGGGGCATTGCTCCTGGCCGGTGGCTTCGATCTGGATCGTGATGTGATCGATGCCAAACCGCTCGCGCAGCATGTGGCGCAGAGAGTCGAGCGACGCCAGCGCCTCGTAGCCGGGCAACAGCGCCACGTGTGCTGAGAGCGACTCCATGCCGCTGGTGATTGCCCAGATGTGCAGGTCGTGAACTTCGCAGACGCCGGGCGTGGACATGATGGCGCTGCGCACCGCGTCGACGTCGAGATGCCCAGGCGTGCTCTCCATCAAAATGGCGATGGCCTGCTTGATCAGGTTCCACGAAGAGAAGATGACCAGGATGCCAATCAGTATCGAGGCCACCGGATCGGCCCAATTCCAACCCCAGCCCCAGACGAGCGCCCCTGCCGATAACGCGGCCAGGCTGCCCAGCGCGTCGGTCATCAAGTGCAGCCAGGCGCCGTGGATATTGAGACTCTGGTCTTTACCGGCGTTGAGGATCAACAATCCCAACAGGTTGATCACCAGCCCGCCGGCGGCCACGCCCAGCAATAGCGGACCATGCACCGGCTCTGGCGTGCTCAATCGGTGCACGGCTTCGACAAAGACGATGATCGCAATGGCAATCAGTGTGGCTCCGTTGGCCAAGGCGGCCAATATCTCGGCGCGGTAATAGCCATAGCTATGGTGCGCGGTGGGGGGCCGCTGGGCGATCCAGGAGGCAAACAGGCTCAGGCCCAACGCCGCGGCATCCGAGAGCATGTGCCCGGCGTCGGCCAAGAGCGACAACGAGCCGGCCATATAGCCGCCCACCACTTCGGCCACCATGTACAGCAACGTCAGCCCGAGCGTGAGGCTCAATCGGGCCCGGCTTTGGGCGCGTCCCGAGCGGGCCGCTTCTCGGCGCTGGTCGTGGTCGTGGTCGTGATGATGGTCCATGCCGCGAATCGTCGAACTAAACAAAGTGGTATAACGATGCCGTTTTTGGCCCTCGACGGCCGGCTCGCTACGTCATGGCTCGCCGTGCAAAAATTGGGTCGTAAAGGCCTGGTCGACGCGGACATCGTCGGGCTTGAGCTGTTCGGATTCGACCAACTGATCAGCCAGCGTTTGCCACCGCGCCCGCGACATCGCGCCGATCCCCTGTTGCTCGGCCACTTCGTCGAGCACCAGCGGTTTGAGCGTCTCGGCGCCGTACTGCAAAATATCCAATTCCATTTGAGGGTTCACGCGGTGGATCCACGCGTTCGCTTCGTCGGAGGATCGCATGTATTGGGCCCAGCCGCGGACCGAGGCCGTCACCATCTTGCTAACCAGGCGCGGATGTTCGCGAACCTGGTCGTCGTGCGTAAACAGCAGGCTCGTGTAGGGATTATAGCCCAGCTTTGACAGCATGAGCACTTTCGGATCGCCCCCTTCCTTGCGGGCCACGAACGGCTCGCTAAACACGTAGCCTTGCTGGGCATAGTCTTTGTTGAGCAAGAACTGCGCGACGTTGCCCGGATAGGGCACGATCTTCACTCCCGGCAGCGGCAGTTTGTGACGCAGGAACTGCGAAAATGCGTTGCTGTTCGACATGGCGATCGTCATGTTTTTCAGGTCGTCGAATTCGCGAATGCCCGAGCTTTCGTGCACGATCAGACAGCGGGGGCTGATTTGCAAGGGGGCCATCAAGGCGACCACCGGCGCTTGCTGGGCCCGTCCGAAGAGAATGTTGTCTGCGTTCACCACGCCGAAAGTGGCCGCCCGGCGCGCGACCTGTTGCAGCACGGGCGTCTCGGGTCCGCCGGCCAGGATTTTCACGTCGAGCCCGGCTTCGCGATAGTATCCGTGCGCAAGAGCCGCGTAAAAACCGCCGTGTTCCGCTTCGGGATACCAATTCAATTGCAGCGTGACCGCGGTCAGCGTCGGGTCGGCGCGTTGGGGTTCGTCGCCATCTCGGGTGGCGGCATCCGCAGCGGAGTCGTCGCCCGGCGGCGCCCCAGAAGGTCGCCGACTGCAGCCGGCCGCCAGCAGCCCGAGGAGCAGGCCGGCGAGTAGCATCGTTTGTTTCAAGGAGGGAGCCATGAAAGAGATCCTCAGGCATTCATGTCGGTGGTGGAGCTGCGCGCCGGCGCGATGTGCCAGCGTGCCATGATCGTGGCCCCGATCGAGTTCACCGCGGCAAAGATCGCGATGCTCAGCAGCGTTGAACAGATCACGGCGGCGAAGGCGTAAGCGGTATCCAATTTCGAGGTGGCCATGTTGATCAACGTCCCCAAGCCGAAACTTTCGGTGCCGAAGCCGGCGGAAATCTCGCCCACGATCGCGCCAATGACCGACAGCCCGCAGGAAATCTTGGCGCCAACGACCAGGTGCGGCACCGCGTTGGGCAAGCGCAACTTGAACAGCGTTTGCGCGCGGGAAGCGTTGTTGATCTCGAACAACTCCAGCAAGTTCGTGTCCACCAGGGTCAAGCCGGCCGTGGCGTTGGTGATGATCGGAAACAGACTCAATATAAAAGACACCGCCACCACGCCGCCAAAACCGTTGCCGAACCACATGATCAAAAGCGGCGCGATTGCCACGATCGGCACCGTTTGCAGAAAAATGGCGTAGGGGTACACGCTGCGCTGGATGACGCGCGATTGCGAAAACAGCAAACCCATGGCCGTTCCCGCCAACAGACCCAAACCGAATCCGCACAACGCGCCGGATCCGGTGAGACGCATGGCGGCACGTAAATCGGCCGCGTGTTCGCGGGCCGCGCCGAGCACGCGTCCGGGGCTGGGCACGAGATATCCGGGAATGTCCCAGAGCATCGTGGCGAGCTGCCAGATCGCCACGATCGCGGCAAAAAACGCCAGCGGCGGCAGGGCAACTTGCAGCAGCCGGACCCCAGCGCGCTTCATGGGCCGGTCCTCCGCAGGCATTCGGCCACTTCGCCGGTCAGGCGCGCGAACTCAGCCCGGGCGCGCAACTCGTGCCGGCGCGGCGCGTCGAACGGGACGCGCAGATCGGCCACAATCCGGCCCGGACGCGGGCTCATTACCAGAATCCGCTCGCTCAGAAACACGGCTTCCGAGATGTTATGCGTCACGAAAATACCGGTCCACCGCCGCCGGTTCCAGAGGTTCATCAATTCTTCGTTGAGCATCTGCCGCGTCATATCGTCCAGCGCGCCGAACGGTTCGTCGAGCAAGAGCAGTTCCGGCTCGGTCACCAGAGCCCGAGCCAGCGAAACGCGCATTCGCATACCCCCGGATAGTTCGTTGGGAAATCGGCCGGCAAAGGGAGTCAGGCCGACCATTTCGAGCACGGCCGCGACGCGCGGATCGCGCTTGTGGCGGGACGTGCGTTGCAGTTCCAGCGGCAGGCCGATGTTGTCGCGCACGTTGCGCCACGGCAGCAGCGTGGGGTCTTGAAACACGAACGAAAGCCGCACGCCTGTGCGACGAGCTATGGCCGGGCCGCTGCCCGCCACGCTCAAATCGCCGCGGGTCGGCGCAACCAATCCGGCGATCAATCGCAACAGGGTCGACTTGCCGCAGCCTGACGGGCCGACAATCGATACGAACTGCCCAGACGGTATGTCGAACCCAATGCCGGAGAGTGCACGAATGGCGCCTTCGTAGGTGACGTCGAGAGACTGGGCGTGCACTAAAGCTTGGCCTGAAGTCAATTTAGCGGTCCCCGCGGCCCGACGTTTTTTGCCCTCCACCGATCTGCGGCAGTATACGCGCCGGAACCCAAAAAGGCGACGACACTTGCCAAGCGCCGGTTGACTGGACGCAGGCGGACTATTTTCGCGCCTTTTCGCAGCGGTTAGGGCCCATTCCGGCGTTGCTCCGGTCCGCGGCGAAGGTATGATTCAATCAGGGATTTTGCTATTCGATTCTCGATCTCCGTACAGGTCAGGCCATGGCTCGGCGATCTTATTATTTCTTGGCGACGAGTTTCGCGGCCATGCTCGTACTTGGGGCCGGCTGCGGCGAGTCCGTTCCGCCCACGCCCAGCCAGCAGGGGCTGAAGGAATTGCGCATGGGCCACTATGATGCGGCCATTGCCATTTGCGGCGAAGCCGTCCGGCTCGATCCCCAAGACGCGGAAGCTTATTTATATCGCGGGCGGGCGCACCACTATCGCGGCGCGAAAGACGATCTCGAACGGGCCATCGCGGACTTCAGCGAGTCGATTCGCATCGCGCCAAACCAGGCAGAAGCCTACTATGGCCGCGCGTTGGCCTATCGGGATTCCGGCGAAGCCGAAAAGTCGGCGGCCGATGAAAAGACGGCCCGCGAGCTCGATGCGCAAGTCCGGGAGGTCTACGCCGAACTTCCCGACCTCACGCCTCCGTCGGCCATCGGCAAAGCGGAACCCGACGAGTCGGCCGTCGAACCCGAGAGTTCCAAAGGCGCAAGCGCCCCGCTCGAGCCGGCCGGCTCCGAGGCTGACGACTTGCGGCAATTCATGCTGCTTAAAGAGCGGTTCGAACCGGGAGAGTCCACTGCCGGGTCGCAGAACAAATTTCTGCCGTTGTTGAGCAAACCGCGGTACACGTCGCCCAGATCCAACGACGATTCACCGTTTGCCGAGGATTTTCCGGCGCGGCGAGGATTGGCGCCCGTTCAGCCGGGCGCGAAATCGCGCCTGCGGTCTGGAGAACGGCTACGGGGTGACGCAAGCGATCCGGTAGCGGGATCGAGCGAGCCGGCGATGCCCGTTTCGCCCTTTCAGCGGCGCGGTTCGTCGGTGCTGGCTCCGAATGCGTCCCGGCCGATCCAGTCGCCGTTCCCGCAACCAACGCCACGGCCCACCGGTTTTGTCGAGTAACAACCGACCGGCGTGGCAAGTTTGTGAGTCGGCTTTTATTTGCTGAAGGTCGTTTCGGCCAATCGCGCGCGATGGTAGGAGGCGTCTCCACAGAGAATCTCCGAGGCTTTGGAACGCTTGTAGTACAACTGCAGGTCGTGCTCCCAGGTGAAGCCGATCCCGCCGTGAACTTGCACGCCCCGATTGGCCACTTCACGCGAGGCATCCGACGCATAGGCCTTGGCGATGGCCACGGCCCGGGGGGCGCCGGCCGGTTCTGCGTCCAGAGCCCAGGCGGCATAATAGATCGCCGAACGCGAACTTTCTGTCCACAAGAGCATGTCGGCGCACATGTGCTGCACGGCCTGGAACGAGCCGATGACTTTGCCGAACTGCTGACGCGTCTTGGCGTATTCGACCGTGGCTCCCAAGATCCACTGCATGCCGCCGAGCATGTCGGCGCAGGCGTACAGCGTGGCAATGTCGAGCGAACGCGCCAGGGCCCGCCGGGCAGCGTCGCCCACGGCCAAAACGTCGCCGCCGGAAACCGAGACGCCCGCGAAGCTCACCTCGCTCAACTTGCGGGTCGCATCCAAGCCAGGGGTCGGAGTGATCTTGACGCCGGTGGTCTTGGCCGGCACCGCCAGCAGCGCCAAACTGTCGCCGGTGCGGGCGACGCAAACGATCAGATCGGCCACCCCGGCGTCGGCGACAAAGGCCTTGCGGCCGGTGAGCTTGAATCCGTTGCCGGCGCTGGTGGCTTGCAGTTGCACTTCCGCCGGGTTCCAGCCGGTGTCGGGTTCCAAAAAGGCCACCGCGCCCTTGGAAGCGCCGCTGGCCAGGGGTTCGAGATACTTCGACTTGGCGTTGGCTTCGGCGATCAGAGTGGCGGCCCAGATCGTGCCCAAAAACGGGCCGGGAAAGCAAGCGCGGCCCATCTCCTCGGCCACCACGGTCAACTCGACGGCGCCGAGACCCAGGCCGCCACACGACTCGCTCAGGTGCAGGCCGAGCCAGCCTTGATCGGACAGGGCCGACCAAAGCTCGGGGTGCAAAGCCGTTTCGGTGGCCATCAGTTCGCGGACCCGTTTGATGGGGCATTCGCGGGCGAACCAGTCGCGGGCCGACTGCTGCAAAAGTTTTTGAGGTTTGGACAGATCGAATTCCATGGAAAGATCCTTTGCGAATGATTTCGTTCAATAGCTGCGGGGCAATCCCAGCACGCGTTGGGCGATGATGTTGCGCTGGACTTCGCTGGTGCCGGCCTCGATCGTGTTGCCGCGCGAACGCAAGTAGTTGTAGACCCAGCGCCCGTCGTCGAAATTCGACAACTGGGCATACGGCCCCAAGACTTCCATCGCGATCTGCGCGCTACGCTGATTCAGTTCGCTCCAATACAGTTTTTGGATCGAACCCTCAGGCCCCGGAGCGCCGGTCTTGTTCAAGTTGCTCAACGACCGCGTGGTGTTGAGCCGGAAAACTTCCAGGTCCACATAGGCTTGCGCCAGCCGCTGCCGCAGCACCGGATCTTCGATCGCCGGAAGGCCGTTGTGCTTGATACCGCGGGCGTGCTGCAACACGGCTTCGAAATTACGCTTAAAAACCACGTACAGCCCGGTGCCCAGGTTGGCCCGCTCGTTGCTTAAGGCCGTGATCGCGACGTTCCAGCCGTCGTTGACCTTGCCGAGCACATGTTTGATCGGCACGCGCACATTGGAAAAGAACATTTCGTTGAAGCCGGAGTCGCCCGACATCATTTTCAACGGCCGGACCGAAATGCCGGGGCTCTTCATGTCGACCAGCAGGCAGGTCAGGCCCTTGTGCTTCGGAGCACTGGTGTCGGTGCGCACCACCAGCAGGCACTGGTCGGCGATGTGGGCATAGCTGGTCCAGATTTTTTGGCCGTTGACGACAAAATCGTCGCCGTCGCGAACGCCCTTGGTTTCCAGCGAAGCCAAATCGCTGCCGGCGTTCGGCTCGGAGAAACCCTGGCACCAGACTTCGTCGCCCGCAAGGATGCCGGGCAAGTAGCGTTTCTTCTGTTCGTCCGTGCCCACGGCGATGATCGTCGGACCGACCAGGCCCTGCCCGATGGTGCCCATCCGTTCCGGAGCGTCGGCCAGGGCCAGTTCCTCCTGGAAGATGGCTTGTTCGATGAACGTGGCGCCGCGGCCGCCATATTCCTTGGGCCAGTTGACGCCGGCGTATCCCCCCTCGTACAGCCTGCGCTGCCAGGCTTTGAGATACTGGTGATAGGCGGCGGTCGTTTCGACCGTTTTGACCATCTTGCCGGGCAAGTTGGCTTTCAGCCATGCCCGCAGCTCATCGCGGAATTTCTGTTCGCTGGGTGTCAGACCTAAATCCATGACTTGCCTTTCTATGGGAGGGACCGCGTGAATTTCGTGATTCGTGTGGAATTCTCAAGAGACCGGGGCCTGTTGGACCGCTTGCCACAACAGTTCGGCCACGTCCATGACCTGCAGGTCGCGATCGCCCTTGCGGGCGTTGATGCCGTCTTCCAACATCGTCATGCAGAACGGACAACCAACGGCCACTACGTCGGCGTCGGTTTCCAAGACCTGGCGGGCCCGCTCCTGGTTGACGCGCTGGTTGGGGGGCTCGTCGACAAAGCTCATTCCGCCGCCGCCGCCGCAACAAAATCCATTGCTCCTGCTCTGCTCCATTTCAATCGGCGCGCTGGTGGTCGAGATCTGCACCAGTTGCCGCGGGGCGTCGTACACGCCGTTGTGCCGGCCCAGGTAACACGGGTCGTGGAACGTGATCTTTTTATCCGTCGGCATCTGCGACGACAGCTTACCCTCGTCGACCAGCCGGGCGAGATACTCGCTGTGGTGATACACCTCGTAGCGACCGCCGAATTGCGGATATTCATTGCGGAACGTGTTGAAGCAGTGGGGACACGACGTCACGATTTTTTTCACCGCGTAGCGGTCGAGCGTGGCGATGTTTTCCTGGGCCAACTGCTCGAACAAAAATTCATTGCCGATCCGCCTGGCCGGATCACCGGTGCATTTTTCCTCGCGGCCCAGGATGGCAAACTTCACCCCGGCCTTGTCCAGCAATTGCGCCAAGGCGCGCACCACCTTTTGATTCCGCTCGACCAGCGCCCCGCCGCAACCGACCCACAACAGCACTTCGGCGTCGCGGGCTTCGGCCAGGGTCGAGATGTTGAGTCCCTGCGCCCAATCGACGCGCGAAAACGCCGTGCCGCGCAGCGGATGCCCCCGCGTCTCCAACGACGTGAGGGCCTGCTGCATCGTCTCGGGAAACTCGGCGTCTTCCATCACCAGAAACCGTCGCGTGTCGACGATTTTTGGCATCTGTTCGATCGACACCGGGCAGGCTTCGACGCAGGCGCCGCAGGTCGTACACTCCCACATCACTTCGTTGGCAAGCGCAGGCGTCGCGCCCAGGTACGGCTGCGCAAAATCGTGGCCCGGATCGTGCATCAGCTTTTGCAGATCGAGAATGATGTCGCGCGGCGAAAGCGCTTTGCCCACCCGATGTGCCGGGCAGGCCAAGGTGCAACGGCCGCACTCGGTGCAGGCGTCGAAATCGAGCAGATCTTTCCAGGTGAAGCCGGAGAGCGAGCGGATGCCCAGGGCCTCGGGGCTCTCGAAGTCGATCTTTCGCAAGCTCGCCCCGATCGGCGCCAGCCGCGCGGTGTAGATGTTGAGCGTCGAGGTGACGACGTGGGCCATCTTGGTGTAAGGCGCCCAGGCGATGAAACCGAACGCCAAGAGCAAGTGGGTCCACCACGTCAGGACGTGGGCCGTTTTCAGCGATTCGACCGACAAGAGCGGCCGCGAGACATCGGCCACCAGGTTGCCAAAAGGCGACCAGCCGCCCCACGGATCGTCGGTCGCCGCGATGCGCCAGCCCTCGATCAAGAAGCCAGTGACCAATATCGCGAAGATTACCAGTAAAATCGCCGACGCCTCGCGAGTATAAACCAGGTGTGTCGGCCGCGCGATCCACCGCCGGACCGCGGCCATGCCGACGCCGATCATTGCCAGCACGCCGAAAACGTCGACCACGAGCGATTGAAACACCAAATAAAACCGGCCGCGCATGATCGGAATGCCAAAATCGTAATCGATCATGACCACCGTGGTGGCGATGGTCAGAACGATCATCCCCCAAAAAATCATCGCGTGAAACGCGCCGGGATAGAGTCTGCGCCAGGTGAGTAGTTGCAGCAGGGCGTACTTGAGCAATCGGGCCAGCCGTTGGCCGGGCCGATCGAAACGGTTCTCGCTCTTTCCGCGACGCCATAATCTGACGCGGCGATAAATTCCGTAAGCGGCCGTGGCCAGCGTCGGCGCCAATAGCGCGTACATCACCCACACGTGGCGGATGTTCCACAGAACTTCGCGAGTGGCCTGTTGGGGATCGTTCATGTCGGGTGGCTGAGTTTGTCGCGCAGGGGGCCGACGACTTTTTGATAGTCTTCCACCAAACCGAAGCGGCAGTGTTTGAAAATCGGGGCGTCGGGATCGCGATTGATCGCGCAGATCACCTTCGAGTCGGCGATGCCCATGATGTGCTGGCTGGCGCCCGAAATGGCGATGGCCAGGTACAATTCCGGGGAGACTTTCTTGCCGGTCTGGCCGACTTGCCAGGAGGGAGGCACCCAGCCGGCGTCGCAAGCGGCCCGCGAGGCGGCCATTTGAGCGCCCATGACCTGGGCCAGCGCCTGCAACTGCTGAAACGGCTCCGGGCCGCCCAGCCCTCGCCCGCCGGCGACAATTAGCCGGGCTTCTTCCAGACGCACGCCCTCTTTGGCTTCCACGTGGCGTGAAACGACCTTGACCCGCTGGTCGGCTTGCAGATCGAGTTGTGCTTTTTGCACTTCGCCTGGCGCTCGAGCGCCGGGTTCGGCCGGCGCCATGGCGCGGGCGCGCACCCAAACGACGCCAGGCGAGCGCGCCAGCGCGATCACGGCCGTGGCTTTGCCGCCGTAAACGCCGCGCGTCACGCGCAGCCGATCGCCGGCCGCCGCGATTCCCACGGCGTCGCCGGCTGAGCTTCCGCCCAGGCGATGCGCCAGCCGCGGGGCCAACTCCTGGCTATACGTGTCGTTGCCCAACAGCACGGCCTGGGGTTGCGATTGTTTGGCCAGCGCGGTCAGGGTGGTCAGATAGGTTTCGGGATGGTACTGGTCAAGCAGGGGATGATCCGCGATCACGACCAGGTCGGCCACGGCCGCGGCGCTTCGGGCCAGCGCGTCGTCGGCCGGGCCGAGCACCACGGCGCGCAATTTCCCGCCGGTGCTATCGGCCAGCCGGCGGCCGGCTCCCAGCAGGCCTTGCGCGGCACGATCGAAACCGGCCCTGGACCATAAACAGCAGACGACATCCTGCACGGTGGTTCTCGCTTGGAAGAGTTTGTTGGCTTACAGCGAGCGCATGACTTCGGTCACGCGGCTGGCAAAAGCGTCGATCTTGGCTTCCAGCGTGTCGCCGGAAATAAATTCGCACTGAGTTTCCTTGCGCGGAATGAACAGCTCGGCCACCTCGTAGTACGCGTTGGCCGTGGCCGGATCGATGTCCAATTCGGCCAGGCTCCAGCGGGTCAGCGGTTTGCGATACGATTGCATCACGTCGCGCGTCTTGGGAATCCGCGGCACGTTTTTTTCGTGGTTCGTGATCGTCACGACCAGCGGCGTGGTCGATTCGAGGAGTTCCCAACCGCTGTCGGTCTGTCGCTTGACCTGGACGGTGCCGGCGGCCGCGCCCGGCTCGAGACTGTCGGCGAACGACACGCACGGCAGGCCGAGCTCTTCGGCCAGCAATCCGCCGGTTTGCCCCGCGCCCCAATCGCCCGCTTCGCGCCCCACCATCACCACGTCGAACGGGCCGAGCTTGCGAATGCCGGCCGCCAGCGTGCGGGCGACGAACAGCGGGTCGGGATTGCCGGCCGCGTCGTTGACGATCAACACGGCGTCGTCGGCCTTGAGTGCCAACGCCTTGCGCAACACGTCTTCGGCGCCCTCTGGCCCGCAACTCACCGCCGTAATTTTTCCGCCGTGCGCCTCGCGAAATTGCAGCGCCGTTTCCAGCGCGTTTTCGCAAAAGATATTAGCGACCAGGTTGGCGCTGCCGCGTTCGGCTTCGCGGCGGGCACTATCGACTCGAAAGTCGCGCGCCGGAATTTCAGGATCCAAAATCTGTTTGATGCAAACGACGATGTGCATGTGTTTTTAAGCCTGCGACGAATTCTTCAGCAGCCCGCCCACCGCAATTTCGACAATTTCCGCGATCACTTGTTCACCGGTCAGCCGGCCCTCGGGGCGAAACCAGCGCGGCAACCAGAGCAAGGTGCCGAACAAGCCAAAGGTGGCGACGGTGGTGTTCACGCTGCGCAGATTACCTTCGGCGCGCAACGCTTCGAGCGTGTCGCGCACGAAATCGAAATAGACGCGCTTGCGATCCAAAATCTGCTTGCGGTGTTTCGGTTTGAGACCTTCGATTTCGTCGGTCAGGATCGTGATCGCCTTGTTCCCTTCGGTCAGCAGCCGTCCGTGCCGCTCCAGGATGCTTCGCAGCCGGGCTTCGGCGTCGGCCACCTCGCGCGAGGGCTCGATCACCAGGGTTTCCAGCCGCTCCATGGCGTAGTTCATGATGGCAAACAGAAGATCCTCTTTGCTCTCGATGTAGTAATACAGACCGGCCTTGGTCAGATCGACCGCCGCTGCGACGTTGCTCATCGACGTGGCGTCAAACCCCTGAAAGTGGAAGATTTCCGCGGCCTTGGTGTAAATGTCGATCGTCCGGTCGCACTCGGCGGCAATGGCGGGTTTTTTGGGAGATTTCACTTCGTCGGCTCGCAGGGACCAGGGTCTGAGGGCTGGGAGACGCTGAAAATTACGACCGCCGCAGGGCGATATGAATTCTACCGACCATCCGGTCAGTAAATCCCATTGGACAGACGCCGTCAAGTACCTGGGGTCTGGAAGGCGGTCGCTACGCGCAGGGACGATGCCACGACTGGCCAATTCGAGCGAAAAGTCCTAAGTGGCTTGCTCGACTAGGGTTGATGGGCGCCGCGGGCATCTTGCCCACGCTCGTCCGAAAGGCGATGCCAATGCGGCCATTGGCCGCCGGCATGCAAACGCGACGGCCGCTAGGTGCTTTCGGCCGGTTTGGTGGCACCGCTGTGCCTGAGTTGTTCCAGCGAACGTCCCAGCCGTTTGCGTTCGGATTTGGTCGTGGGCCGTTCGGCGGTATGGGCGATCGCGGCGGGAGCGGCCTGCCGGAGCACGGCGGCCAATTGAGGGTGGATCGGCTCGCTTTGGTCGGCGCCGGTGCCCAATTGCTCGACGGCGTCCGAGAAGCCCAAGAGGACGGATCGTCGGACGCTTTCTCGAATCCAGCCAAAGACACCTAGATTGTTCATGACGTCACCCGTTGGTCTCTCGAACGGAAGCGGTTTGTTACGGCACGCCCGACCGCGATGGCTCGGCCGGTCGTGGGGCAAATAGTACAAACGTCCGCCGATCTATAGAAGAGCAGTTGTCGATCGGCCTGCACCAACGGTGTGATCTCTCGTGGTGCCAAGCGTTTAAGGCGTGTTAGCGCGGGTTGTCGCTGCTTTCCAGCAGACGCCAGCGACCGCCACGGTCACGCGGCCATTTTCTAATACCTGGCACAATCATGGGCCTGACCATGCTTGTCGAAATCCCACAAGGATTGGGGTCCCCAATGCGTTGTCATGGACGCAATTGTTGACAGCGGTTGTCCGAGGGGTCTAGGATCGAGGCGTGTTGGCGAGCGAGTTCGATCGTGCTTAGGCTGCCTGGTTCAACGCATGCAAATTGCGAGTTGGTATCGACGTGGTGCATTTTGGCGCCGATGGCTGGTGACGGTCGTTGCCTTGAGCGCGTACGTCGTGACCACGGTCGGGCTGCCGCTGCCGGCGCTGGTCGGTAAGCCGTCGGATAGGCCCTTTCCGTGCCAGCATCACGCCTGCGGCTGCTTGACGGCCGAACAATGCTGGGATCATTGTTGCTGTTATTCGTCGAGCCAAAAATTGGCCTGGGCTCGCCAACACCACGTGGAACCGCCTCGGCAATTGCTGGCCGCGGTGGCCGCCGAGGCCCACGAACACGAGCACCTAGCCGCGCTGGCCGCCGGGAATCGACCAGGCGGTTGCTGCGCGCATCGCGAAGCGCGGGCGGTTGCCGACGCGCACGAGCCATCGGGCGACCAGCACCAAGGCCCAAGCTGCCGCGAACCCAGCGCCAGAGCTGCGCGATTGACGTTCGTGGTGGGCATCATGGCTCGCCAATGCCGTGGGCTGGCCGATTTTTGGTGCCAGAGCGGCGCCGTCTTGCCGGTATCGCCCGCTGCCGGCTGGCAATTTCAATGGGACGTCGTCGAGTGGCTCGCCTTCGACGCGCCGCAGCTCGATTCTCTGGAACTCGCTCCTCCGATCCCACCACCTCGCGTCTGACGACCATTTCCGTGTTGTCGTGGACGAGGGCACGCGCACGCGTGCCGGCCGGCGAGATGTCGCCTGGGCCGTCAACGTGTGGCATCTCGCGCCCATTTTTTGCCAGCGAGTCTGATGGTGTGGAGGCTCCCTTTCATGGAACCGAGCACAAAATTTAGTCGCCGACGCGCGCGGCGACGGCCGCCGCGGGGCTTTACCTTGATCGAATTGTTGGTCGTGATCGCCATTGTCGGCGTGCTGGCGGCACTGCTGCTGCCGGCGGTTCAAGCGGCCCGCGAGTCCGCACGGCGCGCGCAATGCACCAACAATCTCAAGCAGATTGGCTTGGCCATCCAGAGTTTTCACGATGCGAGCAAGTACTATCCCAGCGCCTATCAATCGCAGCCGGGTGGCGCGATGGGCGTGGCGGATCCCGACACCGGCGACGCCGGCCCGGGCTGGACGTTTCTAGTGCAAATCATGCCGTTTTTGGAATTGGGAAACGTCCGCGAGAGTTTGGATCTGAAATCGCCGAGTTGGGCGCCGTCGAATGCCGAGGCCGCGCAGCGCTCGATAGCCGGCTTTTGCTGCCCCAGCGTCAGCGATGCGTCGACGACCTATGAAGTCAAGGACGCCACTGGGACGGTGCTGGCGGTCTTCGCGCGCGCCCATTACGTGGCCTGCGCCGGCCGGCTGAACGTCTGGGACAACCCGGCGCCGAACCTGACCGCGTTCGCCGATGGCGTCTTGTTTCGCAACAGCCGCATTCGCATGCAGGATGTCAGCGACGGCACGAGCCGTACGATATTTGTCGGCGAACAGACGCCGTTGCACAGCGACTCGACATGGGTCGGCATCGTGCCGGGCGCCGTGACTTGCCCGGGTCCGGACTTCCCTTTTGGCGACTGCGATCTGGCGGCGCCGCAGATCAACATGCACTCGGGGCCGGGCGACGAATTGCCATCGGTCATCCTGCCTCCCAATACCAGCGGCGATCCCGATGCGGTGTATTCGGAGCACTCCGGAGGTTGCTACGTTCTGTTTGGAGACGGCAGCGTCCGCTTTATATCCGAGTTGATCAATCAACTTGTCTGGTCGGCCATGGCCTCGCGCGCCGGTAATGAAGTGGAAAGCGAAGAACCATGAGACGCACCGACTCGATTATGGCGCGCGGCACCGGCGGTCCAGTGGCGGGCCCGATGGCGCTGGCGCGAGGGTTGCTCATGGGACTGCTGGTGGTCTGCGGTTGCGGCGGCCCGCCGCAGGTCGGCGCGAACAATTATCGGCTCATCGATTCGCTGCGCACGGCCGTCTCGGCCCGCCGCTCCGATTGGGTCGAGGACAACGCGAATCTGATTACCCAGCGGCGCGCCGCCGGTAAGATGAGCGACGAAACCTGGGCGACGTTCCAGGCGATCATTGATTTGGCGCGAGGGGGAAACTGGGCCGATGCCCAAAGCGGAGTGATTCGGCTGGCCAAAGTGCAGCGCGCCACGCCCGAGGAGCTGGAGCGGAAGAAATCCTCCCTGGCGAGCCATCACAAACGCTAAGAACCAGCGGCCTCGCGAGGCCGCCATCGATATGCGTCCTGACAAATGGGTGCTCGGCGAAGATTCGAGCTATCAGAACTGAACCCAGGGGGGTCCGGCGGCGTCCCTAAAACGCGACCGGCTCACGCCGTTTTGGCTCTCGCCGGCCTGCTCGTGATATACTTCGGCTATCCTATCCCGCGGTCGATGGTGGGCTTCGTGATCCGGGCTTCGTGATCTCCAATGATTCTTTTGATCGACAATTACGACTCGTTTACCTACAACCTCGTGCAGCGCTTGGGCGAGATCGATCCGGCGCTTGAGCTTGAGGTGTATCGCAACGATCGGATCACGCTGGACGAGATCGCCGCCAAACGGCCCACGCACCTGATCATTTCACCCGGCCCCTGCACGCCCAGCGAGGCGGGCATCTCGTGCGCCGCCGTCACGCGCTTCGCCGGTCAGATCCCGCTGCTGGGCGTTTGTCTGGGGCACCAGGCCATTGGGCAGGCCACCGGCGGCACGATCGTCCGCGCCAACCGCTTGATGCACGGAAAGACCGATTGGATCCATCACGACAATCAGGGCCTGTTCGCCGGCCTCGAGAACCCGCTGCAAGCCACCCGCTATCACAGCCTGATCATCCGGCCCGACACGCTCAACCCCGATTTCGTCGTCTGCGCCTGGAGCGACGCGCCCGATGGCTCGCGCGAGATCATGGGCATTCGACACCGGCGCTATCCGTTGTTCGGCTTGCAATTTCATCCCGAAAGTTTTTTGACCCTCTCGGGCAGCAAGCTGTTGGAGCGGTTTTTGGAAGTCGCCCCAGCCGGAGTCGCCGCCGGGCATGGCTAGTCGAGCCGCGGCTTGCTTCGGTCCCTTTGCAAATAAAACCTCGCGAGTCCGATCATGCTGAGCGTCGAGGAAGCACTGCGACAGGTGCTCGCGCGGGCGAAAGCGGCCGGCGCGGTCGAGTGTCCGACGCGCGACGCGTTGGGGCTGGTGCTGGCCGAAGACATTAAGAGCGACGTCGACTCGCCCCCCTACGACAAATCGCTGGTCGATGGCTATGCCGTGATCGCCGCCGATCTGTCCGATGGTCTGGCGGAATTGGAAATCTTGGAGGAAGTCACGGCCGGAGCCCTTCCCACGCGCACGGTGGCCCGCGGCCGGGCGACTCGCGTGATGACCGGCGCACCGCTGCCCGACGGCGCCGAGGCCGTGGTGATGATCGAACAGTCGCAGCCGGTGGCCCCGGCAAGTCGGCCGGAACGCGTGCATTTGACGGCCGGCCGCGTCGTGGTGGGACAGAACATCATGCGTCGGGCCGCCTCGATGGCGCGCGGCGACGTGGTGTTGCGATCCGGTTGCGAACTGCGACCGGTCGAGATCGGCGTGCTAGCCGAAGTCGGGCGCATGCAAGTCCGCGTCGTGCGGCGGCCCATGCTGGCCGTGTTGGCCACCGGAAACGAGCTGGTGCCGCCGGAGCAAATGCCCGCGCCGGGACACATTCGTAACAGCAACGGACCGATGCTGCTGGCCGCCGCGCAGGCGGCCGGCGCCGCCGTGGTCGATTTGCAGATCGCGCGCGACGACGCGCAGCAACTTCGATCGTTGATCGCCCGCGGGCTGGAGCACGACGTGCTGGTTATTTCCGGCGGCGTGTCGGCCGGCGTGCTCGACCTGGTGCCGGGCGTGTTGGCCGAGTTGGGGGTGCAACAAGTTTTTCACAAGGTACATCTCAAGCCTGGCAAACCACTGTGGTTTGGCGTGCTGGCCCGCAATTCGGTCGACAGGTTGGTGTTCGGGCTGCCGGGCAATCCGGTCAGCAGTCTGGTGTGTTTTGAGTTGTTCGTGCGGCCGGCGATTGGGCAGTTGGCGGGCCGTGGTGACACGTCGCTGGTGGAAGTCGCGGCCGAACTGGCCGTCGATCACCTGCAGCGGGGCGATCGGCCCGCGTATTTCCCCGCGCGGCTGGCGAACGTGGATGGCCGCCATCGGGTGGAACCGCTGCGCTGGCAAGGTTCCGGAGATCTGCGCACCTTGGTCCAGGCCAACGCGCTGGCCTACTTTCCGCCCGGAGAACGGGCCTACCGGGCCGGCGAAACGGTGCGCGTGTTACGGTTGCCGCGCCGCTGATAAGCGAGAACCGGCCGCGGCGAGCGGGCAATCGCTCTGGGCAAATACCGCGAATCCTCCTACGCTAGTAGCATGGGAATTGCCTCCACCCTTGCCCGCCCCGCCTTGCGTTCGACGACCGTGCCTGCCGGCGCCGAATCTGCTGAGCCGCGGCCCTGGTGGCGATCGAGCCTGGCCCTGGCGCTTGTGGGCCAGTCGTTGTGGTGGGCGGCCATGCCGCCGCTGGCGCTGGCTCCGCTGGCATGGTTAGCGCCGGTGCCGTGGGTAATAGTGATTCGACGGCGAAGTCTCTCGGGCAAACGTCCCTACGCGGCGCTGTGGCTGGCGAGTTTTGTCTTTTACCTGGCTGCCCTGTATTGGATGACGCTGCCGCATTGGGCCACGAGCATCGGCTGGCTGGCCTTGTCGTTCTATTTGGCGCTGTATTTTCCGGCATTCGTCGGGCTCAGCCGGGTGGCCGTTCACACGCTGCGCATCTCGCCGATCGTGGCCGCGCCGATCGTGTGGACGGGACTCGAACTGGCTCGCGCGCATCTGCTCAGCGGATTCAGC